>JBEVIG010000154.1:0-7124 GCA_040510855.1 Solirubrobacteraceae bacterium
CACCCGCCCGCGGAGGACCTGCCGGAGCGGTTCCTCGTCCAGCGCAACCTCGTGCGGCGCGCGTTCGGCACGCGCTGGTGGGAGGCCGTCGCCGGGGCGTCCGCGCGCTGGGTGCTCGACTACGTGACGCTGCTGACCGCGCTATCCGCCGTCGGCCAGCACCCGCGGCCGTCGCTCGTCCTGCTCGCGTTCTGCGCGGCCCAGCTGCTGGCGCAGATCCCGGTCACCCCCGGCGGGCTCGGCGTCGTCGAGGCGGGCCTCACCGGCACCCTCGCCCTGATCGGCGTCCCCGCCGGCGCGGCCGCGATCGCGACGCTCGCCTACCGGCTGATCAACTACTGGCTCGCGCTCCCGATCGGCGGCGTGGCCTGGCTGTGGCATCGCCGCAAGGTCCGCGCGGGGGCGGTGGCGGTACCCCGCCCGGCCCGCGCGGGTTAGCCGCGCGCGGCGATCTCGCGGATCAGCGGGCCCTTCGCGTCGGCGTAGTCCTGGCGCTGCGCCCAGTCGCGGCCGGCGAGCTCGCGCTTGCGCGCCTCGTAGGCGGCGCGGTCCTCGGGGGAGGCGCGGAGCCGGTCGCGGAAGCGCAGGTCGCGGACCATGTTCTCGTCGCCCGGAGGCCAGCAGTGGACGTGGACGTCCTGCTCCGGCGTGCGCAGCATCCGGTGGCCCGGCTCGCGGACGCGCAGCACGTAGCCGGCTTCCACCAGGCCGGGGACGAACGCGGCCTCGTCGTCCGGGTCGGCGACCGCGACGTCGATGTCGACCACCGGCTTCGCGGCGAGGCCCGGCACCGCGGTCGAGCCGACGTGCTCGATGGCGAGCGCCCGGTCGCCGAGCGCCGCGAGGATCCGCGCCCGCTCCCGCTCGTAGCGGGCCGGCCAGGCCGGGTCGTACGCGACGAGCGTCACCCGTCCGGGCTCCGGCCCGCCGATGAGCTCGAACCCCGTCACGCCAGGTCGAGGAGCTTCTCGACCGTGTTCCAGTTGCGGGCGGTGCCGATCGCGCCGAGGTCGGCGCGCTCGAGGACCTTCGAGGCCGGCGAGCGCTGGATGCCGCCCGCGTGCCAGACGTGGATCTCCTTGCCCGCGACGGCGATCACCTCGGGCGCGACGTCGGCGGCCTCGATCTCCTTCACCGCCGCGGCCTTCGGCTTGCCGGTGAGGAACCAGACCTGGAGGCGCTTCGGCTCGTCGGCGACGTCGCCGAGCGGGTTCGCCTTCACGAGCGCCTCGAGCTCCTTGCGCGTGCGGAGCACGACGACCGTCTCGACGCCGAAGCGCTCCGCGATCGCCTGCTCGAGCTCCTCCCGCACCGCCTTCGCGGACCGGCTGCTGGTCACGCCGACGTTGCCGCTCTGCAGCAGCGTGCGGACGTCCTCGTACCCGAGCTCCTCGAGCGCCGCGCGCAGCTCGGCCATCGGCACCCGGTTCCGGGGGCCGAGGTTGATGCCGCGCAGGAGGGCCACGTAGCGCGGCATCAGCGGACCCCGACCTCCGCGGCGAGCGCGAACGGCGGCACGAGCTCGATCCGGTCGCCGCTCCAGAAGCGCCCGGGGTCGTACCAGCTCGCCGGCCGGCGCGACGGGAGCAGACCCATGTGCTGGTACGTGACGGCCACGAGCTCGGCGCAGTAGATCGTCTCCAGCGAGGAGGAGCGGCGGAAGCGGCCGTTGAGCCACTGCGCGGCCAGCCCGGGCGTCGTCGGGAAGGAGCGGCCGTCGTAGCGGGCGATGATCTCCATCAGCTTGTCCTCGTGCTCGCGCTCGATCGTGCCCTCGAGCTGCCGCATCCAGGCGCGCTGCCCGTAGCGCTCCTCCCAGGTGGCGACCGCGTCGCGCAGGAGGTGCAGCTGCACGCCGCGCTGCTGCTTCCCCGTCCACACGTCCGGGAGCGAGCGGCCGAGCTCCGCGTGCCACAGCAGCGGCGGCAGGTCGTCGAGCGCGACGACCATCCCGACGTGGTTGACCGGGCTGTTCGTGACGGTCTGGATCGCGCGGTCGGCCAGCGAGCGGCCGCGGAAGAGCCAGATGTCGCCCGTGGCCGCCGTCGCGACCGCATCGTCGAGTGCGACCCACGTGCCGCGCATGGGCCGTAACCTACGCGCCGATGCGGCCGCCGTGGAAGCTCATCGGCCTTGCGGGCGTCGCCGGCGTGGCGGCGACCGGCGTCGTGCTCGCGCGCCGCCGCCGCGCGCAGGGCGCCTACGACGCCGACGAGGTCCGCGACCGGCTGCACCGGCGCCTGGCCGACATCACCCCGCCCGACGAAGACGAGGCAGCTCGATCGCCGGGCAGCGGTCCATGACGACGCGCAGGCCGGCGGCGCGCGCCCGCTCGGCCGCGGCCTCGTCGATCACGCCGAGCTGGAGCCACACGCCCGTCGCGCCGATCGCGATCGCCTCGTCGACGTGCGCGCCGGCCAGCTCGGAGCGGCGGAACACGTCGACGACCTCGACGCCGAGCTCCGCCGGGATCGCCCCCACGCTCTCGTAGACGCGCTCGCCGAGGATCTCCTCGCCGCCTGCGGGGTTCACGGGGACCACGCGGAAGCCCTCGCGCTGGAGCAGCGCGGCGATCCGGTGCGAGTCGCGCCCCGGGTCGGGCGAGCAGCCGACGACGGCCCACGTCCGCGTGCCGGTGAGGAGCGCCTCGACGTCGCTCACGGGATCCGGTCCACGACGTCGATCCGGTGCAGGCCCTCGGCCGCCAGGACGTCGGCGACCTGCGGCTGCACGCCGGCGAGCGAGAACGACCAGCGCTCGACGCGCGAGCGCACGTCGAGGTTCGTCAGCGCCCGCACGCCGGACGCGTCCAGCCGCCGCAGGGCCGAGACGTCCAGCACGAGCTCACCGCCGAGCGGGATCCCCGCCGCGTCGGCGAGCAGCTTGTCCGCGCCCGCGCGGTCCAGCTCCCCGTGCACGGTGAGGACGACCAGGTCGCCGCGATCGTCGCGTGTGATGGTCAGCCCGCCGCCGGCCATGCGGCCAGACTACCCGTGGCGCCGGTGGCCACACCAGCCACCGCCCGCACCCAGACGGAGCAGTCGTGGAAGACAGCCCCGCCGCCGATGTCCGCGTCGCGCTCCTCGGTGACGGCGTTGACGTTCGCGCCGCCGGCGAGCAGCTTGGGCCAATGGCCCTTGGTCGTGGCGGCGACGCCGCGCCGCGCGGCGGGGCCGACGACGAGCGTCGCGCGGAACGAGCCGCGCTCGTTGCCGATCTCGATCGCGTCGCCGTCGGCGAGGCCGCGCGCCGCCGCGTCGTCCGGATGGAGCGCGACGGCGGGCGCGCCCGCGCGGCGGAGCTGGGAGGGCGCATTGGCGAACATCGAGTTGAGGAACCAGTGCGAGGCGCCGGCGATGAGCGCGAGCCGGTCCTCGCCGGGATCGGCGGCCTCGGCGGGCGGGACGTACGGGTCGCCCTCCGGCAGCCGCATCCGGCCGGACGGGGTCGGGAAGCCGTGGGCGAACGGGGTGACCGGATCGGGGTGGCCGAGCCGCGCCCAGCCCTCGCGGCGCAGGCGCTCGACGGTGATCCCCTCGAGCGTCGGGTCGCCCGATTCGACGAGCGTGCGCGCGAGCGTGAGGTCGTCGTCGTAGAGCGCGGGCTCGGTGAGGCCCATGGCGCGGGCGAGGCGGCGCCAGATCTCCGTGTGCGGGAGGCACTCCCCGGGCGGCTCGACGGCCGGCTCGTTCCAGTGGACGTACATGTGCCCGTAGCCGTCGTTGACGTCGAGGTGCTCGGTCTGCATCGTCGACGGCAGCACGAGGTCGGCGTAGTCCGTCGTGTCCGTCGGGAACTGCTCGATCACGACGGTGAAGAGATCCTCGCGCGTGAGCGCCTCGCGGATCCGCTGCGTGTCGGGGTTCGAGGCGAGCGGGTTGGCTCCGTAGACGACGAGCGCGCGGACGGCGGGGTCGGCGTCGCGGAGGGCCTCGTTCATCCGCGTCATCGAGAGCGAGCGGACCGGGTGCGGGCGGAGGTCCTCGCGCATCAGCCCGGCGACGTCGCCGCGGAACATCCCGCTCGTGGAGTAGGACAGGCCGCCGCCCGGGAGGCGCCAGTCGCCGGTGACCGCGGGGAGCGCGGCGAGCGTGCGCAGCGTCATGCCGCCCCCGGCGTGGCGCTGGATGCCCATCGTGGCGCGGATCGCGGTGGGCCGCGTCGCCGCGATCCGGCGGCCGAGCGCCTCGATCCGCTCGACGGGGAGGTCGCAGAGCGCGGCGGCGCGCTCGGGCGGATACGCCTCGATCCGCTCGCGGAACGCCGGCCAGCCCTCCGTGTGGTCGCGCATGAAGGCCTCGTCGTGCGCGCCCTCGCGGATCACCACGTGCATCAGGGCGAGCGCGAGCGCCGCGTCCGTGCCGGGCAGCGGGGCGAGGTGCTCGTCGGCCTGGGCGGCCGTGCGCGTCCGGACCGGGTCGATGACGACGAGGTGGGCGCCGTGCTTGCGGGCCTCCAGCACGAACTTCCAGAAGTGGTGGTGGCTCGAGAGCGGGTTGGAGCCCCACAGGAGGATCAGCTTGGACTGCGCGAAGACCTCGGGGTCGATCGTGTGGTTGGTGCCGACCGTGCGGCGCAGCCCCACCGTGCCCGCGACGGAGCAGATCGTCATCAGGTGGTCGCTCGCGCCGATGGCGTTCCACAGCCGCGCGCCGGAGCGGCCCTCCAGGCCCTGGAGGTAGCCGAGCGTCCCCGTCCCCTGAAAGGGCCAGATCGCCTCGCCGCCGTGCTCCTGGCGGACCGCGTTCAGGCGCTCCGCCATCTCCGTCAGCGCCTCGTCCCAGCCGATCCGCTCGAAGCGGCCCTCGCCCTTGGCCCCGGTGCGGCGGAGCGGATGGAGCAGGCGGTCGGGTGCGCGCGAGTGCTCGAGGTAGCGCGCGACCTTGTTGCACAGCGCGCCGGCGGTGAACGGATGGTCGGGCGTGCCGCGCAGGCGGACGGCCTCGCCGTCGCGGACCGTGACGATCCAGCTGCACCCGTCGGGGCAGTCGAGCGGGCAGGCGCCGGGGACCTCGCGCTCCATCACCCGGATGACGTTACCGTTGCTCCCGTTCGGACTCCGCGACGAGCCGCTGGGCGAACGCGGTGGCGAAGGCGACGAGCACGCCGATGCCCGTCAGCGTGCGTCTATGAACGTCCAGCCCTCGACGAGCATGTAGAAGATCGCGCCCGAGAGGAGCAGGCCCACCACGAGGATCGCAAGCGCGCGGAAGTCCCGGTCCTCCCGGACGCCGCGGACCAGCACGCCGAAGGAGCGGCGCCAGATCCGGATGAACGGGATGCCCTTCTGGCGCTTCATGGAGCGGCGAATCTACGGCCGGCGGCGGACGCGAATGGGGCGAGTTCATCCGCGTGCGCTCCTACTGTCGGTATGGCCATGACCGTCGATGTCCGCGCCGAGGCGCTCCTCACCGAGCTCGCCGGCCCCGGGGCGACCTTCCGCCCGCACCAGCTCGAGGCCGTCCGCGACCTCGTGGACGACCACGCGCGCGTGCTCTGCGTGCAGCGCACGGGGTGGGGGAAGTCGGCGGTCTACTTCCTCGCCACGCGGCTGCTGCGCGACGAGGGCGCCGGCCCCGCGCTGATCGTCTCCCCGCTCCTCGCGCTGATGCGCAACCAGATCGCGGCCGCGGAACGGCTCGGGATCCGCGCGCACACGATCAACTCGACGAACCGGGCGGCCTGGGACGAGGTGCGCGAGCTCCTGGCCGCCGACGCCGTCGACCTGCTCCTGATCTCGCCGGAGCGGCTCAACAACCCGCAGTTCCGCGAGACGATGCTGCCGCTGTTCGCCGAGCGCGTCGGCCTGCTCGTGGTCGACGAGGCGCACTGCATCTCCGACTGGGGGCACGACTTCCGGCCCGACTACCGGCGGCTGGCCGAGATGCTCGAGCGGCTGCCCGAGGGCGTCGCCGTGCTCGCGACGACGGCCACGGCGAACGACCGCGTGGTCGCCGACGTCGAGGAGCAGCTGCGCACGGGCCACGCGACGGCGCCGCTGCGGACCTACCGCGGGCCGCTCGCGCGCAGCTCGCTCCGGCTCGAGGTCGTCGAGCTCGCCGCGCAGGCCGACCGGCTCGCCTGGCTCGCGACGTGGCTGCCGCGGCTCGAGGGCTCGGGGATCGTCTACACGCTCACGAAGCGCGACGCCGACGTCGTGGCCGAGTGGCTCGACGCCCACGGCGTGGCGGCGGAGGCCTACAGCGGCGAGGTCGAGGCCGAGCGCCGGATCGCGGTCGAGGAGCGGCTGCTGGGCAACCAGCTCAAGGCGGTGGTCGCGACGAGCGCCCTGGGCATGGGCTACGACAAGCCCGACCTCGGCTTCGTGGTGCACTACCAGGCGCCCGGCTCCGTGATCGCCTACTACCAGCAGGTCGGCCGCGCGGGGCGTGCGGTCGGGCACGCCGACGCGGTGCTCCTGCGCGGCGCCGAGGACCGGCGGATCCAGGACTTCTTCATCGAGCAGGCCTTCCCGCCGCGGGACGTCGTCGAGCGGGTGCTCGAGGCGCTCGAGGCGGCGGGCGAGGACGGGATGTCCGTGCCCGCGCTGAGCGGCGTGGTGAATCTCGGCCGCGGCCGGCTCGAGGCGATGCTCAAGGTGCTCGACGTCGAGGGCGCCGTGACGCGGTCGGGGAGCTCCTGGGTGGCGCTGCCGGCGGCGGCCTGGCACTACGACGGCGAGCGCTACGCCGCGGTCACGGCGCTGCGGCGCACGGAGCAGGCGGCCATGGCGCAGTTCGGCGCGGACGGCAGGTGTTTGATGCGCGCGCTGCAGGAGGAGCTCGACGACCCGGAGCCTGCCGACTGCGGCCGCTGCGCGGTCTGCACGGCGCCGCGCTTCGACGGCCCGCTCGACCCGGACCTCGTGCGCCAGGCCGCGCTGCACCTCCGCTCGCGCCCGCTGGTGCTCGAGGTCAAGAAGCTGGCGCCGGGCCCGGTGGGCGGCATGAAGAAGCTGCCCGACGACGTGCGCGCCGAGGAGGGCCGCGCGCTCGCGCGGCTCGGCGACGGCGGGTGGGACCCGCTGGTCCAGGCGGGTCGGCGCGGGGGGGGGTTCGCCGACGAGCTGGTGGACGCCTGGGCGGCGGCGATCCGCCGCTGGGGGCCGGCGATCGACTGGGTCG
>JBEVIG010000155.1:0-24724 GCA_040510855.1 Solirubrobacteraceae bacterium
GCCCTCGAGCTCGAGGACGACGATGTCGGCAAGCTCTACGAGCAGCTCGAGACCCGCCACATCGACCTGCGCGACGACTGCGGCCGCGAGGCCGAGCCCGCGCCGCTCGACGACGCCGCGCTCGCCAGCGCGACCACCGACACGCTCCAGCTCTTCCTCAACGAGATCGGCCGCCACCGGCTGCTGACCCCGGCCGAGGAGATCGATCTCGCCAAGCGCATCGAGAAGGGCGACCTGCGCGCCAAGGACCGCATGATCAATGCGAACCTGCGCCTCGTCGTCTCGATCGCCAAGAAGTACCAGGGCTCCGAGCTGACCCTGCTCGACCTGATCCAGGAGGGCATCCTCGGCCTCATCCGCGCGGTCGAGAAGTTCGACTGGCGCAAGGGCTACCGCTTCTCCACCTACGCGACGTGGTGGATCCGCCAGGCCGTCGAGCGCGGGATGGACGCCAAGGCGCGCACGATCCGGCTCCCGATCACGCTGGTGCGCAACCAGCGCAAGCTGGCGCGCGCGGAGAACGCGCTCGCGCTCAAGCTCGACCGGCCGCCGACCGATGCTGAGCTCGCCGCGGCGGCGGACCTGACGCTCGAGGACCTGCACGCGCTGCGCGACGCCGCACGGGCGGTCACGTCGCTCGACCGGCCGCTGGGCGAGGAGGAGGACGCTGCGTTCGGCGACCTGCTGCCCTCTGACGGGCCGTCGCCGGAGGACGAGGTCCACATCTCGCTCCGCACGGACGCGCTGAAGGCGGCGCTGGGCGAGCTGCCCGACCGTGAGCGCCAGGTCGTCGAGATGCGCTACGGGATCGCCGGCGCGGAGCCGACGCCGCTGCGCGAGATCGGCCGCCAGCTCGGGATCACGCCCGAGCGGGTGCGCCAGATCGAGTCGCGGGCGCTCGGCCGGCTCGGCCGCATGCGCGAGCTCGCGGCCCTGCGCGAGGCCGCCTAGCCCGCACGGGTGAAGACGGAGGCCGCCTGCGCCTGGCCGGCGCGGCGGCAGACCTCGGCGAGCATCGGGCGGGCGGACTCGGGGCTCACCGGCAGCGCCTCCAGCGCGGCCGCCGCCTGGCTCAGCCCGTCCAGGTCGACGTCCGTGCGCTCGAGCGCCAGCCGGCCCAGCCAGCGGACCGCGGCGCGCTCGTACTGGTCGGGCTCCGCGCGCAGGATGACCAGCAGCATCGCCGCCGCCTCTGCCACCCCGATGCGGGGCAGTTCGGCGGCGGCGGCGCGGACGAGGACGAGGTTCCCGGTCGCGAGCGCGCGCTGGAACCGGGAGTAGGGGGAGCCGGATGAGGTCACGAACGTATGTTCGCATATCCGGCTCCCCCTGTGGGCTGGTCTAGTGCGCGGGGCGGGTGTGCCCGCGCATCTGGCGGCCGCCGATCAGCGCGGCGCCCAGGAGGGCGATCGCGCCACCGGCGATCAGGCCGGCGAGCGGCCAGTCGAACGAGCCGCCGTCACCGTCGGTGGCGGCCACGGGCTCCGGCGCCTTCGGCGCGGGCACGTTGTCCGGGTCCGGGAACACCGGCAGGCCGGGCACCGGGCGCGGCTCCTTCGTGACCTCCGAGCGGAGGTCGGCGCCGCCCGGCAGGTCGCCGGTGACGCGCGACTGGATCGGCGACTTCGCGCCCTCCGTGCGGAGGTCGGCCGCCACGACCTTCGTGTCGAACGCGGGCTTGACCGTGCTCGCGTGCATGTCGGCCGACGCGCCGGAGGGCGTGTAGGCGCCCGTGTCGCGGTTGACGTCGTACGAGTCGCCCTGCAGCGCGTGGTGCGGCGGGTGCCCGTCGTAGACGGGGACCGCCCCGGCGACGGGCGCCGCGACGCTGAGGGCGGCGATCGCCGCCAGGACCGACGTGGGGATGCTCCTGCGAACCTTCATCACGACTCCTCCTTGAGAGGTGGTGGTTTGGTGAGTCAGAGCGCTAACCGGCGCGCGCTGATACGTCATCCGGCGAGCGTGCACGCGAGGAGCGCGCAGTAGAGCCCGGCCAGGCCGGCGGCGGCGAACGCCGTCAGCGGGGCCGGGGAGGGCACCGGCGCGCGGTCGAGCGGCAGCGCCCAGAGGGCGATGCCGACCGTGAGCAGCGCCCAGGTCAGGTGGGCCGGGTCCATGGCTAGGCCGCCGTCCGCAGCGCCATGAGGCGCCGGTCGCGGGCGAGCCGCTCGAGGCACCGGGCCCGGGTCGGGCCGATGCTGCCGACCGGCATCGCGAGACGCCGGCCGACCTCCTCGTAGCTCAGCTCTGGACGGAGCACCAGCATCCGCATCAGGCGGGACTGGCGCTCGGACAGGGCGGCGAGGGCGCCGAACAGGACCTCGCGGCGCTCGGAGGCGAGCAGCTCGGGCTCCGGCTCGGCGCCGGTGCCGGCGACGGTGGCGTCGCCCGTGTCGCTGAGCTGCTCGCGCACGTGGCGCTGCAGCACGCGGAGGCTCAGCCGCCGCGCGGTCGTCTCGAGCCAGGCGCCGAGCGCGGCCGGCTCACGCAGCGTGTGGCCGTGCTCGAGGTAGGCGACCCAGGTCGCCTGGACGACGTCGTCGACGTCCCAGGCGCTCAGCCCGTACGAGCGGGCGACGCGGCGGAGGCGGCGGTCGTACCGCGGGACGAGGCGGTCGATCGCCTCGTGGCGGGGCCGCCAGCTGCTGTGGATGTGCGGGGCGGTGACGGGCATGCCGCCACAGTCCCGTCACCCCCTTGCCGCGCTGTTGCCGTCCGCTTTCGCGGCGCTTTCACGTGTCCGGCGGCGGATCGAGCGGGCCGAACAGCGACGGCTCCGGCTCGAACGCGTAGAGCAGCAGGTGTGCCATGCGGAAGTCCTTGCCCGCCTGCTTCACCGTCGGCTCCCAGCCCGAGCCGTCGAAGATCGACGTCCGGCTCGCCTCGATCGCACGGTGGAACGTCTCGGCGACGATCCGGGCCCCGACGCCCGTGAGCAGGCGCTCCTCCGTACGTTCCGATTCCCGCAGCGCGTAGACCCAGAGCGGCGTGTGCCGGAGACCGTCCTCGCCGAGCGCGTAGTCCAGCCTCACGTCCATGCCGTCGTCGTTGTGGCTGATCTGCAGCGCCGTGAGCGGCTCCATGTCGAGGAACCTCGCCATGTCCTGGCCGGAGGCGAGCCCGACCTTGCGCGCCTTCATGAGATTGCGGAACGCCAGATTGGCCTCCCGCTTGCGCCGCGGTGGGTCGTCCAGCCCGATGGTTCCCGCGGGCAGCCCGCGCAGGGCGCGCGTGAGTCGCGTGTCGATCGCCAGCGCGACGTTGAGCTCGGGCGGCTCGAGGTCGGGGCGGCCGATCTCCATGAAGTCGTACAGGCGGCGGAAGTCCGCCGTCCGCGTGCTCGGCAGCGCGTCGTGCCCGTCGAGGTCGCCGCCGCGGCCCGAGAAGACGAACAGGTCGTCGATCCCGAGCGTGGTCACGCAGCGGTTCCAGTCGTACGTGCTCCTGACCATCGAGTGTCCGAGGCGGAAGACGCCGGCGGAGAACTCGAGCGGCATCGTCGGCGGGTCGTCGCGGCCCTTGTCCTTCTCAAAGGACTTCCGGCCGTGCGCGAGCACGTCGTCGAGCACGCTCCGGTCGCAGATCCGCGGCAGGAAGTCGAACCACACGATCCACTGGAAGTGCCGCGTGACGATGTCGCGCGCCTGCTCGAACCGCGTGAACGGGTCGCTCGCGGTCGTCTGCTCCTCGGCGACGCGGTTGTGGAAGCGGATGAGCGCGGCGTGGGTCTGCGCGACGGCCACGTTGTCGTCGTTGCGCGGATCGGGGATCATCGCCTTACGGGGGTCGCCGTCCTCGCCGCGCGGCAGGTCCCAGCCGTCGAAAGCGGGATAGGGATCGGCGGCGGCCGTGCGACCCGTCACCATCTGCGGGCCCTGCTCGTCGACGTAGAAGCGCTTCGAGTCGTCGTCGACGGGCCCGCCGCCGTAGAGCGTGTCGAGGTCGAGGGTGGGCGAGGCGGCGTTCCTGAGACGCTCGAGCGGGAGGACCCGGCCGAGCTGCCGCTTGGTCAGGTCGAAGCTCAGGTCGTGGGCGATGACCTGGCCGAGGTAGGTGTAGCCCGAGGGCACCGTCGAATTGCGCTCGCCGGTCCCGGGCGCCGTGAGCCGCATCGCGAGCGTGTCCAGCGTCTCCGGCGTGAGCTGATGCCCGTCCTGGCGCTCGGACATGTAGCTGAACCGGAAGTCCTTGCGGACGTCGGCGTGACGGTCCATCTCGCCTCCTTGCGACCGGGGTCGCTCCGAGCCTCTCACCAAACGCAACCCCAGGTCAACCGTCGCTTGCGGCCGCGCTACGGGCGCGTGTAGCGTTGCTCCACGACCGGCCACGAGACCCGCATGGAGTTCCGCATCCTCGGTCCCCTCGAAGTCGTCGACGAAGGGCGGGTCGTCGCGCTCGGCGGGAGCCGCCGTCGCGCGCTGCTCGCGCTCCTGCTGCTGCACCCGAACGAGGTCCTGCCCGCGGAGCGGATCGCCGACGCGTTGTGGGGCGAGCATGCGCCTCCGACCGCGTCGCGCATGCTCCACGTGCAGGTGTCGCGCCTCCGCAAGGCACTCGCGGACGGCGGATCCGCGCTGGCCACGCGGGAGCACGGCTACGTGCTGACGTTCGCACCGGAGCAGCTGGACGCGAGCCGCTTCGAGGACCTCGTCGAACAGGGCGGGCGCGAGCTCGCCGCCGGCCACCCGGCGCCCGCCGCCGCCGCGCTCGAGCGCGGCCTTGCGCTCTGGCGTGGCGCCCCGCTCGCCGACCTCGCGTACGAGCCGTTCGCGCAGGCCGCGATCGCCCGCCTCGAGGAGCTGCGGATCGCGGCGCACGAGCAGCTCGTCGACGCGCAGCTCGCGCTCGGCCGGCACGCCGACGTCATCGGGACGCTGCAGACGCTCATCGGCGAGCACCCCTACCGCGAGCGGCTCCGCGGCCAGCTCATGCTCGCGCTCTACCGCTGCGACCGGCAGGCCGACGCGCTGCAGGTCTTCCAGGACGCGCGCCGCGCCCTCGTCGACGACCTCGGCATCGAGCCGGGCGAGCGCCTCAGGCGGCTGGAGAGCCGGGTGCTCGAGCACGATCCGTCGCTGGCGCCCGACACCGCTGCGGCGCCGGCTGCTCCGGCGCCGCGCGAGGCTGCGCCGTCCCCAGCGGTTCCCGCGGCCCAGGCGGCCGCGCGCCGCGTGGTGACCGTGGTCGTCGCCGACCTGGCCGACGCGGATGCGCTCGCGGCGCGGCTCGACCCCGAATCGCTCGACGGCGTGCTCGAGCGCTTCGCTGCCACCTGCGGCGCTGTGCTCGAGCAGCACGGCGCGGCGGTCGACCGCGGCGCGGGCGAGGCGATCGCCGGCGTGTTCGGCCTCAGCGTCCGCCACGAGGACGACCCGCTGCGCGCGGCGCGGGCGGCGCTCGCCCTGCGCGACGAGCTCTCGGCGCTCGCCGACGCGCTCGGGGAGGAGCACGACCGGCGTCCGGCGATCGGCATCGGCGTCGCGTCCGGGGAGGTCTTCGTCGGGTCCGGCCGCCGCGCCCGCGGCGAGGCGGTGCACCTCGCCGCCGCCCTGGCACGGGCCGCGCCCGGGGGAGAGGTCCTGCTCGGCGACGACAGCCGCGTGCTCTCGGGTGCAGGTCTCCGCACGGAGGTCGCCGCGCCGCTGATCGTGCGCGGACGCCGTGCGCCGGTCGTCGCCTGGCGGCTCACCGGGCTCGCCGTGGACGTGCCCGCGCCGGCGGACGGCCCGTTCATCGCCCGAGATCGCGAGCTGGATGCGCTCCGGGCGGCGCTGCATGCGGCCGGCGACGACGGCTCGTGCCGCCGCGTCACGGTGGTCGGCCCGCCCGGGATCGGCAAGTCGCGCCTCGCGAGGGAGCTGATCGCCGACCTGGGTGAGGAGGCCGGGGTGACCGTCGGGCGCTGCCATGCCGATCCGGGCGCGGCGGGGGCGCGGCCGCTCGCCCAGCTGGTCCGGGGCGTCACCGGCGAGTCTCCGGACGAGTGGATCCGCGAGCGCCTCGCGGACGACGAGCGCTCCGACGTGATCGTCCGCCGCGTCCGCGGCGTGCTGGGGTTGTCCGACGAGCCGGCGCAGCCCGGCGAGACGGCTTGGGCGGTCCGGCGCGTCCTCGAGGCCGCGGCGCGCGACCAGCCGCTGCTCGTCGTCATCGACGACGCCCACTGGGGCGATGCGACGCTGCTCGACCTCGTCGAGTACACGCTGGCGTTCTCGGGCGGCGGCGCGATCCTGCTGCTCTGCCTCGCTCGCCCCGAGCTGCTCGACGCCCGGCCAGGGTGGGCCGCGCCGCACGCGGACAACACGCTGCTCCAGCTCGAGCCGCTCGGCAAGGAGGATGCGCGGGCGCTCGTCGACGCCATCGCCGAGGGGCTCGGAGACGCGGCCGCCGCGCGCATCGTGGCGACCGCCGAGGGCAATCCGATGTTCCTCGAGCAGTTGCTCGCGGTGCGTGCGGAGGGAGATCTGACGACGTTGCCGCCGAGCATCGAGGCCGTGCTCGCGGCGCGCATCGACGGGCTCGACCCGCATGAGCGCGAGGTGCTGCGCCATGCCTCGCTCGAGGGCCGCCGGTTCCACGTCCGGGCCACCGCCGCGCTGCTGCCGCGGGAGGAGCGCGACGCGCTCGACCGGGCGCTGATCGGCCTGGTCCAGAAGCAGCTCATCCGGCCGGACCGGCCCGAGTTCGCGGGCGAGGACGCGTTCCGGTTCTCCCACGCGCTGATCCGCGAGGCCGCCTACGCGGGGATGCCGAAGCGGCTGCGGGGCGAGTTGCACGAGCGGCTCGCGGACTGGCTCCGGGCCAAGCCGCGCGTGGCGGACGAGACGATCGGCGTGCAGCTCGAGCAAGCCTGGCGGTTGCGCCGCCAGCTCGGCCCCCCGGACCAGCACGACCGGGCCCTGGCCGGCGAGGCCGCCGACCGGCTGGCGGCAGCCGGGCGGGCCGAGCTGCGACGCGGGGACGTCGCGGTGGCCGGCGGGCTCCTCGATCGCGCGGTCGCGCTGACCCCCGCCGAGGATCCGGCGCGGGCGGGGCTGCTGATCCAGCTCGGTGCGACGCTCATCGCGGCCGGACGCCTGGCCGACGCCGAGCAGCGCCTGGACGAGGCGATCTCGCTGGCCGCGCGCGACGGCGATCCGCTCCTCGCCGCCCGGGCACGGGTCGAGCTCGAGCTCGCACGCCAGCACGCCGGTCACGGCACGGCGGAGGCGGACCGCATCGTCGACGCGGCGCTCGCCGAATTCGAGCGCCACGGCGATGAGCGCGGGTGCTGCCGGGCGTGGCAGGTGCGCGCGATGATCGAATGGACGGCGAGCCGCGCCGCGGCGGCCGACGACGCCTGGCGGCATGCGGCCACGCACGCCAGGCGGGCGGACGACGAGCGCGAGCACCTCGAGATCCTCGGCTGGCGGGCCTCGGCCGCCGTGTACGGCCCGACGCCGGTGCCCGAGGCCATCCGTCGCTGCGAGGCCATCCGCGACCAGTCCGCGGGCAGTCCCGTGGCCGTCGCCATCGCGCTGCGGCCGCTCGCGTTCCTGCATGCGATGACCGGTGACTTCGCGAGGGCGCGGGAGCTGTCGCGAGAGGCGAACGGGACGCTCGCCGAGCTCGTGCGCATGGAGGA
Organism: Solirubrobacteraceae bacterium; assembly: GCA_040510855.1. Taxonomy (GTDB): domain Bacteria; phylum Actinomycetota; class Thermoleophilia; order Solirubrobacterales; family Solirubrobacteraceae; genus DASQMT01. The sequence continues at coordinate 7,625 of JBEVIG010000155.1, forward strand.
CGCGGTGTCGCACCACGACGCGTCCGTGGAGCTCCTCGCCGGGCGGGCCGACGAGGCGGAGGCGCGCCTGCGCCCCGGCTTCGAGGCGCTCGGGCGGATGGGTGAGCGCAACGTCTACGCCACGACCGCGGCCCTGCTCGCCGAGGCGGTCTACGCTCAGCAGCGGCCCGCGGACGCGGCAGCGCTGTGCGCGGAGAGCGAGCGTTGCGCCGCACCGGAGGACGTCGTGACGCAGGCGATGTGGCGCGGCGTCCGGGCAAAGCTGCTGGCCGCGGACGGCGAGTTCGCGGCCGCGGAAGCGCTCGCCGAGGAGGCGGTGACGCTCATCGCGGCGTCCGACCTCCTCAACGACCACGGCGACGTGCTCCTCGCGCGCGCCGAGGTTCTCCGCCTCGCCGGGCGCGACGCGGACGCAGGACGTATCAGGGAGCAGGCCGTAGAGCTCTATGAACGCAAAGGCAACCTCGTCTCGGCCGCGCGCGCACGGTCATGGCCGACCGTGCCCGCTCCGGCCTGACGACGACGAACGCAAGGAGGACAACGTCATGGGTCATTCACGATTCACCTCGGCCGAGTTGCGCGGCGCGACGATCGACGTCACCGGGCCGTTCGAGCTCTCCGCCGAGGAGGCGAAGACGACGGTGCCACTCACGGTGCACGTCGTGCTCATCCAGGGCGCCGCGTACGCCCACGGGCACACCGACCCCAAGGGAGGCCCCGCCGGCGGCGACTGGGTCGTCCACGCGGAGGTCGCAGGCGCCTTCACGACGGGCAAGCCGGCGCAGGGCTTCGGCTTCGTGTCGCTGGTCGACGAGGGCCCGAACGGTGACTCCCCGATGCCCGAGATGTTCCAGTGGTCGGAGCCGGTCGTAGTGACCAAGGGCTTGTAGCGCGACCGCCGACTCAGCGGCGCCCCCGTTCGCGGTAGTGGCGCCGCTGGGCCTTGTGGATCCGCTTCCACTCCGACTTGCGCTCCGCCCGCGCGCGCTCGTCGCGCCGCGTGGCCAGGTACGCCTCCTCGCGCGCCAGCTTCTCCATGCCGGCGAGCCGGTCCTCCGGGAGCCGGCCGTCGGCGATGGCGGCCGCGACCTCGCAGCCCGGCTCGCCGTGGTGCGTGCAGTCGCGGAAGCGGCAGCGCGCGGCGAGCTCCTCGACGTCGGCGAACACCGAGCGCAGGCCCGCGGCCTGCTCCCACAGGCGCGGCAGCCGCAGGCCGGGCGTGTCGATCACGAGCGCGCCGCCGGCGAGCGGGACGAGCTCGCGGTGGGTGGTGGCGTGGCGGCCGCGATCGTCGCCCTCGCGCACCGGCAGCGTCAGCCGCGACCCGCCGCTGAGGTGGTTGAGCAGCGTCGTCTTGCCCACGCCCGAGGAGCCGAGCAGGACGACGGTGCGGCCGGGCGCGAGCCAGGCGCCGAGCGCCTCGAGCCCGGTGCCGTCGACGACGCTCACCGGCAGCACCGGCACGGTGCCGCCGAGCGCGTCGCGGACCTCCAGCGCGCGCAGCGCGGGGTCCGGGTCGAGGTCGGCCTTGGAGAGGACGACCACGGACTCGGCCTCCGCGTCGGCGGCGAGCGTGAGGAAGCGCTCGAGCCGGCGCAGGTTGAAGTCGCGGTTGAGCGAGCCGACGACGAGCGCGACGTCGACGTTCGCGGCGAGCACCTGGGGCTCGGCGCGCCCGTCGCCGGCCGCCCGGGCGATGCCGCCGCGGCGCGGGAGCACCGCGTGGACGACGCCGGACGCGGGGTCGGCCGCCACCCAGTCGCCGACGGCCGGGAGGTCGGCGGCGGTCACGGCGGCGTGCCGCAGCCGGCCCGAGGGCGCGCCCGTGAGCGGGCCGGCGGCGCCGGCGAGTTCGAGCCGCCCGCGGTGCTCGGCGGCGACGCGGGCGGGGATCAGGTCGGGTCGCCCGAGGTCCGCGAAGGCGGCGTCCAGGGCGGGGGTCCAGCCGAGGACGGCGAGGGCGCCGTCCGGATGATGCGATGACAATGGAGGTCTCCGTGCGTGCAAGGTCGATGGCGCGGCCTGCCCTCGGGAAGGGCGGCGCGGTACGGACTCAGCGACCGGTGACCGAGGCGAAGATGCTCAGCGGCCGGCCGGGGAGCGCACGGGCTCGGCGGCGGTGATGTGGCGGCGGAGGAGGAGCACGGTGAGGGACACTACCGGCGGCCGCGCGGCGCCGCGGTACGGCTACCCCGCGTGTGTGCCGCGGGCGTCCGGGTCCCAGCGGCCGTCGTCGCCGACGCTGCCCTGGACCGGGTTCTCGTCGGCCGGGTCGCCCTCGCGCAGGTACTCGAAGGTCATCTTCACCTCGGTCCCGCGGCCGGCGGTGCCCGTCAGCTCATACGAGTCCGAGAGCGCGGCGATCAGCGGCAGGCCGAGGCCGAGCGCGGGCGCCTCGCCGCGGCGCTCACCGCGCGGGCGGATGCCGGAGCCGTGGTCGCGGACCCGGATCGTGAGCCCCGACTCGCCGGCCGACATCTCGACCTCGAGGACGCCGTCGTCCTCGTCGTAGGCGTGGACGACGACGTTCGTGCACGCCTCGGAGATCGCCATCTTCATGTCGGCCACCACGGCCGCGTCGAAGGCGAGGGCGTCGGCCATCCCGGCGAGCGCCTGGCGCACCACGGCGACGCCCTCGGGCCGTGCGGGGAGCGTCAGCCGGACGTCGGGCGGCGGAGTCATCCGCCGGCGCCGTTCCCGGAGCGCGCGGTCTCGATCGCGGCGTCGCGCCCGTTCACGACCGGGAGCACGGGGACGAGGCCGGTGATGTCGAGGATGCGCTGCACCCCCGGCTCCACGGCGTCGCCCACACAGACCACGAACCCCTGACCGGCCTCCAGCGCGCGGCGCCGGGCGTCGAGCAGCGCTCCCAGCACCGACGAGTCCACAAAGGTGGCCCCGGTCAGGTCGACCACGATGCCGCCGCGGCGGCTGATCGCCTCGTCCAGGCGCTCGCGCAGTGTGGGAGCTGTATAGATGTCGTGCTCTCCCTCCACTACGACGACGACCACGTCCCCAGCGGCGTCGTCGAGCACGATCGGATTTGCGTCCATGTGGAGGCGCACAATACCCGCCCGCGAATCGGCGCTAACCACCCCTTACGGTCCCCTGTCGGGTATGAACTGTGGATGCCGGACCGGCTCGACCGCTACCGCGAGAAGCGTGATCCCGTCGTCACGCCGGAGCCGGACGGGTCGGTGCTACCCGCCCGGGACGCCGGCGAACCGCCGCGCTTCGTCATCCAGGAGCATCACGCCCGCCGCCTGCACTGGGACCTGCGCCTCGAGCGCGACGGCGTGCTGGCCTCCTGGGCGGTCCCGAAGGGCATCCCGCCCGGGCCCGAGCGCAATCACCTGGCGGTCCGCACGGAGGACCACCCGCTCGAGTACCTCGAGTTCCACGGTGAGATCCCGGTGGGGCAGTACGGCGCGGGGACGATGACGATCTGGGACAGCGGGACCTACGAGACGCACAAGTTCCGCGAGGACGAGGTGATGATCACCTTCCACGGCGAGCGCGTGCGGGGGAAGTACGTCCTGTTCCGGACGCGCGGCGACGACTGGATGATCCACCGGATGGACCCGCCCGACGACCCGGACCGGGTGGCGATGCCGGAGAGGCTCGAGCCGATGCTCGCCCGCACGGGGGACCTCCCCGCCGACGACGGCCGCTGGGCGTACGAGATCAAGTGGGACGGCGTGCGGGCGATCGCCTACGTCCAGGGCGGCTCGCTGCGCCTCCAGGCGCGCTCGGGCCGCGACATCAGCGGCCGCTACCCCGAGCTGCGCCCCCTCGCGACCGCGCTCGCCGGCCGCGAGGTCGTGCTCGACGGCGAGGTCGTCGCGTTCGACGGCGCGCGTCCCAGCTTCCAGAAGCTCCAGAGCCGCATGCACCTCACCTCGGACTCCCAGATCCGCCGGCTCGCGCAGCACGACCCCGTCCATTACATCGCCTTCGACCTCCTCTACCTCGACGGGCGCTCGCTGCTCGAGGACGCCTACGAGGACCGCCGCGCGGCGCTCGCGGAGCTCGGCCTCGCCGGCCCCACGTGGCAGGCGCCGGCGCACCACGTGGGCGACGGCGCCGCGCTGCTGGAGGCGACGCGCTCGCAGCAGCTCGAGGGCATCGTCGCGAAGCGGCTCGACTCGCCCTACCTGCCCGGCCGGCGCTCCACGGGCTGGGTCAAGGTGAAGAACATCGGCAGCACCGACGTCGTCGTCGGGGGCTGGCTGGAGGGGGAGGGCGGGCGCTCGGGGCGGCTCGGCGCGCTCGTCATCGGCATCCCGGACGACGACGGCGTGCTGCGCTACGCCGGCCGCGTCGGCTCGGGCTTCAGCGAGAACGAGCTGGCCCGCGTGAAGCGGCTGCTCGACGAGCTCGCGACGGGCGAGTCGCCGTTCGAGGGCCGCCAGCCGCCGAAGCTCACCCACTTCGTGCGGCCGCAGCTCGTCGCCCGCGTCGACTTCACCGAGCGGACCAACGCGGGCACGCTGCGCCAGCCGTCCTACAAGGGCCTGCGCGACGACGTGGCGCCCCGGGACGTGCGGTTCGGGTGAACCTCGGCCCCGGCCGGGTAGCCCATTCCCATGACCACTTCCACGACCCTGACCCGCAGGCTCGGCGACGCCGAGGTCTTCCCGATCGGCCTGGGCGAGATGCCCCTCTCGCTCAAGGGCCGCCCGGATGAGGACCGGGCGATCCGGACGATCCACGCCGCACTCGACGCGGGCGTGAACCTGATCGACACGGCGGACGCCTACGCCTACGACGACACGGACATCAACCACGGCGAGCGGCTCGTCGCCAAGGCCCTGAAGGGGCGGCGCGACGGCGTGATCGTCGCGACGAAGGGCGGCCACCTGCGCGACGGCCAGGCCTGGCCGATCGACGGTCGCCCGGAGCACATCCGCGCCGCCTGCGAGGCCTCGCTGCGCGCGCTGGAGACCGACCGGATCGATCTCTACCAGTTCCACCGCCCCGACCCGCACGTCCCCTACGCCGAGTCGATCGGCGTGTTCCGCGAGCTCCAGGACGAGGGCAAGGTGCGCTGGGTCGGCATCTCCAACGCGAACGTGGACCAGATCGAGGAGGCGCTCGGGATCGCCGACATCGTCTCCGTCCAGAACCAGCTCGCGCTCGACTTCACCTCGCCGGTGACCAAGGGCGAGGTCGAGCTCTGCACGGAGCGCGGCCTGGCCTTCCTGCCCTGGTCGCCGCTCGGCGGCATCGGCAAGGCCGGCGGCGCCGAGGGGCACGACGCGGTGACCGTCGCGGCCGAGGCGCACGGCGTCTCGCCGCAGCAGGTCGTGCTCGCCTGGCTGCTCTCGCTCGGCCCGACCGTGATCCCGATCCCGGGCTCCTCGCGGCCGGAGACGATCACCGACTCGGCGCACGCCGCCGAGCTCGCGCTCTCCGCCGACGAGATCCGCGCCATCGCGGCCTCCGTGGGGCTCGCCTGAGCCGCCGCTTCGCGATCGCCTTCCCGCCGCAGCCCGAGGGGGTCGCGGCGGAGGAGGTCGTGGAGGTCGACGGCCGCCGGCTGCGCCTGCACGACTACGCGGCGCTGTTCGCCGTGCCCGGGCTCTACGAGGCCGTGGTGCAGGATGCGCTGCGCTGCCGCGCGCCCGGCGTGGTGGCCGCGCTGCTCGCGGGCGCTGCGGGCGGCGCGCCGCTGCGCGTGGCCGACCTCGGCGCCGGCAACGGCGTCTCGGGCGAGGCGCTGCGCGCGCACGGGCTCGACCCGGTCGTCGCGCTCGACCTCCTGCCCGCCGCGCGCGACGCGGCGCTCCGCGACCGGCCCGGGCTCTACCGCGACTACCTCGCCGCCGACGCCGCCGCGCTCGCGCCGGAGGAGGAGGCGCGGGTGCGGGCGTGCGAGCCGCAGGCGCTCGCCCTGATCGGCGCGCTGGGCGGCGACCACGTCCCGCGGGCGGCCGTGGAGGCGCTGCTTGCGCTGCTCGAGCCGCCGGGCCTGCTCGCCTACTGCTTCGACGTCGAGCAGGGCGACCCGCTCGGGATCGGCCGCGAGCTGGCCCGCGAGCGCTACGTCCATCGCCGCACGGCGGCCGGCGGCGAGCGCATCTGGGAGGCGGTCGTCAGCGCGCCCGGCTGAGGGCGTCGTCGACGGCCGCCAGCACCTCGGCGACGCCCGCGCGCGGCAGCCGCGCCTCGAGCGCGGCGAACGCGGCGCCGACCCGCTCGACGGCGGGGCGGCCCGCCTCCGTCGGCTCGATCAGCGTCGAGCGGCGGTCGGCCGGGTTGGGCCGGCGCGCCACGAGCCCCCGCCGCTCGAGCCGGTCGAGCACGCCGGTGAGCGTCGAGGGGTGCTGCGCCGTCGCCTCGGCCAGCGCGCGCGCGGTGCGCGGGCCCTCGGCGAGCGCGGCGAGCGCGTTCACCTCGCCCACGCTCAGCCGCAGGTCGGCCAGCTCGGGTGCGCAAGCCACCGTGCGTATGTGGCGGCACGGACCGGCAGGTAGCAGAATGGGACCCATGCCTCGTTCGATGTGGAGCGGCGCGATCTCCTTCGGGCTCGTGAACGTGCCGGTGAAGCTGTACTCAGCCGTGAGCAAGAAGACGGTGCGGTTCCACCAGCTCAATGGGAAGACGGGCCACCGGATAGCGCAGAAGCGGACGGACTCGCAGACGGGCGACGAGGTGTCCTTCGAGGACATCGTCAAGGGCTACGAGCTGACGAAGGACCGCTACGTCGTCATCACGCCCGACGAGCTCGAGACGCTCGACCCGGTCAAGAGCCGGTCGATCGACATCGAGGACTTCGTCAACCTCGCCGACATCGACCCGGTCTACTACGACCACCCGTACTACCTCGTCCCCGACAAGGGCTCCGCCAAGGCCTACGGCCTGCTGCTCGACGCGATGCGCCAGTCGGACAAGGTGGCGATCGCCAAGGTCGTGATCCGCTCCAAGGAGCAGCTCGTCGCCATCCGTCCCGCCCCCGGTGGCGTGCTGATGATGGAGACCATGATCTTCGCCGACGAGGTCGTGTCGCCCGAGTCGATCGACGACCTGCCCGACCCGGACGACCTCAACGTCTCCGACCGCGAGCTGAAGATGGCGCAGCAGCTGATCGAGTCGCTCACGTCGGACTTCGAGCCGGAGAAGTACCGCGACGAGTACCGCGAGAAGGTGCTCGAGCTGATCGAGCGCAAGGCGTCGGGCCAGGAGATCGCCGTCCAGCCCGAGGCGCCCGAGCCGGCCCAGGTCCCCGACCTCATGGCGGCCCTCGAGGCGAGCCTCGCCGCGGTCAAGTCGAGCGACGGCGGCGCCGCGCCGGCGAAGAAGGGCAAGGCCGAGGCCAAGCCCGCGGCCAAGAAGAAGAAGGCCGCGTCGAAGTCGTAGTCAGGCCGCGTCGCGGTCCAGCTCGAACCAGACCCGCGTCCCGCCGTCGCGGTCGATCCCCCAGCGGTCGGAGAGCTCGCGCACGAGGTAGAGCCCCCAGCCGGACGGGCGGGACGGGTCCGGCGCGGGCTCGGTGAGCTCGAAGCCGGGGCCGCGGTCGGAGACCTCGACGCGCATGCCGCGGTCGTCGGTCTCGACGACGAGCCGGATCGTCTCCTGCTCCTCGAGCCCCGCGTGGCGGATCGCGTTGGTGACGAGCTCGGAGACGAGCAGCTGCGCGTCCTCCAGCCGCCGCTGGGAGAGATGGTCCGACACCTCACCCAGCGCCCGGCGGGCCTCGGCGGCCGAGTCGGGATCGCGGGCGAGGGCCATCTCGGTCCTCACGGGCCCTCCGTCACCTCGCGCGGGTCGTCCACGAAATCGAGCCGCTCTCGCATGCGGGTGATGTCGAACACTCGCATCACTTGTGCCGCACCTGGGACCAGGGCAAACCGGCGACCGCGTTCTTGCGCGTCCTGCAGCGTCACCGCGATCACGCGCAGGCCGCTCGAGTCCATGAAGTTCACGCCGCGCAGGTCGAGCACGATGGCGCCCGTCCCGTCGACCTCCGGGGTCGCGAGCTCCTGCTCCAGCGCGTTGGCGCCGGCGAGATCGAGCTCGCCCTCGAGCTCGATCACGGCGGTCGCGTCGATGACGGAGGTCGAGAGGCGCAGCCGGCTCACGTCGTGAAGCCTAATCTCGAACGGGGCGGGAAGAACAGCCGGCACGATGGCACCCCGTCTACGACGCGCCGACTGCTCCGGACCCGGGATCCGGCGCGTCCGCCGCGGCCGCGGCTTCTCGTACGTCGACGACGACGGGGAGCGGGTCGACGAACCCGAGGCGCTCGCCCGCATCGCCGAGCTCGCGATCCCGCCCGCGTGAAAGGACGTCTGGATCTGCCCGGACCCCCGCGGCCACCTCCAGGCGACGGGGACGGATGCCGCCGGGCGCAAGCAGTACCGCTACCACGACGACTGGCGCAAGCGGCGCGACCTGGAGAAGTTCGGCGACATGGTCCGCTTCGCCAAGGCGCTCCCGCGGCTGCGCCGGCAGGTCGAGCGGGACCTCGGGGACTGCGCGCAGCTCGACCGCCGCTGCGTCCTGGCCGCCGCCGTGCGGCTGCTCGAGCGCGGCTTCTTCCGGATCGGCTCCGAGGAGTACGCGGTCGAGAACGCGTCGTACGGGCTCGCGACGATGCGAAAGGAGCACGTGACGATCGACGGGGACGGCACGATGATCTTCGACTATCCCGCCAAGAGCGGGCAGCGGCGTCACCAGGGCGTGATCGACGACCGGGTCGGCGAGATCGTCCAGGCGCTCAAGCGCCGCCGCGGGGGCGGGAGCGAGCTGCTCGCCTACAAGACCGGACGGCGCTGGGCCGACGTGCGCTCCGAGGACATCAACGAGTACCTCAAGGAGGCGACGGGCGGCGACTTCTCCGCCAAGGACTTCCGCACCTGGAACGCGACCGTGCTGGCCGCGGTCGCGCTCGCGGTCTCGAGCGGGGCGCATCCGACGAAGACGGCGCGCAAGCGCGCGGAGACGCGCGCGATCAACGAGGTGGCGCAGTACCTGGGCAACACGCCCGCGGTCTGCCGCGCCTCCTACATCGACCCGCGCGTGTTCGACGCGTTCCACGCGGGGCTGACGATCCGGCCCGCGCTCGAGCGGGTCACGCAGCGGATGGGGCCGGGCGAGCTGCCGATCCACCAGCCCGCGCTCGAGCGCGCCGTCCTCGACCTGCTCAACGAGGACGCGGACTCGGCTGCGCTCGAGCAGCTCGCCGCGGCTTGAGCAGCTGCCGCATCGACGGGCCGGCCGTGATGCCGTGCACCACGATCGAGATGAGCACGGCGACGATCACCGTCCACACGACGAGGTCCTGCTCGCCGGGCGCCAGCACGCCGGCCTCGACGGCGAGCGCGAGGTAGAAGAGCGAGCCCACGCCGCGGACGCCGAACCACGCCACGAACGACTTCTCCTGCGGGCCGTCGAGCTGGGAGCCCCACAGCGCGGCGATGCAGGAGAGCGGCCGGATGGCGACGAGCAGCAGCACCGCCAGCAGCCAGCCCTCCCAGCCCGGGACCTGCAGGCCGGTGAGCGTGAGCAGCGAGCCGAGCAGGAGGATCACGGAGAGCTCCATCAGCTTCTCGGCGAGCTCGGCGCCCTCGTGCACGCGGCCGTTGAGGTCGTGGTCCTTCTCGTAGCGGCGGAACGCGAGGCCGCCCGCGAAGGACGCGAGGAAGCCGTAGGTGCCCGCGACCTCGGCCACGCCGTAGATGACCAGCACGGTGGCGAGGGCGTGGTACTGGTCGAACGCCGGCGCGAGCAGGTCGTGGTCGCGCAGGCGCTTGACGCTCCAGGCGGCCAGGATGCCGACGCTCGCGCCGATGGCCAGGCCGCCGGCGATGGCGTAGACGACGTCCGCGGCGAGCCACTCCCCGATCCAGCCCGTCCCGTCCTCCGCCGCCAGGGCGAGCGCGGCGAGCACGAACGGGAACGCGAGCCCGTCGTTGAGCCCGGCCTCTGAGGTCAGCGCGAAGTTCGGCTCGTGCTCGTCCTCGTCGCCGGGCGGCCCGACGCCGATGTCGCCGGCGAGCACCGGGTCGGTGGGCGCCAGGATCGCGCCCAGCAGGATCGCCGCGGCGGCGGAGAGGCCGAGCAGCACCGAGCCGAGGAGCGCGACCAGGCCGATCGTCAGCGGCATCGCGAGCAGCAGGAGCCGGGCGGTCGTGCCCCAGGCCTTCGGCGTGAGCGGCCGGTCCAGCTTCAGCCCCGCCGAGAAGAGCGCGATGATCACCGCGATCTCCGTCAGGTGGTCGATCAGCCCCGCGTCCTCGACCGGGTCCACCCAGTCGAAGCCCGCGACGTTGATGACCGCGGCCGCGCCGCAGCCGAGCACGAGGTAGATCAGCGACGCCGAGAACGCGCGCTCGCGCTCGTGCGAGAGCGCGCCGACGGCGGCGAAGATGGCGAAGCCGATGAAGACGAGGCCGACCGCGTACGGGTCGGCGAAGCTGAAGCCGATGTCCGCCGCGGCCGTGTGCGGCGTCACTCCGTCTCAGGCCCGCCCGGCTCGCGCTGGGGGACCTCGGGGCCGTCGGGGAGCGGCGGGGGCGGCTCGACGGGCTCGGGGGCGTCCGGGCCCTCCGGCACCGAGGGCTGCTCGGGGCCCGGCACCGGGTCGGCCGGCACGCTGGGCGTCTCGGGGACGATCGGGCCGACCGGGTCGGAGGGCGCCGGGACCTCGGCCCGGGTCGGTGTCGCAAGCATGGTCCATGGCTACCCAGGGGTATCCGGGACGAACCATGCACCCGCTGACCGACGGCTTCGCCGAACTGACCCTCGAGACCCCCGACCGCGGCGCGCTGGAGCGCTTCTACGTGGACGGGATGGGGCTCGAGGTCCTGGCGCGCGAGGACGACCGCACGTGGCTCGCGGCGGGTCCGCACGCACGGCTCGGGCTGTGGGAGCCCGGCGAGAAGGAGTTCGGCGACGAGGGCGGGGCGCACGTGCACTTCGCGTTCTCCGCCGCGCCCGGTCGCCTCGACGCCCTCTGCGAGCGGTTGCGGGCGCAGGGCGCCGCGGTCCGCGGCCCGGAGGAGCACGACGGCGGCGACCGCTCGATCTACGTCGAGGACCCGGAGGGCAACGTGGTCGAGGTCTGGGACTTCTTCGAGCGCGGGAAGCCCGTCGACGAGCTCGAGGAGGGCTAGGCCGCCGGGCGGGCGGGCCGGTTACCTTCAGGGCGTGCCACCGTCGAAGCGCGTCGAGGTCGAGGTCGAGGGGCGGAGCCTCTCGCTCTCCAACCTCCAGAAGGTCTACTACCCCGCGGTCGGCTTCACCAAGGGGCAGATGATCGAGTACTACATGCGGATCGCGCCCGTGCTGCTGCCGCACCTGCGCGAGCGGCATCTCACGCTCAAGCGCTACCCCGAGGGGGTCGAGGGGCCGTTCTTCTACGAGAAGCAGTGCCCCTCGCACCGGCCCGACTGGGTGCGCACCGTCGGCGTCTGGTCACGGCACAACGGCCGCGAGATCGACTACTGCATGGTCGACGACCTCGCCACGATGGTGTGGCTCGCCAACCTCGCGGACCTCGAGCTGCACACCCCGCTCGGCTACGCGGAGACGCCGAAGGAGCCGACGATGCTGGCCTTCGACCTCGACCCGGGCCCGCCGGCGACCGTCGTCGAGTGCGCCGAGGTCGCCTGCCGGCTGCGCGAGGCGTTCGACCACTTCGGGCTGACCGCCTTCCCGAAGACCTCGGGCTCCAAGGGCATGCAGCTCTACGTGCCGCTCAACACGCCCGGCATGAGCTACGACGTCACGAAGACGTTCGCCAAGGGCATCGCGGAGGTGCTCGAGCGTCGGCACCCCGAGCTCGTGATCAGCGAGATGCGCCGCGACCTGCGCGCGGGCAAGGTCTTCATCGACTGGAGCCAGAACGACGAGCACAAGACGACGGTCTCCGTCTACTCCCTGCGCGCGCGTGAGCGGCCGACGGTCTCGACGCCCGTCACCTGGGACGAGGTCGAGGACGTGGTGCGCTCGGGCGACCCGGACGACCTCGCGTTCACCTCCGGCGACGTGCTCGACCGCGTGGCCGAGCACGGGGACCGCTTCGCCCCCGTGCTCGAGCTCCGGCAGGAGCTGCCCGGCGCCTAGGCGCGCGCCGGGACCAGCGCGCGGGCGGCGCCCGCGATCGCGTCCGCGTCGATCTCCGCGGCGTGCATCAGCTCGTCCGGCGTGCCCGACGTGGGCATGATCCGCACGGCCAGCTTGTGCACCGGCGGGCGGGCGTCCGCCTCCGCCAGCGCCTCGAGCACCGCGTCGCCGAGGCCGCCCTCGGGCGCGTGGTCCTCGACGGTGACTATCACGTCGCACTCGGCCGCCGCGGCGGCGAGCGTCTCCGCGTCGATGGGCTTGACCGAGTAGCAGTCGATCACGCGCGCGGCGATGCCGTCGTCGGCGAGCGCCTCGGCCGCGGCCACCGCCTGGTCGACGGTGATCCCGCAGGCCACGATCGCGATGTCGCCGCCGTCGCGCACCACGCGCGAGCCGCCGATCCGCACGTCCTCGTCCGCCGGCGTGCGCACCTCGGTCTTGCCGCGCAGCGTGCGGAGGAACGAGATGCCCTCGCGGTCGGCCATCGCCGCGACGAGCTTCGCCGTCTGGTTCGCGTCGGACGGGTGCAGCACCGTCGAGCCGTGGACCGCGCGGAACGACGCCATGTCCTCGAGCGCCATCTGCGACGGGCCGTCCTCGCCGATCGAGACGCCGGCGTGGGAGCCCGAGAGCCGGATGTCGGCCCGCGAGATCGCCGCCATGCGCACGAAGTCGTACGCGCGCGAGAAGAACGCGGCGAACGTCGAGGCGAACGGGACCCAGCCGCGGACCTGCAGGCCGACCGCGGCGGCGACCATCTGCTGCTCGGCGATGAACATCTCGAAGTAGCGGTCCTCGTGGGCCTCGCGGAACAGCTCCGAGTGCGTGGAGTTGGACACCTCGCCGTCGAGCGCGACGACGTCGCCGCGCAGGCCGCCGAGCGCGGCGAGCGCCTCGCCGTAGGCCTTGCGCGTCGCCTCCTCGGCGCCGAGCTCCCAGGTCGGCAGCTCGCCGCCGGAGGCGGGGAAGCGGTGCGGCGTCCCGGCCGCCGGGGCCGCGACCTGCACGCTGATGTCGCGCTCGCCGCCCAGCTCCGCGATCGCGGCCTCCGGGTCGTCGAGCGGCTTGCCGTGCTTGCCGGGCTGGTCCTCGACCGCGGCGACGCCCTTGCCCTTCTTCGTGCGGGCGACGATCACCGTCGGGCGGCCCGTCGTGGCCTCGGCCTCGGCGTAGGCCGCCTCGATGGCCTCGACGTCGTGCCCGTCGATGGCGATCGCGTGCCAGCCGAACGCCTCGGCGCGGCGCACGTAGGTGTCGAGGTCCCAGCCGACCATCGTCTCGCGTGTCTGCCCGAGCCGGTTGACGTCGATGATCGCCGTGAGGTTGTCCAGGCCCGCGAAGGCGGCGTGCTCGAACGCCTCCCAGATCGAGCCCTCGGCCATCTCCGAGTCGCCGCACAGGCACCAGACGCGGTACGGCAGGCGGTCGAGCCGCTTGCCGGCGAGCGCGACGCCGACCGAGATCGGCAGGCCCTGGCCCAGCGAGCCGGTGGCGACGTCGGTGGGCGGGATCCGCGGCGTCGGGTGGCCCTCGAGCCGCGAGTCGAGCTTGCGGAACGTCAGCAGCTCGGCGTCGTCGATGATCCCGGCGGCCTTGAGCACCGCGTAGTACAGCGGCGACGCGTGGCCCTTGGAGAAGATCAGGTGGTCGTTGGCCGGGTCCTCGAGGTTCCCGGCGTCCAGCCGCAGATGGCCGTCGAGCAGCACGGCCATCAGGTCCGCGGCGGACATGGACGAGGTGGGGTGGCCGGAGCCCGCCGCCGCGCTGGACCGGACGGAGTCCACGCGCAGCTGCTGCCCCAGCTCGCGGCGGCGGTCGGCCTCGCTCATGAGGTCGCCGCCACGAGGCTGTCCCGCTTCGCCTCGACGTCCGCGAACAGCTGCTGGAACGACTTGGCGAACTTCTCCACGCCCTCGCGCTCCAGCGTCGCGACCACGTCGTCGTAGTCGATGCCGGCCTCGGCGAACGCGGCGAGCACGCGGCGCGCGCCCTCGACGTCGTCGTCGAGCGTCCGGGCGACCGTGCCGTGGTCCTCGAAGGCCTCGATCGTCTCGCGGGGCATCGTGTTCACGGTGTCGGGCCCGATGAGCTCCTCGACGTAGATCACGTCGCGGTACTCGGGGTTCTTCGTCGACGTCGACGCCCACAGGCAGCGCTGGGCCGAGCCGCCCTTCGCGCGCAGGGCCTCCCACTCCTCACCCGCGAAGAGCTCCTTGTAGGTCTGGTAGGCGAGCTTCGCGTTGGCGATGGCGAGCGTGCCCTTGAGCTCGTCGTGGCCGCCGACCTCGTCGAGCCGCCTGTCGGCCTCGGTGTCGACGCGGGAGACGAAGAACGAGGCGACGGACGCCATCGCCTTGAGGTCGCCGCCGGCGTCCGCGCAGCGCTTCAGGCCGCGCACGTACGCCTCGGCGACCGCGCGGTGGCGCTCGAGCGAGAAGATCAGCGTGACGTTGACCGGGATGCCGGCGGCGATCGTCTCCTCGATCGCCGGGAGGCCCTCGAGCGTCGCGGGGATCTTGATGAACAGGTTCGGGCGGTCGACCGCGGCGTGCAGCCGCTTGGCCTCCGCGATCGTGCCCTCGGTGTCGTGTGCGAGGTTCGGATCGACCTCGAGCGACACCCAGCCGTCGCGCGCGTTCTCGCCGGTCTTGTCCCACTCGGGGCGCAGGACGTCGCAGGCGGCGCGGATGTCGTCGATCGCGACCGCGAGGAAGACCTCCTTGGGATCGGTCTCCGTCTTGAGGATCTCGCGGAGCTGGTCGTCGTAGCGGTCGCCCTCGGCGATCGCCGACTGGAAGATGGTCGGGTTCGACGTGACGCCGTCGACGCCCCGGTCGACGAGCTCCTGGAGCTCACCGTCCTGGATGAAGGCGCGCGAGAGGTAGTCGACCCACACGCTCTGGCCTGCGCCGGAGAGCTGGTGGAGGGGCGTGTCGGGCATGAAGCCTCCTGAAAGGGGAGCCGGGATTCTCGGGATCGCTACAGAGGATGCCAAGCGTCGGCGTCCATGTGTCGGCTACCCACGCCACAGCGTGGGAAACGGTGCCGCGTCAGCGGCCGTGCGCTGGTGTTCAGCGGTTGCGGGCGGCCAGCTCGCGCAGCCAGGCGGCGACGGCCTGCTCGTCCCTGCGGGCCTCCCGGCGGCGTGCGGCGCGGGCAGCGCTCGCCGTCACCGAGTTCTTGATCGGCATCGTCGCTCGGGGCGCGCCGGCGGTGGCGGCCGGGCGCGGCTGGAACCGCGGTCCTCGCGGGGCCTCGTGCACATCCATCGGAAAGCGGACGGTACCGCCGCCTGACGGAAAGGACAAGAACAAATTGGTTTGTTGTGCGGCGCGTCGAAACGCTTCGGACCGTAAGTCCTGTCAGCGCTCGATCACGGCTCGCGTCACGGGGATCCCGAAGCGCTCCTCGAGGTCGTCCAGGCCCGTGTCCTCGCGCGTGTCGCGGTCGTCCGCGGGGTGCTCGAAGACCACGATCCGGTCCGCGGGGAACGTCGCCAGCGCGTCCTGGACGGCCACCGCGGGCTCGCTCTCACCCGTGTCGCCGGACGCCTGGACGCCGGCGGACTCGAGCGACGCGACGGTGCGCTCCTCGGCCTGCTCGGCCTCGGCGATCGCCTCGTCGGAGTCCGAGACCCAGAAGGCGAGCTTGGACTGGTTGGTCGCGGGGGAGACCACAAGGACCTCCGCGCCCTCGACCTCGGGGCCGACGGTGGTCCGGAGGCGGTCGGCGTCGACGGGCTCCGGTGTGATGACGAGCAGCTTCACGTAGAGGGCGCTACCCCTGCCCCGGAGGGGGCAAACGGCGCCGGGGCGAGCTCGTCGTACGTGACGGCGCGGCGGCCGGAGGCGCCGCGGAGGACGGACTCGAGCGCCAGCACGCGACGCGGGCGGTCGAAGTCCGCGGGATGGAGGTCGAGCCGCAGGACGCGGCCGGCGGTCAGGGATCGGGCGCGCACGCCGAGCGCGGAGCGGCGCAGGGAGAGCGCGGGCGCGAGCGTGTCGCGCTCGCGGCCGACGAGCCGCATCACGGTCGCCCACCAGTCGTAGCCCGACGCGACCTCGCGCCGCAGCACCGGCGTGTAGGCGTAGCCGGGGGCCACGAAGCCGCGCGGGGCGACGCCCGCGAGCGCGAGCAGCCGCCGGCCGGCCTCGAGGCTCGCGCGGGTCTCCTCCGCGCACAGGCCGGAGAACTCCGGGCGGCGCGCCCGGTCGCGCTGGAACCCGTGCTGGGCGATCGTGTCGCCGCGGTCACGGCAGTCGAGCAGCCAGGCGGCGAGGTCGGGGCGCCGCTGGAAGAACGGGTGGAGGTCGGCCGCGGGGACCACGAGCAGCGTCACGTGGTCGACGCCGTGATCGTGCAGCCAGTCGCGGATGAGCGTGCAGCGATCGAACGTCGCGGGCTCGACGTCGTGGAGCGCGACGGCGATCGTCCGCTCCGCGCTCATGCCGCCTCCGCCGCGCCCGCGCGCCCGGCGCGCGCGAGCGCCGCCCGCCAGCCGTCGCCGAGCCGGCCGAGCGCGGCCTCCCAGGTCCGCTCCCGCACGGCGGCGAGCCCGCCGAGAGCGAGCCGCTCGCGCAGCCGCGGCGCGGCGGCGAGGGCGGCGACCGCGGCGCCGAGCACCCGCCGCGAGCCGCCCTCGGCTTCGTGGAAAATGTCGACCTCGCTCGTCTTGTAGTACCAGGGGTTATAGGTCTTGCCGATCACCGAGCCGTTCTGGCCGTAGATTTGGAATCCCTCGTGCCAGTCCATCCGCACCGCGACCGTCAGGTCGAGATGGCCGAGAACGCCGTTGGCGAACTCGACATCGACGAACCAGCACCGCATGCCACCACGCTGGCTCTGGCGCGCGTCGACCGCGACGATTTCGCCGGCGAAATAGCGGGCCGTGTCGACCAGATGGCTGCCATGCGCCAGCATGTAGTAGCGGTCGAGATTGGCCTTCGGGTCTTCCTTCGGCTTGCGCGCATTCGCACTCGTCACCATCAGCGGCTGCACCGCGTCGGTCATCGGGTAGCGATGCGTGGAATC
>JBEVIG010000156.1:0-20702 GCA_040510855.1 Solirubrobacteraceae bacterium
GTCTCCACGCGGTACACGCCGGAGAGCAGCGAGGCGACGTAGGTGCGCATGTCCGCGTTGTCGTCGGCCACCAGCACGAGCGGGCGCTCACCGCCGTCGTCCGCGGCCTCCTCGGCGCCCGGCTCCAGCCAGCGCAGCGCCTCCGCGACGTAACTGGCCGCGAAGCGCCCGACGAGCTGCTCGTCGTCCGTGGCCTCGCCGGCGGGCGGGGTCTCGCCGAGCGGCACGCGCACGGTGAACCGGCTGCCCTCGCCGAGCGCGCTCTCGACCTCGACGGAGCCGTCGTGCAGGGCGGCGAGCTCCGCGACGAGCGCCAGGCCGATGCCCGAGCCCTCGTGCGTGCGCGAGCGCGCGTCGACGACCCGGTGGAAGCGTTCGAACAGCCGCTCCTGGTCGGCCGGCGCGATGCCGGTGCCGGTGTCGGCGACGACGAGCCGCGCCGAGTCGCCCTCGGCCGCGACCGAGACGGTGATCCCGCCCTCGAAGGTGAACTTCAGCGCGTTGGAGACGAGGTTGAGCACGACCTTGGCCCACATCTCGCGGTCGACCTCGACCGGCCGCGGCAGCGGTGGGCAGTCGATGGTCAGCGTGACCCCGGCGCGGTGGATCGCGGAGTCGAACATCGCCGCCAGCTCGGCGGTGTAGCGCGCGAGGTCGACGGGCTCGCGCCGCGGACCCGCCTGGTCGCTCTCGAGCCGCGAGAAGTCGAGCAGCGTGTTGACGAGCTTGAGCAGGCGCTGCGCGTTGCGGTCGATCACCTCGACGCGGGCGCGCTGCGCGGGCGGGAGCGGTGCCTGCTCGTCGGTCAGCGCGTCCTCGGCCGGCCCGAGCAGGAGCGTCAGCGGCGTGCGCAGCTCGTGGCTCACGTTCGTGAAGAACGTCGTCTTCGCGCGGTCGAGCTCCATGAGCTGCTCGGCGCGCTCGCGCTCGTACTGGTAGGCGCGCGCGCCGGCCACGATCGCGGCGACCTGGCCGGCCACGAGCGCGATGTACGCGCGGTAGCTCTCGTCGAGCGGGGCGTAGCGGTTGAGCCCCGCGACGAAGAAGCCGAGCGGCTGGACCTGTCCCTGGTGGGGGAGCTCGATGAGCATCGCGTTCACGGGCGGCTCGCGCCAGGCGCCGGTCGGCAGGTCGCGGAAGCGGCCCTCGAGCGGCAGCAGCTTGGGCACGCCCTCGGCGAGGTCGGCGAACGGCCAGGCCGGCGCCGGGTCGTCGCGGCGCAGCACGGCGGGCGCGGCGGGGTGGCCGGCCTCGATGCCGGACGTGCCGCGCAGGTGCGCCTCGTCGCCCTCGAAGATGTACGTGAGCGTGAACGGCAGGGAGTGGAGGTTGGTCTCGAGGTGGCGGCCCGCGAGCGCGATCGCCTCGGCCTCGCTGCGGATCTCCGTCGGGTCGGAGCTCAGCTCGCGCAACGTCGCCATCCGGCGCTCGCCGATCACGCGGCCGGACTCCTCGCTGACCACGCACAGCATCCCCGCGATCGTCCCGTCGTCGTCGGTGAGCGGGCTGTAGGAGAAGGTGTGGTAGGTCTCCTCGCGGAAGCCGCCGCGCTCGAGGAAGAGCATCAGCGCCTCGTCCCACGTCGCGATGCCCGTGCGCATCACGCTCGCGATCCGCGGCCCGATGTCGGGCCAGATCTCCGCCCACACCTCGCGCGCCGGCCGGCCGAGCGCCCACGGGTACTTCTTGGCGAGAGTGTCGCGCCGGTAGGCGTCGTTGCAGAAGAACGTCAGCTCCGGGCCCCACGCCATCCACATGGCGAAGCGCGAGCTGAGGACGATGCCGACGACCGTGCGCAGGCTCTGCGACCACGCCTCGGGCGGCCCGAGCGGGGTGCGCGACCAGTCGACGGCGAGCAGGTCGCGGCCGACGTCGCCTCTCGCGAGCAGCTGGTCACGGATCGTGCCGCCCGCCTTGCGCTCCGGCACGGCCGCCTGCCCGCTCCTCAGCCTGGGAGCGCGTCGTCGGGAGACTGGACGATCTCCAGCACCTGCGTGAGCTGCGCCAGCGCCAGGATGCGCTCGACGCCCGCCGCGCCCCCCACCGCGACGGCGAAGCGGAAGCCGTGCTCCCGCGCGCGCTTGTGCTGCCCGACGATCGCCCCGAGGCCGCTCGAGTCCATGAAGGTGACGGCGCGCAGGTCGAGCACGACGGTCTCCGCCTGTGCCTCCGGCGAGCGGAGCCCCTCGCGCAGCATCGGCGAGGTGGACATGTCGACCTCGCCGGTCACCACGACCACGGCTGCGCCGTCCCGCTGCTCGCAGCGGACGCTGAACGGTTGCTCTTCGTTCATCTTGGCGCGCGGAAGCATAACCCGCGGTCCGGGCGCGATCACCGGTCCGCCGGCTCGCGCGCGCTAGCGTCCGGATCGATGCCCGTCCGCGTCGCCGTGCTCGACGACTACCAGGGGATCGCCCTGGCCTCTGGGCGGTGGGAGTCGCTGGGCGATGCGGTCCGGGTGGAGGCGTTCGCCGACCACGTCGCCGGCGATGCCGCGCTCGCCGCCCGGCTCGCCCCCTTCGAGGTCGTGGTGGCGATGCGGGAGCGCACGCCCTTCACCGCGGAGCGGCTCGCCGCGCTCCCCGCCCTGCGCCTCCTGATCACCACGGGGATGGCGAACCCGTCGATCGACATGGCGGCGGCGCGCAAGCGCGGGATCGTCGTGTGCGGCACCGCGAGCCTCCCGAGCCCGACGGCCGAGCTCGCGTGGGGCCTGATCCTCGCGCTGCTGCGCCACATCCCCGCCGAGGACCGGGCGATGCGCCAGGGCGGCTGGCAGCACACGATCGGCCCCGAGCTCGCGGGGCGGACCCTCGGTCTGCTCGGCCTGGGCCGGCTGGGCCGGCGGGTCGCCGCGGTCGGGCGCGCGTTCGAGATGCCCGGGATCGCCTGGAGCCGGAACCTCCGCGCCGAGGACGCGTTGGCGGCCGGCGTCGAGGCGGTCGCGAAGGACGAGCTGTTCGCGCGCGCCGACGTGCTCTCGATCCACACGCGGCTGAGCGACCGCACCCGCGGCCTGGTCGGCGCCGCGGAGCTGGCCCGGATGCGGCCCGGCGCGGTGCTGATCAACACCTCGCGCGGGCCGATCGTCGACGAGGCCGCGCTCCTGGCCGCGCTGGCGGACGGCACGCTCGCGGGTGCGGGGCTCGACGTCTTCGACGAGGAGCCCCTGCCGCCGGATCATCCGCTGCGCACGGCTCCGAACACGGTCCTCACCCCGCACCTGGGCTACGTCAGCACGGGCACGTACGCCGTGTTCTTCCGCGACGCCGTGGACGACGTCGCCGCCTACCTGCGCGGCGACCCCGTCCGGGTGCTGAACGGCTGAGCCGTCCTAGCGCGGCGCGTTGGCCAGCGCCTCCTTCAGCAGGTCCTCGCGCTCCTGGTCGAGCGACGTCTGGATGACGACGCCCTGGTGCTTGAGGTTGGGCAGCACCTTGTCGACGGTGACCTTGCGCACGAGCGCGACGACCGCGGCGCCGCCCGGCTCGAGCTTCTCGCCCATGTCCTTCATGAAGTTGTCGTCGACGCCGTAGTCGGCCATCGAGCCGCCCGCGGCGCCGGCCGCCGCACCGATCGCCATGCCGAACAGCGGGGCGAGGAAGATCAGGCCGATGAGGCCGCCCCAGAGCGCGCCGCCGGCCGCGCCGGCCGCCGCCGTGGAGGGCTGGTGGAGCTTGATCTTGCCGTCGGGGCGGTGCTCGACGACGACGAGGTCCTCGAGCTCGAGCTCCTTGCTCTTGGTCAGCGCCGCGGCGTTGGACGCGACGTCCTGGGCGGTGGCGAGATCGGGGTAGGCGATCGCGATGAGGTCGCTCACGTGGTCCTCCTGGTCGGGGTGTGACCGGCCAGGGTGCCCCCCGCCGGGTGGACGGACCTTATCCCTCACGCCTCCCCGGCCGCCGCGACCGCCTGGCCGACCGTGGGGAAGACGCGCTCACCGCCCTCTCCGGCGGTGCGCAGCACGTCGCGCACCTGGCCGACGTCGCGGGCGACGAGGAGCTGCACGCCCACCGCGGCGAGCTCCTCGTCGAGCCGGCCGATCATCTCCGCCGCGGTGACGTCCACGAACGGCACCGTCTCGAGGTCGAGTACGACCGCCCTGACCCCCTCGGCGGCCGCGCGCCGCCGCACGACCGCCCGCACGTGGTCGGCGTCGGCGAAGATCAGCGGGCCCTCGGGGCGCAGGACGACGATGCCCTCGGGCAGGTCGTTGTCCGGGTGGCGCCGCAGGTCGGTCCACTGGTGGTGGGCGCCGGGGACGCGCCCCAGCTCGGCCATGTTCGGCCGCGACACGCGGTAGACGAGCAGCAGCATCGAGACGCCGATCCCGATGAACAGCCCCGGCAGCGTGTCGAAGACCAGCACGCCGAGCATCGCCGCGATGGCGGCGATGAAGTCGGCGCGGGCGGCGTGGCCGTAGAGCGTGCCGAGCCGCGCGGTCCAGACGCCGTAGAGCCGCCGCAGCGAGGCGACGTCGACGAGCTCGATCACGGCGGCCACCACGACGGCGGCCAGCGTCGCCTCGGGCAGCGACTCGAAGAGCCCGGTGAGCAGCAGCAGCGTCACGATCGTCAGCGCCGCCACGAGCAGCCCGGAGAGCTGGCTGTGCGCGCCCGCCGAGCCGTTCACCGCGGTCTTCGACAGGCTGCCGTTCACCACCATGCCGCTGCTCAGGCCGGCGGCGAGGTTGGCCCCGCCGAGCCCGGTGAGCTCGCGGTTGACCTCGATGTCGTAGTGGTCGCGCGCGGCGTAGGTCTTGGCCGCGCCGAGCCCCTCGGCGAAGCCGACGAGCGCGATCCCCGCGGCGCCCGCGGCGAGCTCGAGGTAGCGGTCGGAGTCGACGTCGGGCAGCCCGAACGACGGCAGGCCCGAGTCGATCTGCCCGACGATGGCGACGCCGTGGTCGTCGAGGGAGAAGGCCTTCACGGCGATGACGCCGAGCGCCACGGCGACGAGCGACCACGGCACGGCGGGCATGAGCCGCTTGCCGCCCAGCACGACGGCGAGCGAGAGCAGCCCGACCGCGAGCGTCGTGACGTCGGCGTCGCCGAGGTCGCCGATCAGGTCCCAGAGCTTCTCGAAGAAGTCGCCGCTGCCGCTCTCGAGCCCGGCGAGCTTCGGCAGCTGGCCGACGATGATCGTCAGCGCCAGGCCGACGATGAAGCCCTTGAGCACCGGCTCGGAGATGAACCCGGCGAGGAAGCCGAGCCGGAGCAGCCCGGCGACCAGGGCGAGGATGCCGGTGGTGACCGCGAGCGCCGCGGTCGTCGCGGCGAAGCCGCTCTGGCCCTGGGCGACGAGGTCGCCCACGGTCGCCGCCGAGAGCGCGGCGGTGGCCGACATCGGCCCGGTGACGAGGTGCCGCGAGCTGCCGAGCGCGGCGTAGAGCAGCAGGGCGCCCGGCGCGGCGTAGAGGCCGACGACCGGGGAGACCCCCGCGATCGAGGCGTACGCGAGCGCCTCGGGCACGAGGACTGCCCACACGGTGAGCCCCGCGACCAGGTCGCCGCGCAGCCAGGCACGGTCGTAGTGGCGCAGCGAGCCGAACAGCCACGACGGCACCGGCGCAGCCTGTCCCGTGCGCGGGTGAACGGTCGTCACCCCGCGCGGGTGAGGCGCGTTCACCCGCGGAGCCGGTTGCCTCCCGGGCGTGGGCGAGGCCATCGGACAGGTGCTGCCGCTGGCGGTGGGCGTGGCGCTGAGCCCGCTGCCGATCGTCGCCGTCGTGCTGATGCTCGTCACGCCGCGCGGGCGGGCGAACGGGATCGCGTTCGTCGCCGGCTGGATCGTCGGGCTCGCGGTCGTCGGCGCGGTCGTGCTGGCCGTGGCCGGCAAGGCCGGCCCGAGCGACGACGGCTCGCCCGCGACCTGGGTGAGCGTGCTCAAGCTCGTCCTCGGCGTCGCGCTGGCCGGCGTCGGCATCAGGCAGTTCCGCGGGCGTCCGCGTGGTGACGCGCACCCGGAGACGCCGAAGTGGATGCGCGCGCTCGACACGTTCACGCCCGCGAAGGCCGCCGGCGCGGGCGCGCTGCTCTCGGGCGCGAACCCGAAGAACCTCCTGCTGGCGGTCGCCGCGTCCGCCTCGATCGCCCAGGCGGCGGGCACCACCGCGGACGAGGTCGTCGCCTACGCGGTATTCGTGCTCGTGGCCACGCTGGGCGTCGCGGCGCCGGTCGCGATCGCTCTGGCCCTCGGGGACCGGGCGCGCCGGGTCCTCGACGAGCTGCAGGCCTGGATGAGCGCGAACAACGCGGTGATCATGGCGGTGCTGCTGCTCGTCATCGGCGCGAAGCTCGTGGGCGACGCGCTGCAGGGCTTCTCCGCCTGATTGACAGACTCCTGACGGTAAGGGAAGCTCAGCGGCGGTCCACCACTGGCCGTACTTCCGATGAGCCCCCGGCATCAGGAAGCGGACGCACTTGCCGCAACGAAGTTCTCGCCTCCCCGCGCCCCCGCCGGTTGGGTCGACCGCCCGCGGCTCGTCGAGGCGCTCGAGGAGGGCCTGCAGGGTCCGCTGACGCTGCTCGCCGCCGGCGCCGGCGCCGGCAAGAGCGCCCTGCTCGGCGCCTGGGCCGCGCAGCGCACCTCCGAGGGGCCGCTCGCGTGGCTCTCGCTGGAGCCCGCCGACGCCGACCGCTCGCGCTTCTGGCGCGCGGTCTTCGAGGCGCTGCGCCGCGCGGGCGCGGACGAGCCCGTGGCCTCGCTCGCGCTGCACCCGGCGGAGGACGTCGGCCTCGCCATCCCCGCGCTCGTCAACGCGCTCGAGACGCTCGGCGAGCCCGTCGTGCTCGTCCTCGACGACCTGCACGAGCTCGGCGACTCGCCCGCCGTGGCCGACCTCGACCGGCTGCTGCGCCACCCGCCGCGGTGCCTGCGCATCGTCATCTCCACGCGGATGGACCCGGCGCTGCGGATCGGCCGGCTGCGCCTGGAGGGCGCGGTCCGCGAGCTGCGCGAGGCCGACCTCGCGTTCACGCTCGACGAGTCGGCCGCGCTGCTCGCCAAAGCGGGCGTCGAGCTCGAGCCCGACGTCCTGCGCCGTCTGTGGGAGCGCACGGAAGGCTGGGCGGCCGGCCTGCGGCTCGCCGCACTCGCGCTCCGCGAGCATCCCGACGCGCCCGCCTTCGTCGCCGCCTTCGCGGGCGACGACCTCGCGATGGCGGACTACCTCGTCTCCGAGGTGCTCGCCCGCCAGCCGCCGGAGCTCGTGGAGTTCCTGCTCCGCACCTCGGTCGTGGGCGCGATGAGCGCCGACCTCGCCGCGGCGGTGGCCGGCGAGCCGCGGGCCGCCGAGCTGCTCGGCCGGCTCGGGCGCGAGCACGCGCTGATCATGGCGATCGACGGCCCCGACGGCCCGTGGCACCGCTGCCACCCGCTCCTGCGCGAGCTGCTGGCCACCCGGCTGCGCCACGAGCTGCCCGGCGAGCTGCCGCGGCTGCACCGGCGGGCCGCCGACTGGTACGTCGCGGCCGGCCGGCCGGGCGACGCGCTCCGCCACGCGGCGCAGGCCGAGGCCTGGGACCTCGCCGCCGCGCTGGCCTCCGAGCACTGGCTGCCGCTCCTGCTGGCAGGCGAGATCGCGACGCTGCGCGGGGTGCTCGACGGCTTCCCGGGCGCGCAGATCGCCGGCGACGCCGAGCTGGCGCTCGCCATGGCCGCCACGCGGCTCGACGTCGGCGCGTGGGAGTCGGGCCTGCCGCTGCTCGAGCGGGCCGAGGAGCTGTCCCTCGGCGTGCCGGCCGAGCGCGCCGCGGACTTCGCGCTCGGCGTCGCGGTCGCGCGGCTGGTCAACGCGCGCGTGCGCGGGAACGTCGAGGAGGCAGAGGTGGCCGCGGACCGGATCGCGCTCGCCGGCCCATCGCGCGACGTGCGCGCGTTCGCCGAGCTCAACGTCGGGCTCGTGCAGCTGTGGACCGGCCACGCGGGCGAGGCCGAGGTCTGCCTGCGCTCCGCCCGGCGCGGCGCGGAGGCCACCGGCCGCGCCTGGCTGGAGCTGCTCGCGCGCAGCCACCTCGCCGTCCACGCCGTGCTCACGGGCGCGCTGGGCCAGGCGCGCGAGCTCGCCGAGGACGCGCTCGAGTTCGCCGGGCGCCACGGCTGGGGGCGCACGTGGGCGGCGGGCGTCGCCGAGGGCGCGCTCAGCGCGGTCGCGCTCGAGCGCAACCGGCTCGACGCGGCGGAACGCCACTTCTCACACGGCGTGGAGCTGCTCGCGCTCGCCGGCGACCCGCCGCTGCGCGGCGGCAGCGCGCTGCACGCCGCGCGGCTCCACCTCGCCCGCGGCCGCGCCGACGCGGCGCTCCAGGCGATCGAGCGCTTCGACGACCGCCTCGCGGACTGGCCGGTGCGCGACGACCTCAACGGCGTCGCCGTCGCCCTGCGCGCTCGCTCGCTCGCCGCCCTCGGCCGCCACGCTGACGGCGCCGCCGTGATCGAGCGCGACGGCGCGATGGTGGCCGGCGCGTACGAGAGCGGCGCGCTCGCCCACCTCCGGCTGCTGGCCGGCGACCCGGAGGACGCGCTCGCGATCCTCGGCCCGTGGCTCGACGCGGAGGCGACGCCCGGGCTCACCGTGCGCGCCGAGCTGTGGGTCCTCTCCGCCCTGGCCAGCGACGCACGGGCCGACCATGAGGCGGCGACCGCCGCGCTCGAGCGCGCGCTCGACATCGCCGAGCCGCTCGGCCTGCGGCGGCCGTTCTGCATGTTCGGCGCGAACGTCCGCGTGCTGCTGCGCCGCCAGATCCGGCTCGGCACCGCGCACCGCTCGCTCGTCGACCAGCTGCTCCAGGAGCTCGACCCGCAGGCGCGCGCCGCGGCGCCGCACGACACCTACGCCGAGACGCTCTCGGAGCGCGAGGCCGCCGTGCTGCGCTTCCTGCCGACGATGATGTCCAACCAGGAGATCGCCGCGGAGCTGTTCGTGTCGGTCAACACGGTGAAGTCGCACCTCAAGGCGATCTACCGCAAGCTCGACGTGGCGGACCGCCGCGAGGCGGTGCGCCGTGCGCGCGAGCTGGAGCTGCTCGCGCCCTAGTCGTCCAGCGGGCGCTGCTGCTCGGAGGGCAGCTTGCGCACCTCGACGAGCTCGAGCCCGAGCGCGCTCACGAGGTTGATCATCCCGTGCAGCGCGGCCTGGTCGGCGACGGGTCCGTGAAGCTTGGTCTCGACCGGCTCGACCGACGCCTCCAGGCCCTCGAAGCGGGCCAGCAGCGCCGGCGTCACGCGGCCGCGGACTCGGATCTCGTACTGGTCCATGGCGGTTCCCATGGCGCACTGTCGCCGGGGCGCGGGTGAGGGCGAATCACCCGCGCCGGGTGATGTACCGCTCCTGACGCGCGCGGATCCTTGCCGCATGACCGACATGGAGAATCAGCCCGGCGGGGCGGCCGAGCCGCCCGTCTCCGGCTGGGCGGCGGGCGGGCTCGCCTTCGCGGCCTGCATCCTCACGCTCATCGGCGCGTTCCAGGTCGTGGCGGGCCTCGCGGCGATCTTCAAGGACGACTTCTTCGTGGTCTCGGAGAACTACGCGTTCGACCTCGACGTCTCCGCCTGGGGCTGGATCCACCTGCTCCTGGGCATCGTGCTGCTCATCACGGGCTGGGGCCTGTTCACCCGCGCCACCTGGGCCGCCGTGACCGCCATCTTCCTGGCGATGCTCAGCGCGGTCGTCAACTTCTTCTTCATCCCGTACTACCCCTTCTGGTCGCTGCTCCTCATCGCGCTCGACGTCTGGGTCATCTGGTCGCTGACCCGGCCGGGCGTGATCCGCGACTGAGCCCATGGAGCCGGGGCGGCCGCCGGCCGGGCGGGTCGAGATCGTCGTCAGCGCCAGGACGCTCGTCCAGGTCCTGGCGTTCGGCCTCGTCGTGCTGCTGGCGGCCCTGTCGGTCGCCACCCTGCTCTCGATCCTGATCGCGGCCGTCCTCGCGCTCGGGCTCGACCCGATCGTCGCCGCGCTCGTCCGCCGCGGGTGGAGCCGCGGCGTCGCGGCGTTCGCGGTCTTCGCCGGCGTGATCGTGCTCGTCGTGGTGATCGTGATCCTCGCCGTCGGGCCGGTCTTCCAGGAGGTCGAGGAGTTCTTCCGCGCGCTGCCGGGCTACTGGGACGAGCTGACCCAGAAGCCGGGGTTCCAGGACATCGTCAACGGCGCCGGGGCGGACGACAAGATCCGCAACGCGCTGGGCGAGCTGGCCGCCGGGCTGCCCGACGCGGCGAGCGCGGTCATCGGGATCGCCGCGGGCGCGTTCGGCTCGCTGCTGTCCGTGGTCACGCTCGCCTTCCTCGCGCTCTTCCTGCTGATGGAGCGCCCGATGATCACCGACTGGCTGTTCGGCTTCACGCCCCCGCAGGCCGAGGCGCGCTGGCGGCCGGTGCTCGAGAACTCGATCCAGGCCGTCTCGTCGTCGCTCGTCGGCAACGTCGCGATCTCGATCATCGCGGGGACGATCGCCGGCGTCTCGTCGTGGCTGCTCGGTCTGCCGTTCCCCGTCGTGCTCGGCGTGATCACCGGCCTGCTCGACCTGATCCCGCAGGTCGGCGCGACGGTGGCGGCGGTGATCCTCACCTGCGTCGCGCTCACGGTCGGCACGGCCGAGGCGGTCATCACCGTCGTCATCCAGCTCGTCTACCAGCAGCTCGAGAACTACGTGATCGCACCGATCGTGTACCGGCGCGCGGTCGAGCTGACACCGTTGACCACGATCGTCTCCGTCCTGGTCGCGGGGTCGCTGCTCGGGGTGGTGGGCGCGATCCTGGCCGTGCCGTTCGCGGCGGTCGTCAAGCTCGTCATCCGCGAGGCGGGCGCGCCGCGGCGCTCCCGCATGGAGGCGATGCGGGTCACCGCCACCGCCGACGGATGAACGTGCTCCCGGCCTGGCTCCGCGGCTACGACCGCGGCTGGCTGCGGGCCGACGTCGTCGCCGGCCTGATCGTCTGGAGCGTCGTGACGCCGCAGGCGGTCGCCTACGCGCAGATCGCGGGCCTGCCGCCCGCGGCGGGCCTGATCGCCGCGCCCGGGGCGATGATCGGCTACGCGCTGCTGGGGACGTCGCGCACGCTCGTGGTGAGCGCGACGACGGCCACCTCCGCGCTCTCGGCAGCCGCGGTCGCGCCGCTCGCCGGCGGCGACACGGCGAAGTTCGCGGCGCTGTCGGCGGCGCTCGCGCTCGTGGCCGCCGCGCTGCTCGCCGGCGCCGCGCTGCTCAAGCTCGGCGGGCTCACCGACTTCGTCTCGCGCCCGGTGATGACGGGGTTCCTGTTCGGGCTCGGAATGCTGATCACGGTCGGGCAGCTGCCGGCGATCCTCGGCGTACCGGCCGGCGACGGGAACTTCTTCCCGAAGCTCGCGGACCTGCTCGAGTCGCTCGGCGACGCGCACGCCTGGACGGTGGCCGTGGGCGCGGCGAGCATCGCCGGGCTCGTCGCGCTCCGCCGGCTCGCCCCCGCGCTGCCGGGGACGTTGATCGTGCTCGGGCTCGCCATCGCGCTGTCCGCGCTGCTCGGGCTGGAGGACAAGGGCGTCGCGGTCGTCGGCGCACTGCCGGACGCCGTGCCGGACCCGAGCGTCCCCGACGTCTCGCTGGCCGAGCTCGGCCAGCTGGTGCCGGCCGCGCTCGGGGTGATGATCGTCGGCGCCGAGGCGCTCGGCGTCTCGCGGGCGCTCGCGGCCAAGGACGGCTACGCGATCGACGTCAACCGCGAGCTCTACGCGCTCGGCGGCGCGAACCTGCTCGCCGGCCTCTCCTCGGGCTTCGTCCAGTCGGGCGGCGCGAGCCAGACGGCGGCGGCGGAGAACGCCGGCGGCCGGACGCAGCTCGCGACGGTGATCGCCGGCGGGCTGATCCTGATCACGGGCGCGTTCCTGACGGGGCTGTTCGAGCCACTTCCGCAGGCGACGCTCGCCGCGATCGTCGTCGTGGCCGTGGCGAGCTTCTACGACGTCGCGGAGCTGCGGCGGATCACGTCCGTGCGTCGCTCCGCGCTCGGCTTCGCGCTGATCGCGCTCGCCGGGCTGCTGCTGCTGGGCGTGCTCCCCGGGCTGCTGATCGCCGCCGTCCTCTCGCTCGCGCTGCTCCTCAAGCGGCTCAGCCGGCCGCCGGTGCAGCCGCTCGGCCGCGACCCGGTCTCGGGCGCGTGGGGCGCGCTGTCCCGGCATCCGGCGTGGGAGGTCGTCGACGACGTCCTCGTCGTGCGCGTCGAGGGCTTCCTGTTCTACGCCGACGTCAACGCGGTGCGCGAGCGCCTCGTGGACCTGGTCGCGGCGGCCGGGCCGCGCCCGCGGGTGCTCGTGCTCGAGCTCGACCAGGACGACGTCGACGTCGAGTCGCTCGACGTGCTCGCCGAGCTCGCGGGTGCGCTGCGGCGCGAGGACGTCGAGCTGCGGCTGGGCGGCGTGCGCTCGCGCGTGCGCGAGCTGCTCGGCCGCAGCGGGCTCGACGCGTCGGTCGCGGCCTACCCGACGCTCGACGGCGCCGTCGCGGGCCAGTAGCGCGCGAGGTCCGAGATCCGCGCGAGGCCGAGCGCCTGCGCGGTCGTCGTCGTGGTCACGAACAGGTTGCGGTTCTCGCCCGGCATCAGCTTGAGCGCGGTCGCGCCGGCCTTGCGCCGCAGCGTGCCGCGCAGCTCGCGTCCGACGGAGCCCGTGGCGCCGACGTCGGCCTCCAGAAAGCGGGCGAGCGAGCGTGCGTAGCCGATCCAGCCGTCGATCCGGCGCGAGCGGATCTGCGCCACCGCCTCGGGCCGCAGGCCGCCGATGTCGACGACCTTGACGCGCACGCCCACCGCGCGCAGCGAGGCGGCGAACAGGTGCGCGACCGTCTCGTTCTCGGCGAACGACTGGAAGCCGAGCGTGACCCGCGGCCCGCTCGGCCGCCGGCGGCGGACGGTGAGCCCGTTGGCCTCGACGAACTCGCCCCCGACGGCCTCGGGCAGGCGGCCGTCGGCGACCTGCTGGTTGAGCGCGCGCAGCTGCAGCGTGGTCACGAGCCGCCCGGTCGCGTTCATCCGCCGGGTCAGGCGGCGCGCCTTGCGCCTGCCGAGCTCCCGCAGCATCCCGCGGCGCAGCACCGGGACCAGGCGGTCGGCGCCGATCATCCGCCGGTCGTCGCGGAGGGTGACGATGTCGGGACGCGACACCTGCGGGTCGGTCGAGAACGCGACGGCCACCTCCGCCACGCCGTCGTCGAGCGCCGCGATGCCCGCGTCGGCGACGGCGAGCGGCGTGAAGACGGGCGCGACGTCGAGCCCGTAGGACGCGGCGAGCCCGACGCCGCAGCCCTGGTTCGTGAGGCAGTCCTCGGGCGCGGCGAGGCGGACCGTCGGCTGCTGGGCGGGCGCCGCGGCGGCGGGCCCCGCGAGCAGCGCGGCGAGGGCGAGCAGTCCTGCGAGGGCGGGACGGGGGGCTCCCACGTGCCGAGGCTACGACCGTCGCGAGCACGCCGTCAATCACCCGGCGGGTGATTGACGGGCCGCGGCGGCGGTGGGAGCGTGGAACCACCGATGTCCCCCCGATCGGTCGCGCTCGTGGTGCTCTGGCTGGTCGTCTGCTCTCCTGCCGCCGCGCAGGCCCCGAACGACCCGCGGCTCCGCGAGCAGTGGGCGGTCGCGCCGAAGGCCGTCTTCAACCTCCAGGGCGCGTGGAACGTCACCCGCGGCGCGGGCGTGACGGTGGCGGTGATCGACACGGGCGCGCGGATCGAGCACCCCGACCTGGCGCCGAACGTCTGGGTCAACTTCCGCGAGACCCCGGGCAACCGGGTCGACGACGACGGCAACGGCTACGTCGACGACGTCCACGGGGTCGACCTCACCTCGACCGCGAAGCGCCAGGTCCTGACCGACGGCTACGGCCACGGGACGCACGTGGCGGGCACGATCGCCGCGGCCTCGAACGGGCGCGGCGTCGTCGGCGTCGCGCCGCGCGCGCGGCTGATGATCGTGAAGGTCATCCCGACGAAGGGGCCGGGGCGGACGAGCGCCGTCGCCGAGGGCATCCGCTACGCCGTGGCCAACGGTGCGCAGGTGATCAACATGAGCCTCGGCGGCCCGACGCGCGACACCCGCGTGCGCGACGCCATCCTCGCCGCCGCCGATGCGAACGTGGTCGTCGTCTGCTCGGCGGGCAACGACGGCATCAACATCGACCGCAAGCCGGCCTACCCGGTCTCCTTCGCGACGCCGAACCTGATCGGGGTGGCCGCGACGCGGCCGGACACGGGCAAGGCGCTGGGCGACTTCTCCAACTTCGGGCGGCGCAGCGTCGCCGTGGCCGCGCCCGGCGAGGACGTGCTCTCGACGACGAGCGACGGCGCCTACGGCGTGATGAGCGGGACGTCGATGGCGGCGCCGCACGTCACCGGCGTCGTGGCGCTGATGCGCTCGATCGCGCCGAAGCTGTCGGCACCCGAGATCCGCGCGGTCCTGCTGCAGAACGCCGCGCGCTCCTCGCTCCCGGTCGGCTCGGGCTATGTCGACGCGCGCGGGGCGGTGCGCGGCGCGGCCAAGGCCACGGAGGTCACGCTCGGCCAGCTGCCGCAGCTGCGCGTCGTGCGCGCGCAGAGCGCGGGCCGCGGGCGCGGGGCGACGACCGTCGTGCAGTTCGGCGTCTCCGGCGCCACCGACGCGGTGCGCCGCTACCGCGTGCTCCTCGGGCGCCGCCGGGTGGCGGAGCTCGCGCCCGGGCCGACCGTGCTCACCGCGCGGGTGAGGCGCGGCGGGAAGCGGGCGACGATCCAGGCGCTCGGCGACGGCGGCCGGGTCATCGCCCGCGTGCGCGCGAAGGTCACGAAGGTGCCGAAGGGGAAGCTCGACATCGGCAGCGGCGGGGACGTCGGGGTGGGCTGAATGCGCCTCCTCGCGCTCGCCGTGGTGTCGGTCGCGCTGGCGCTCGCCGCTCCGGGGGCGGCGGCGCCGGCGGCGACCATCGACGTGTCGGGCTCCACGACGGCGCTCCCGCTCGTGGCCGACCTCGCCTTCTTCTACCGCCAGGAGGTCCGGCGGCCGCCCCGCTTCACCATCGTCGGCGGCGGGTCGGAGGCGGGCGTGTCCGACGTCAGCCGCGGGATCGTCGACGTCGCCATGGTCAGCCGGGCGCGGCTGCCGGACGACCCGCGGCGGCTCGTCTTCGCGCCGTTCGCCGCGAGCGCGATCTGCCTGGTCACGCACCGGAGCAACCCCGTGCCGGGCTTCGGCCGGGCGCAGCTCCAGGGGCTGGTCGGCGGCTCGCTGACGTCGTGGGAGCAGATCGCCGGTGCGGGGCGCACCGGGCCGATCGTCCATGCCGCCTTCGCGCCCGGGACCGCGGCGATCTCCGTGTTCCTCTCGACGTTCGTGGACGACGCGACGGAGATCGGCTACGCGCCGCGGAGCTTCTCCACGGCCGCGCAGATGCGCGCCTTCGTCCGCGCGACGCCTGCCGCGTGGGGCTACGTCGACCTCGCCTTCACCGGCGGGCTGCACGTCGTGCCCTACGAGGGCGTGTCGTGCACGCGCGCGACGGTGGCCGACCGCAGCTACCCGGGGCGGCGCGAGCTCTCGCTCGTCACCCGGGGCGCGCCGTCGCGGCCGGTCGCGCGCTTCCTGCGGTGGATGCGCACGAGCCGGACGGCGCGCCGGGTGATCGCCACCCGCTACGTGCGGGTGGGCTGAGCCGGGCTCAGGCGGCGGCGTCGTCGCCGAGAGCGTGGCGGAGGCGCTCCTCGGCCTCCGTGTCCAGCGAGGTCTGGATGACGTGGCCGCCATGCTGGCTGATCCGCGGGAGGACCTTGTCGGGCGTGCTCTCGCGGACGAGCACGATGAGCGCGGCGCCGTCCTCCGGCAGCTTGGCCCCGAGCTCCTTCATGAACTTGTCGTCCACGCCGAGGTCGGTGACGGCGCCCGCGGCGCCCCCGGCGGCGGCGCCGATCGCCGCCCCGAGCAGCGGCGCCAGGAAGATCAGGCCGATGAGGCCGCCCCAGAGCGCACCGCCCGCGGCGCCCGCGCCGGCCGGATTGAGCGTCTGATGGAGCTTGACCTTGCCCTTCTCGTCGCGTGAGATCACGACGGCGTCGTCGAGCGCGATCACGTGCTCCTTGCTCAGCGCGAACAGCTCCTTGCGCACCTGGTCCGCGGTCTCGCGGTCCGGGTACGCCACGGCGATCAGGTCGCTCATCTACACCTCCGCTGCCCGACCGGCAGCCTGGTCCGGGGGATGCGCGGCGGTCGCCGCGCCTTCACCGCCGGGATTCTGACGGAGGTCGTCGCCGATCGCCTGCTCGATCCTCGCGATCCGCTCGGGCATCGGCGGGTGGTCGGCGAGGAGGCGGCCGAGCCGGGTCGGCGCCTCGTCGTCGCCCATCGCCCCGTAGAGCTCGAGCAGCGCCGGGCCGTAGCCCCAGTCGACGGCCGCGTTGTCGGCGACGAATTCCGACAGCCGCGCCGCCCACTGCATCAGCAGCTTGCCGACGTAGTAGATCCACATCACGACGAGCTGCCAGGCGACGATCAGGAGCTGGACGAGCAGCGCGAGCAGCCGCACGCTCCCCGTCAGCCGCCGCGCGAGCCCCCGCAGCAGCGAGTAGACCTTCGCGAGCGCCTCGCCGGGGAGTGCGAGCCACCACACGAGCGTCGTCGCGAGCGGATGGAGCCCGCGGTGGTGCCCGAGCTCGTGCGCGAGCAGCGCCTCGAGCTGCGGCTCGGGCAGCCGGAGCGCGCGGTCCGTGACGAAGAGCAGGCGCGCGGCGCCGGCCGCGGCGTTCAGGTCGCCGCTCTCGTGCACGAGCACGTGGAGCTTCGCAGTGTCGATCCCCGAGCGGCGCCCGAGGTCGCCGAGCAGCCGCCGCAGCAGCGCCGCCTCGTCCTCCTTCGGCTCCCGCGCGGGGGCGAAGACGCCCGCGACCCGGCGCTCGACCGGCCGGATGAACAGGAGCACCGCGCCGAGGATCGCAACGGCGAGCGCGACGATCGCGAACACCCACGCCTGGTCGAACAGCAGCCCGATCAGCGACACGGGCGCGTCGACACGCGCCGCGCCGAAGGCGATGAACAGCAGGAGGGGCGCGAGCAGCGAGAGCAGCGCGCGATCGGGCTGGCGGCGCATGGGAGCGCGACGCTAGACCCTGCTCCGGCGGGGGGCAATGCCGTGCGGATCCTGACCGGGCGTTCAAGCGCGAGCGCGCGCGGTCGATGGGGGTGGGAGTGCCGGATTGGGTGTACGACGGGCTCGAGGGGTTCCAGGGGTACCTGGACCGCGGCGGGCCACTCGAGTTCGTCCTGACCCTCGCGCTGACGTTCGGCGGCTACCACTTCCTCGTGTTCGTCCACGAGCTCGGCCATGCGCTCGCCGTGCGGGCGCGTGGGCTGCCCGTGCGGGAGTTCGTCGTCGGCGACCGCGCCGACGTCGTCGTCCGGGTGGCGGGCATGCGGATGCACTTCGGGCGCGCCACGGACGACGCAGCCGTCCACGGGTACGTGGCGACCGACCCGAACCGCGCGTCGCCGGCCGACATGCTCGTCATCGCGCTCGCCGGACCGGCGGCCGACGTGCTCGCGACCGTCGCGCTGCTGGCCCTCGCGTCGGCGGGCGTCTTCGACGGGTTCGTGAACGTGCTGATCGTCCTGATGGCGATCGCGGAGGCCTGCAGCGCCGCCGGCAACCTCGTCCCGCGCGAGCGCGACGGGTGGCTGAGCGACGGCCGCATCGCGCAGCTCGCCCGCGAGGCGATGCGCACCCCCGCGCCCGTCTCCGTCGACCCCAACGAGGCGACCTCGGTAGCGCCGCCGCCTAAGGTGGACGGCGCATGCGGTACTGCATCGTCGGCGGCGGCATCCTCGGGCTCGCGCTCGCGCGGCTGATCGTCCGCGAGGAGCCCGGGGCGGATGTCGTGGTGCTCGAGAAGGAGCACGCCGTCGCGCTGCATCAGACCGGGCGCAACAGCGGTGTGGTGCATGCCGGGCTGTACTACGAGCCGGGGTCGCTGAAGGCGCGCCTGTGCCGCCGCGGGATGGGGCTGTTGCAGGCGTACTGCGACCAGCAGGGGATCGCGTACGAGGAGTGCGGGAAGGTCGTGGTCGCCACGGAGGAGGGCGAGCTCGGGCGGCTGGAGCGGATCCACGAGCGGTCCGTCGCCAACGGCGTGCCGGACGTCGCGATGGTCGACGGCGCGCGGCTGCGGGAGCTCGAGCCGCACGCGGCCGGGATCGCCGCCCTGCACTCGCCGCGCACCGCGATCGTCGACTTCGGAGCGGTCGCCCGTGCGCTCGCGGCGGAGGTCGAGGCAGCGGGCGGCGCGGTCCGGCTCGGCGCCGAGGTCGTGCGGATCGCCGACGAGCCGCATGCACGGCCGCGGGCGGAGCTCGCGGGCGGCATCGCGGTCGAGGCCGACGCGATCGTCGTCTGCGCCGGCCTGCACGCCGACCGCCTCGCGCGCGCCTCCGGACAGCCGGCCGACCCGCGGATCGTCCCGTTCCGCGGCGAGTACTGGGCGCTGAAGCCCGAGCGGGCCGGCCTCGTCAACGGCCTGATCTATCCCGTGCCCGACCCCGCGCTGCCGTTCCTCGGCGTCCACCTGACCAAGCGCATCGACGGCGCCGTCCTGGTTGGCCCGAACGCCGTGCTGGCGCTCGCGCGCGAGGGCTACCGCCGCCGCGACGTGGTGCCCGCCGACGCCACCGACGCCCTGCGCTGGGGCGGGACCTGGCGGGTCTTCGGCCGCTACTGGCGCACCGGGGCGGCGGAGCTCGCCCGCTCCGCCAGCCGCCGCGCGTTCGTCCACGCCGCCCGCCGCTACGTCCCCGAGCTCACCCCCGGCGACGTCGTGCCGGCCCACGCCGGCGTCCGCGCGCAGGCGGTCGGCGCCGACGGGCGGCTGGTCGACGACTTCCGGCTGGCGAGCTCCGGCCGCGTCGCCTGGGTGCGCAACGCGCCGTCGCCGGCGGCGACCTCGTCGCTCGCCATCGCGGAGGAGCTCCTCGCGCGCGTGCGGGTCAGCCGCGCGGCGCCGCAGCCGTCGACGAGCGGATGACGAGCTGGGCCTCGAGCCGCCGCTCCCGCGGCGCGGCCGGCGCGTCGCCCTCGATCCGCTCGAGCAGCAGCTCGACGCCCGCCGCGGCCATGCACGACGTGTGCTGGCGCACGGTCGTGAGGTCGAACCCGGGCCACGCCGCCATCTCCGTGTCGTCGTAGCCCGCGACGGAGAGCCGGCCCGGCACGGCGAGCCCGAGCCGGCGCGCGCCGTCGATGACGCCGAAGGCGACGACGTCGTTGATCCCGAGCACCGCGGTCGGCGGCCCGCCGGGCGCCCGGGCGAGCTCCTCGATGCCGCGCACGCCGCTCGCGTGCGTGAAGTCGCCGCGCACGACGAGCGCCTCGGCGCCCGCGTCGGCGAGCGCGCCGAGGAAGCCGTGCTCGCGCTCGTCGCTCGTCGTCACGCCGGCGAGCCCGGCGACGAAGCCGATCCGCCGGTGACCCAGCGCCACGAAGTGCCGCGCGAGCGCGACCGCGCCGCCCGCGTTGTCGGACGACACGCTGTCGACCGCGAAGCCCGGCAGCGTCCGGTTGAGCAACACCACGGGCGCCGCCCGGCCGACGGCCTCGAGCAGCGACGGCGAGGTGGGCGTGGCCGTCGTGTACACGACCCCGTCGATCGCCCGCCGCCGCACCGCGTCGAGCGCGGCCCGCTCGCCCGCGTCGTCCTCGCCGCCGTCGGAGATCCATAAGTTCAGCAGCAGGCCGCGGCGCGTGATCTCCTGGTGCAGCGCCTCCGCCAGCTCGGGGAAGAACGGGTTCGTCACGCGACCGACGACGACCCCGAGCACGCCGCTGCGCCGGCGGCGCATCGCCTGCGCCGCCGCGTTCGGCGTGTAGCCGGTCTCCTCGAGGACGCCGAGCACCCTGCTCCGCGTCGCCTCGCTCACGCTCGGATGGCCCGCGAGCACGCGCGAGACGGTCGTCTGCGAGACGCCGCTCAGGGCGGCGATGCTCCGGCTCGTCAAGCGGCCAACGTGGTCTCCCCCCACGCCGCCAGCCTACCCCGCGCGGGGAGCACGTCGAGCATGCCGTCGTCGAACACGAGCACGCCGCCGTCCGGCAGCCAGGCCGCGGCGCCCTCCGGCCCGGACAGCAGGGCCGCCTTGGCGCGGATCTCGGCCTCGAGCGCGGTCGGCGCGACCGCCGTGGCCTGCACGATCCCCGTGAAGGCCGGCTGCCCGGTCGACGGGTCGAGCAGGTGGTGGGCGACGCGGCCGGCGCCGTCGAGCCAGCTCCGCCGCCCGATCCCGCTGGTCGCCACCCCGCCCGCGGCGAGCTCGAGCGTGTGCAGCGGCGCGCCGCCGAACGGGTCCGCGACCGGCACGGGGCGGGGGAGGCCGGCCGAGCCGCCGAGTCGCAGGTCGCCCGCGCACTCGACCGCCACGCTGGGCGCGCGGGCGAGCCGCTCCGCGAGGAGGTCCGCGAACAGGCCCTTGGCGAGGCCGCCGCTGTCGAGCGCGACGCCCGGCGGCCGGATCACGAATCCCGCCTCGGCGTCGGCGGCGATCTCGCGCCACGGCCCCGGCTCCCGCCCGGCCGCGGCGCGGCGGGCAGGCGCGAGCCGCAGCGCGAGCGGGAGCGGGACCGGCCTGCGCAGGTCCTGGGTGTAGCCGGCGGCCTCGAGCGCGCCGACGAGCGTGCCGTCGACGAGCCCGCGCGTGCGCCGCCCGGCGTCCGCGACCGCGGCGGCGAGCAG
>JBEVIG010000157.1:0-9366 GCA_040510855.1 Solirubrobacteraceae bacterium
CGGCGCCGGGCAGGGTCCTCGTCGTGGCCGGCGGGTCCAACCTGCTCGTCGCGGACGCCGGCTTCGACGGAACCGTCGTGCACATCCGCTCGAAGGGGCTCGACATCGACGGGGGCCGGGTCACCGTCGCCGCCGGGGAGCCGTGGGGCGAGGTCGTCGCCTCCACCGTCGAGTACGGCCTCGCCGGGATCGAGCTGCTGGCGGGCATCCCCGGCAGCACCGGCGCGACGCCGATCCAGAACGTCGGCGCCTACGGTCAGGAGGTAGCGGACGTGATCCGCTCCGTGCGCGCGTACGACCGCCGCGCCCGCGAGGTGCGCGAGATCCCGGCCGCCGAGTGCGGCTTCGCCTACCGCTCGAGCGCGTTCAAGCGCGATCCCGGCCACTGGGTCGTGCTCTCCGTGACCTTCGACCTGCCGCGGCAGGACCGCTCCATGCCGATCCGCTACGCCGAGCTGGCCCGGGCGCTCGGCGTGGAGGAGGGCGGCACCGCGCCGCTCGCCGACGTCCGCGAGGCCGTCCTCGCGCTGCGTCGCCGCAAGGGCATGGTCATCGACCCGGCCGACCCCGACTCCGTCTCCGCGGGCTCGTTCTTCACCAACCCCGTGCTCAGCGCGGAGGCCTTCGCCGCGCTCGAGGCCCGCGTCGACAACGGCGCCCGCCCGCCGCGCTTCCCGCAGCCCGACGGGTCGGTGAAGACCTCCGCGGCATGGCTGATCGAGCACGCGGGGTTCGCGCGCGGACACGGGGACCCGGCCACGATCGCGATCTCCTCCAAGCACACCCTCGCGCTCACCCACCGCGGGGCCGGCACGACGGCACAGCTCGTCGCGCTCGCGCGCGAGATCGCCGGCGGGGTCGACGAGCGCTTCGGCGTGCAGCTCGAGCCGGAGCCGGTCTTCGCGGGGCACGCGTGGCGGTCGTAGTCCTCACGCCGGACGCGCAGCTCCGCGCCGCCGCGGACGGCACGTGGCGCGAGGCCGGGCCGGCGGTCGCCGAGCTGCTCGGGTACGCGCCGCACGAGCTGATCGGGCGCCCGGCGCCCGAGCTGGTCCATGCCGACGACCGCGAGCAGGTCGTCGCCGCGATGCGCGCCGGGCTCCGCGTCTCGTCGCGCGTCGTGCTCGAGGTCCGCTTCCTCCGCCGTGACGGCTCCGTGCTCGACGCCGACGCGCGGCTCGACGTCGAGCGGGACGCCGCGGGCGAGCCGAGCGGCTACCTGGTGACGATCCGCGACGCCGCCGACCGCCGCCTGGGGGAGGCGCTCCGGGCGCGCTGGGAGCTGCTCTTCCGCGCGACGAGCCGCGGCATCGCGGTCACCGACCCGGCGACGGGCCTGCTCGAGTCCGTGAACCCCGCCTGGGCGGCGATGCACGGCGGCGTCGAGGCGGACTTCGTCGGCGCGCGGGTGGCCGAGGCGCTCACGCCCGACGCGGCGGCGCGACTGCCCGGGCTCACGGCCACGCTCCACCCGGGCGAGATGATCACCTACGAGTCCGAGCACATCCGCCGCGACGGCACGACGTTCCCGGCGGCGATCGAGCTGATGGCGACGCTCGACGGCCTCGACGGCTCGCTGCGCTGGCTCACGTGGGTCGACGATCTCACCGAGCGGCGCCGCGCGGAGGAGGCCGCCGCCCGCCATGCGGGCGAGCTCGCCCGGTCG
This sequence comes from Solirubrobacteraceae bacterium, assembly GCA_040510855.1. Taxonomy (GTDB): domain Bacteria; phylum Actinomycetota; class Thermoleophilia; order Solirubrobacterales; family Solirubrobacteraceae; genus DASQMT01. The sequence goes on from JBEVIG010000157.1 coordinate 1,667, forward strand.
AACGCCGACCTCGACCGCTTCGCCGCGGTCGTCACACACGACCTGCAGTCGCCGCTGCGGGTGATCGTCGGCTCGGCGCGGATCCTCGAGCGGCGCGCGGGCGACCGCCTGAGCGACGAGGAGCGCGAGCTCGTCGGGCTGATCGCGAACGGCGCCCGCCGCATGGCCGCGCTCGTCGACGGCGTGCGCGCCTACTCGGGCGTCCGCGGCCACGAGGCGGCCGACGAGGCGCTCCCCCTGCGCCGCGTGGTCGACGAGGTCGTCGCGCTGATGCGCGAGGAGCTCGAGGCATCGGGGGCGAGCGTCGCCGTCGGCGACCTGCCGACGGTCTGCGGCGACGCCGTCGGCCTGACCCAGCTGTTCCAGAACCTGCTCGGGAACGCGCTCAAGTTCCGCGGGGAGGCCCCGCCGGCGATCGGCATCGACGCCGAGCGCGCGGACGGCGGCGACTGGCTCGTGACGGTGGCCGACAACGGGATCGGCATCGCTCCCGAGGACGCCGAGCGCGTCTTCGGCTTCGGCGACCGGCTGCACTCCGACGACCAGGTCGCAGGCACGGGGATCGGTCTCGCGATCTGCAAGACGGTGGCGGAGCGCCACGGCGGGCGCATCTGGGTCGAGCCCGCGGCCGGCGGCGGCAGCGCCTTCCGCTTCACCCTTCCGCCGGCGCGTCGCTAGTCCCGGCACGCGGCGCGGAGCGCGTCGACCATCGCGAGGGCCTTCTCGTGCGCGCCCACGGGCGGGAGCAGGGCGTAGAGCGTCCGCCGCGGCACGGGCGGCGTGAGCTCGGGGTTCACGACGCCGGGGAGGTGCAGCCGCGCGAGCAGCTCCGGCGTGATCGTCACCGCCATCCCCGCCTCGGCGAGCGCGCGGACGGCGAGCGGGTCGCGGATCACGAGGACGAGGTCGGGCTCGAAGCCCGCCGCCCGGCAGGCCTGGACCACGATGCCGTCGCGCGAGGGCGCCATCCACGGGTCGTCGCGCAGGTCGGTGAGCGCGATCCGCTTGCGGCCGGCGAGCCGGTGGCCCGCGCCGAGGACGGCGAGCATCCGCTCCTCGGCGAGCACCTCGCGCCGCAGCCCGCCGTGGTCGCGCGGCGGCGCGGCCGCGTCCTGGAAGACCATCGCCAGGTCGAGCCGCCCCGAGCGCACGCCCTCGGCGAGGCCGGCGAGCGAGCTCTCCTCGACCGCGACCTCGAGCTCGGGCTCCAGCGCGCGGAGCGCGGTGATCGCCTGGGGGACGACGGAGGCGAGCGCGGAGGGGAACGCCCCCAGCCGCAGGGTGCGGCGCGCGCCCGCGACGAGCGTGTCCATCTGGACGTCGGCGAGCGCGAGCCGCTCGGCGACCGCGTCGGCGTGCTCGAGCAGCAGCCGCCCCGCCTCCGTGGGGACGGTGCCGCCGCGGCCGCGGACGAGCAGCTCCGTGCCGAGCTCCTTCTCGAGCGCGCCGACCTGCTGGGACACCGCGGGCTGGCTGAGCGCGAGCTCGTCGGCGGCGCGCGAGAACGAGCCCGCGCGGGCGACCGCGCGGAAGGTCAGCAGCCGGCGTGCGTCGAGCATTCGTGCAGCTTATCGGTACGCAATGAAGATCATTGGAAATTATGCCCGACATGCCGCACCCTGAAGCCATGGACATCCTCCCCGTCATCGCCCTCATGGACTCCCGCACCGCGACCCGCCGCCGGCTCCACGGTGCGCGCCGCGACGACCGCATGGTCGCCGCATCGGCGCCGCCGCCTCAGCCGAGCAGGAAGCGGTCGGAGAAGGCCACACGCTCGACCGGCGGCGCGAAGACCGGCTCGCCGTCGAGCGTGACCGCGTAGGTCCGCGGGTCCACCCGCACCGTTCCGCGGCGCGCGTTGCGGACCATGTCCGCGGCTGTCAGCTCCCGGCAGCCGCGGACCCGCGCGCGCGGCCGCGTGATCGGCAGGTCAGCGTCCATCGCCGCCTCCGCGAGGAAGGCGAGCGAGAGCCGCGCCGCCGCCGCGCCCTGCGCGCCGACCTGCCGCTGCACCGTGACGGGCTCGGCGAGCATCGTGGTCGCGTTCCCGTCGCCCGAGGCGCCCCAGGCCGGGATCCCGCTCTTGAGCACCAACTCGGGCCGCACGCCGGCGAACTGCGGCCACCACAGCACCGCGTCGGCGAGCTTGCCGACCTCGAGCGAGCCGACGTCGGCCGCCAGCCCGTGCGTGATCGCGGGGTTGATCGTCACCTTCGCCAGGTGGCGCAGGATGCGCTCGTTGTCGCCGAGGCCGGTGTGCTCGGCGCCGCGGACGCGCTTCATCACGTCGGCGTTCTGCAGCGCGCGCCGGTAGACCTCGCCGACCCGGCCCATCCCCTGGGAGTCGGAGGACAGCATCGCGATCACGCCCAGGTCGTGGAGGACGCCCTCCGCGGCCATCGTCTGCTGGCGCACGCGGTGGCGCAGCGCCGTCCAGTCGCCCGCCCGCGAGCCCGGGGCGAGGACGTGCACGGCGGCGACCATGGCGAGGTGCTCGGCCTCAGCGCCGACGCCGAACGGCACCGTCGGCGAGGTCGAGGAGGTCAGCACGCGCTCGCGCCCCGCCAGCGCGAGCAGGTCCGGCGCGTGGCCGCCGCCGCAGCCCTCGATGTGGAAGGCGTGCACGCTGCGGCCGCCGAACGCCTCGTAGGTGTCCTCGACGGACAGCGCCTCGTTCATGCCGTCGGTGTGGATCGCGAGCTGGACGTCGTACTCGTCGGCGATGTCGAGCGCGCAGCGGATCTGCTCCGGTCCCGCGCCGACGTCCTCGTGGATCTTCAGCCCGCCGCCGCCGGCCCGCAGCGCGGCGACCACCGGCTCCGGCCGCGCCGACGACGCGCGCACGAGCAGCGCGGCGTTGAGCGGGTAGGCCTCCAGCGCCGCCCAGGTGGCGGCGAGGCCCTCGGCCGGGTTGGTGCCGAGGTTCCAGATCGGCCCGAAGTCCTGGATGACGAGCGTGGTGAGCCCGCCGGCGAGCGCGGTGTCCGCGACCTGCGGCGAGAGCCAGTGCACGTGCGGGTCCACGCCGCCCGGCGTGACCACCATGCCGGTCGCGTCGACGACCGCCGTGCCCGTGTCGAGCACGACCTCGACGCCGTCCATCGTGTCCGGGTTGCCCGCGCGGCCGATCGAGACGATCCGGCCGTCGCGCACGCCGAGGCTCGTGTACCGCACGCCGAGCACGGGGTCGGCAAGCAGCCCGCCGACGATCGCGAGCTCCACGCCGCCGCGCTCCGCGCGCACGCCGAGGCCGTCGCGCATCGTGTTCCCGAACCCCGGGAGGATCCGGTCGGGCCCGCCGGCCTCGTCGGCCTCGGGGACGAGCCAGAGGTCGGAGTCGGCGAGGCGGACGCCCTCAGGCACCGCGGTACCCCCGTTCGCGGGCGAGCTCGAGCGCGGCCTCCATCGCCCCTTCGGCGTCGAGCGGCCCGTCGGCGAGGCCGGCGTGGCCGCGGATCACGCGGTTGCCGCCGAACGGCAGCAGCACGACCTTGCGCGGGATCCCCGGGTCGAACCAGACCTTCGTGCCCGGCTCGACGGCGAGCCGCATGCCCCACGCCGCGGCGCGCTCGAAGCGCAGCACGCGGTTGACCTCGAAGAAGTGGAAGTGCGACGAGACGCCGACGGGATGCTCGCCCTCGTTGACGACGGTGAGCGCGGGCGACGCGGCGAGCCACTCGACGCCGACGTCGCCCTCGTGCGGCGGCTCGGCGGCGCGGATCGGATCGTGCAGCACGATCAGGCGGTTGCCGTCGCCGAACAGCGCCTCGACCTCGATGCGCTGCACCAGCTCGGCGACGCCGTCCGTGACCTCCTGGGGGCCGAGCGCCCGGTAGCCCGCCGCCTCGGCGGCCTCGTAGGAGGCGCCGTCGCGCGCCGCCTCGCAGACCGCGTCGGCGATGACGGCGACGGCCTCGGCCTGCCCGAGCCGCAGCCCGCGGGCGTGCCGCTTGCGGGCGAGCTCAGCGGCGAGGAAGAGCATCAGGCGGTCCTGCTCGCGGGGGAGGAGGCGCATGGCGCGCCGGATACTAAGAGCCGGTCGGTCGCCGTGCCATCGCTCGTTCGTCCGGCCCGCTCGGCCGCCGTCGCCTGACGGACCCCGGCCCCGCTCACGCTGACCGAGGGCGTAGGCTGCGGGGAGTGGCGACGCTGGAGCGCACCCCCGAGGGCCAGCTGGAGGCCGTCGTGCTCGCCGCGGGCGAGCTCGAGGTCACCTTCGTGCCCGCCGCCGGCATGGTCGGCTGCTCCCTGCGACACCGCGGCGAGGAGCTGCTCGTGCAGCGCGGCGGGCTCGACGCGTGGCGGGGGACGGGCAAGTCGTTCGGTCTGCCGCTGCTGCATCCCTGGGCCAACCGGTTGCGCGACTGGCGCTACGCCGCCGGCGGCCGCGCCGTCGAGATCGACCGGTCGCGCGGCATCGTGCGCGCCGACGAGAACGGGCTCCCGATCCACGGGGCGCTCGCGGCGGCCGAGGACTGGGACGTCGTGGATGCGGGCGCGGACGCCGATGTCGCGCGGCTCGCCGCCACGCTCGACTACGGCCGCCGGGACGACCGGCTCGCCGTGTTCCCGTTCCCGCACCGCCTGACGCTCGAGCTCGAGCTCGCGGGCGACGCGCTCACCGTCACCACGCGCGTCGAGGCGATGGGCGGGGACGAGGTGCCGATCGCGTTCGGCTGGCACCCCTGGCTGTCGCTGCCCGGCGTCCCGCGCACTGAATGGGAGCTCGAGATGCCGGCGCGCGAGGGCCTCCCGCTCGACACGCTGGGCCTCCCGACCGGCGAGCGGACGCCGTGCGCGGCCGAGTCGGCGCCGCTCGGCGACCGCGAGCTCGACGTGCACTCGAAGGTCGCCGAGGACGTGCGCTTCGCGCTCCGCGGCGGCGGGCGCGAGATCGCGGTGGAGTGGGCGGGCGGCTACACCCACGCGCAGGTCTTCGCCCCTGGCAACCTCGACGTCGTGTGCCTCGAGCCGATGATGGCGCCGGTGGCCGCGCTGAGCACGGGCAAGGGACTGCGCTGCGCCGCGCCGGGAGAGACGATGTCGGGCGTCTTCCGGGTGCGGGTGCGATGAGCGCCGACACCACCCCGGTCGTCCGCGTCGACGCGCTCGAGACGTTCGTCGAGCTGCTCACGCGCGTCGACGCCGACGACTCCTCCGACGCCTTCTACTCCTCGCTGTGCGAGGCGGTCTGCCGGCTCACGTCGATGGACCGCGCGGTGATCTTCCGCTACGACGAGATGCGCCGCCGGGTGCGCGCCGCGGGTGCGTTCGGCATCGACCTCGCGCCGTTCGCGGGCGCGCACGTGACCGCCGAGTCGGCGCCGATCGCCCGCCTGGCGCTCGTCGAGGACCGCGTGATCGAGATGGACGCCGAGACGGTCGCTCGCGAGGTGCCCGAGCGCTTCCGCTCGCTGCTCGACGACGCAGTGCTCGTCTGCGTCCCGCTCTCCGCCGGCGGCCGCTGGAGCGGCGTGATCCTCGCCGACCGCCGGCCGCGGCGGGCGCTCTCGGAGGAGGAGCGCAACCTGCTGTGGACGCTGGGCAAGACGTCGGCGCTCGCCGAGGCGGCGCGCCACGCCACGTTCTCGCAGGCGCGGGCGCGCAATCTCCAGGAGCGGATCGACCTCGCTCGCGAGGTGCACGAGAGCGTGATCCAGCGGCTCTTCGGCGTGCTGCTCGTCGTCTCGAGCGACGCGGAGATGACGCGCGAGGCGCGCGAGCGGGTGTCCGTCGAGCTCCAGGCCGGGCTGCGCGACCTCCGCCGCGCGATGCAGCGCCCGCTCGGCCGGATGTCGCGCGAGACGGCGACGACGCTGCAGGAGGAGGTCGAGCGGCTGCGCGAGGTCCATCCCGAGCTCGGCATCGTGCTGGTCGACGGCAGCGCGGAGGTCGGCGTCCCGCCCCCGCTGGAGGGGCTCGCGCAGTCCGTGCTGATCGAGGCGGTGCGCAACGCCGAGAAGCACGCGCGGCCGACGCGCGTGGAGGTGCGGCTCGCCCAGGAGGACGGCGCGTGGGTGATGGAGGTCTGCAACGACGGCGTCGCCGCGGACCGGCGGAGCGCGACGATGAGCGGCATGGGGCTCCGGCTCGCGGCGATCGAGGCCCTCCAGGTGGGCGGCCTCGTCGAGTTCGGCGACCGGGAGCCCGGGACCTGGCGGGTGCGACTGGCGGTGCCGAATGAGCGTGCCTGACGTCAACCCGGGGCGGATCTCGTCCGGCTCCGGCGACCGGCGGCTGCGCGTGCTCGTCGTCGACGACCACGAGGTCGTGCACTGGGGCCTGCGGCTGATGCTCGGCGAGCAGCCGTGGGTGGAGCGCTGCGTGAGCGCGCGCAACGCCGACGAGGCGCTGGCGCTGACCCGCCGCTACCAGCCCCACGTCGCGCTCGTCGACCTCTTCGTCGGCCAGGAGTCGGGCGCGGAGATCTGCGAGCGGCTGCGAGCGGAGCAGCCGCCGCCGAACGTGCTGCTGATCTCGGGCGCCGGGCGGATCAACCCGAACGCCGCGCGGGCCGCGGGCGCGTCCGGCTTCATCTCGAAGGACTGGCCGGCGGCGGACATCGCCGGCGCGGTGCGGATGGTCGGGCTCGGCATGACCGTGTTCCGGCCGCACGAGGCGCCGGGCGGCCCCCCGCTGACCGAGCGCGAGCGCGAGGTGCTCGACCTGATCGCGGGCGGCTCCACCAACCGCGAGATCGCCGAGCAGCTCTTCCTCTCGCCGCACACCGTCAAGGAGCACACCTCGTCCCTCTACCGCAAGCTCCAGGTGCGCAACCGCGCCGAAGCCGTGCAGAAGGCGCAGCGGCTGGGGCTCATCTCGTGAGCGAGCTCGGACTCGGGCTCGCGGCGCTCGGGAGGCCGGCCTACATCAACCTGGGCCACGGCGAGGACGTGGCGGACGCGACCGTCGACGGGATGGAGCGGGCCGCGCGCGCGGTGCTCGACGCGGCGTACGCGGCGGGCGTGCGGCGGTTCGACGCCGCGCGGTCCTACGGGCTGGCCGAGCGGTTCCTCGCGAGCTGGCTCGGCGCGCGGGGGCTCGGGCGCGACGACGTGTTCGTCAGCTCCAAGTGGGGCTACGCGTACACCGGCGGCTGGCGGATCGACGCCGAGGCGCACGAGGTCAAGGAGCTCTCCGGCGCCCAGCTGCGGCGGCAGTGGGCGGAGACGCAGGGGCTGCTCGGCCCGTGGCTGCGGCTCTACCAGATCCATTCGGCGACGGTGGAGAGCGGGGTCCTCGACGATTCCGACGTGCGCGCGGGCTTCGAGGTCGTCCGGGCCGCGGGGGTGCGGATCGGGCTCAGCGCCACCGGCACGGCGCAGGCGGCGACGATCGACCGCGCGCTCGAGGTCGGCGGCTTCGACGAGGTCCAGGCGACGTGGAACCTTCACGAGCGCACCGCGGAGGGCGCGCTGGCGCGGGCGGCGGACGCGGGGCTCGAGGTCTACGTCAAGGAGGCGCTGGCCAACGGCCGCCTGGCCGACCGCGGCGCGCCGCCGGCCCTGCGCGCGGCGGCGGAGGAGGCGGGGACGACGCCGGACGCGCTCGCGCTGGCCGCGGCGCTCGCCCAGCCCTGGGCGACGGTCGTCCTCTCCGGCGCCTCCACGGTCGCCCAGCTCGAGTCCAACCTCGCCGCGCGCGAGGTGAGGTGGGCCGGCGGCCTTGACGAGCTCGCCGAGGACGCCGAGGCGTACTGG
>JBEVIG010000158.1:0-61473 GCA_040510855.1 Solirubrobacteraceae bacterium
GGGCTACCGGCAGTGACTCCCAGGCACGCCTCGCCAGGTCTAGGCTGGCGTTCGTGGAGACCAAGGCCGAGATCCGGGAGTTCCTGACCTCCCGCCGCGCCCGGATCACGCCCGAGCAGGCCGGGCTGCCGACCTACGGCGCTCGTCGCGTCCCCGGCCTGCGCCGCGAGGAGGTCGCCGTCCTCGCCGGCGTGAGCATCCAGTACTACACGCGGCTGGAACGCGGCGACATGAGCGGCGCCTCCCAGAGCGTGCTCGAGGCACTGGCCCGGGCGCTGCAGCTCGACGACGCCGAGCGCGCACACCTCTTCGACCTCGCCCGTGCCGCCCAGCCCGCAGGAGCCCGCCCGCGCCGGCGCCAGGCCAAGCCACGCATCCGGCCCGAGATCCAGTGGACGCTCGACGCGATCACCGGCGCCGCCGCCTACGTCGGCAACGACCGCCTCGACATCCTGGCCACCAACGCGCTCGGGCGCGCGCTGTTCTCCGAGCTCTACGCGGCACCTGGCAGGCCGGCGAACCACGCGCGGTTCGTGTTCCTCGACCCGCGTGCCGAGGCCTTCTACGCCGACTGGGATCGCGCCGCCCGCGACACCGCCGCGATCCTGCGCGCGGCCGCCGGCCGGGACCCGTACGACCGCGGCCTCTCAGATCTCGTCGGCGAGCTCGCCACGCAGAGCGAGGCGTTCCGAACCCACTGGGCCGCACACGACGTGCGGTTCCACGCCACCGCCGTCAAGCACTTCCAGCACCCGGTCGTCGGCGAGCTCAGCCTGAGCTTCAACCGCCTGGGCATCGCCGCCGACCACGGGCTCACGCTCTTCACCTACGCCGCCGAACCCGGCTCACGGTCCGAGGAAGCGCTCAACCTGCTGGGAAGCTGGGCAGCCACGGGCGAGCTCACCGCGCCGGCCCGGACGACCGACCAGCGCCAAGCCTGAGCGAGAACACGGAGCAGTCCGAAGCCGTCCAATCCGGCGCTTCTCCTTTCCATGCTGGGCAGCAGTCGGTGAGCGGTCGAGCTATCGCTGACGCCTGGCGCCGGCACTGAGCCGACGGGCGCGCCCGCTATCGCATGTGCCTCGAAGGAGCAGCGGTCACCGCGTGCGCCTGGCCGGCGGATCGGACGCCGGGGGAGTTGCGGTTGCCCGGTGATGGTGAGTCAGGTGATCGGTTCGCGTTATGGGTCGGGTTGTGGGAGGGTTGGCTCCTACCCAGGAGTGACGCCATGCCGCAGCTCCGTCGTGCCTCTTCGTCAGCCGTCGTCGCGCGGCTGGTGACCGCGGTTGGGCTCCTGGCGGCGGTCGCGGTGCTCCCCATGCTCGTGGCGCCGAGTGCGGTGGCCTGGGAGTTGCTGCCTTTGAAGGACAGGCTGGCTTTGGAGGCCACGGAGATCAGCTCCGCGAAGGTCTGCGGGGCGAGCGAGTGTAGGGAGGTCTCCGATCCGGAGGCGGCGTCGGCGCTCGCGGTCGGCCCCCGCCCCCGGGGTACGGACGCCCCCGTGCGCGGGCTGCCCTGGTACAAGAGCACGCTCACGATCCCCGCCGAGAAGCGCGGCGACGTCCGCGTCTCCGTCAAGGTGGTGCCCTCCGCCGGGCTGATGCGCGTGGGGGACGGGGACGTGCTCTTGGTGACCATGCCCAGCGAGAGCAAAGAGGCCTACGCGAAGCTCACAGCCGGGCTTACGCCCCGCCCGGCGAGCACGCTTCTGAGGGTGGGCGACGGCGTCGCCCGCGTCGACGAGGTCTACTGCCCCGCCTGCGCGGCCACCCCGGCGCAGGCGAGCGACGGCTCGAACGTCTGGATCGTCGCGCTGGGCGGCGGCGTGCTAGCGGCGCTCATAGCGGGGTTGCTGCTCACGATCCGCCACCGCCGCGCGTCGACGGCGCCAGCGGCGCCCGCGGCATCGGGGTAGGAACGGTCCGGTCCGGTCCAGACGTCCGGCGAGGGCCAGGACACGCGCTGCTCTTGCTTTCCCTGGGAGCAGCAGTCGGCCGGTGCCGCCGGCCGCTATTGCTAGTGCCTCGGTGCAGCAGCGCACGCGGTACCGTCCGGACCGTGACTGACGACGAGTTCGCAGAGGCGGTCAGGACCTCCGTAGCGATGCAGTTGAGGCAGAACAGGCGTCACTACATGGGGCTGATCGACGGATCGGTCCGACGGGAAGGAGCGCCGTACTCACCGACGAGCGCACTCGCGCACGAGTGCGAGCGGTTCCTGTCCGCGCCGGTCTCATTGGACGGGAGCGGCTGAGTGCCGTCTCACAGATCCGCTCCGACGTTCAAGTTGGGCGGATCGTGAGTGGCGGTGCGGTCCGCCCACCGACCCCGTGAGCCGCATCCGACTACCGGTTGTCGTCCGCGGCGATTGTGCGAGGCGGCCGTTTTCATCGTGGTCGGGGCTCGGCATACAGGAAGTCGTCCATGACGACCAGGTCGTACTTCTTGCGCTCCAGGTTCTTGATCGACAGCGGCGCGTTGCCGGTCGTGATGCGGACCTCCCAGATGTCGGCGTTGGTCTTCACGCCCACGAACGACAGGCCACGGCTGGCCTTCGGCGCGTACGCGACGTAGATCACCTTGCCGTGGCGGTTCAGCAGTTCGAGCTTCGTGAGGTTGGCCCGGTCGACGTCGGCGAAGACCGCGCCGAAGCCCTTGACGGTGGCCGGCCTGTTCGTGCCGGGCACGAAGAACCGGACGCCCATCACGTTGGTGGCGATCGGCGCGAACAGCTTCTCCGGGCTGAACGTCGCGAAGATGTCGTCGTACTGCCCGTTGATGTTCGCGAACCGGACGCCCGTGTTGGTCGGGTTGTCGGCGTCAGCGCTCACCTGGAACTTGTTGTTCTTCGACCCGAACACCGCACCGCGCGGGACAGTGGTATTGAAGAAGTCCGGCGGCAACAGATTCGGGGCCGACTGCGCGTCCGGCGTCCCGTCCCAGTTGATTTCCCGACGGCCGGCGGCGGCCGGCGGGTTGCTGGCGTTGTTGGGCTCTCCGAGCAGACCGCGGAACGCGGTCACGGTGGGCGTGAGCCCGGCCGCGCCGCCGGCCGCGCCCTCGATCTTGGTGAATGCGAACGTCGACGGGGCGGCGGACGCGGGCGAGCCGAGCGACAGCAAGATCGCCGAGACGGCGGCCGCCAGCACGGGCGCAGTGACCGCGGGACGCCGCATCTTCCGGTACCAGGACATGGTGAGCCTTTCTGTTCAAGGGTTTCAAGAGAAATGGAGCGACGCGATCGCTCCATGTCCCTTTCGTGGTGTGCCGGTCGACGGGTATGACCCGGTGACGGCGGAACGGGTTGGCCACTTGCACGACGTCCGGGACGCGGTCACGCATCGCTCAGGACCACGCGCAACCGCTCGCATTCCCGGGCAAGGACGATCAGCACGCGGGGCGCGTGCCGAACGGCGGTTGGGTGCCGGGCGGTCGCCGAGCTCGCGTCATGGCTGCTGGACCGATCCGGCGCGCTCGGCGAGCGAGACCAGTGCGAGCAACGGCCCCGCACCCTCTCACAAGGTCACGGTCGCAAGCCACGCCGCCGCTCCCCAGCAGACTCGGCGCCGGCACCGCTCACCGCGGGCAGGACAGCCGCTCGGTATCTCTTCGCCTGGCATCACGACTGAGCTGTGCGCGAACGCGGACTACTGCTTTCCATGCAACTGGGAAGCCCGGCGGCGGCGCCGGCGCGCTGCTACTTCCACCTGGAAGCGATATCGCTCGACGGGATCGACTGGGGATCGAACTGAGCGGAACGGTGCGCAACTCAGTGACGCCGGTGTCGCTCTACCGCGCCGAACAGAGGCACACCGAACCGGGCTAGGCAGCCGGGCGGCGTGAACCCTGAGGTCTAGTGGAAGGGTTGGCGCCGCCCGGCCTAGTCGCTTGTGAGCGTCCGAGCTGGGGGATCAGCGGGGCACTCGGCTCGAATTCTTCCCTGTCGGCCGCACGACCAACGAGGGCGTGTCCGCGTGCCGACGTGCATGGACAGAAGCGGCCGGGCGACCCATGCCCTTGTCTGGAGGACAGTGCAGCCGCCCGGCCGGAGGCGTCGCGATCGTCCCGCGCACCGTGGCAGCGAGGCGTGGAACGCATGGTGGAGAACTTTCCGTTCGCTGTCCACGGAATCGGAGTGAAGCTAGACAAATGTCCGTGGAAGAGGTCCACGGACGTTCGTGCCCGACGGGTCGCCCTGGAGCAGTCCAACCGCCGCGGAACTCCGTAGCGCCCGCCGCTCTTCAGGCGCGGGACCTAGCCCTGCGGGTACGAGCGCCGACGTCGGCGCCGGGACTTCGTCGCTTGCCAACCGACCGGATCGCTGCGCGTTTGAACTCGCGTACCGCCCCCCGGAAGGGAGGGGTATCCGCGAAGGGGCCGGGCCTCCGCCGGCCCGGCCCCGAGTGGAGGCATCGCTACGGTCAAGGAACTGCCATCGGCGCATGATCTGTGCATCGATCGGGGATTCTGACCTTTGGTTCTCTGCCCTGGAGGGGAGGGCACCAAGAAGGCGGCCGTCGGGCACGGACGCCCGGCTGGCACGGACGACAGCGGCTGTCGTGCGCGTGGAGGAGCGAGGTTCCCTAGGGGATTGGCCTCGTTCCTCCGCACAGCGTCGGACCGTCGGCGACCACAGTCACCACCCGCACCCGGGCCGCCCGATCATCACCGCACGTCGAACGCAGCCGACTGCCCCGCGAACTGCTCGAGCAGATTCGCGGCTTCGAGCGTCCGGGTGACGGCGTCGCTGGGCAGGACGGCGAATCCGAGGCCTTGCCGCTGGGCGCGGTTGCGGGCGTCGATGAGGACGCGGATGCCGGCGGAGTCCATGAACCGGACGGCCCGCAGGTCCAGGATGATCGATCGGCCGCGGGCGGTATGCCGCTCGAGCTCGGCGTCGAGCTCGGGAGCGATGGCGACGTCGAGCGCAGCCAGCACCTCGACGACGATCCGCCCGCCGCGCTCGAACTGGGTCATCGAGGACGACGCCGACGTTCCGGGACCATCGCGCTTCGACCGATCGACCAGCGACATGATCCTCGCCGTCAGCCCGAGCATCATGAGCTCGGAGCAGGCACCGGGGGCGGGCTGCTCGATGATCACGAGCCGTCGACGCCGCATGCGCGTTCGCGCGTCCGTCATCTCCACCAGCGCGCGAAGCGTCGCCGTCAACTTCGCGCCGCGAAGATCGAGCAGGATCACCGAGGCGCTCTCTTCCGCGTCGCGCAACACGCGATCGACCCGTGCCGCGTCGGTGTCCGCGACGTCTCCGGTGATCCACAGGCGCACGACACCCCTGGCCACGTCTTGCGCGCGGCATTCGACGGGCGCTGACCTGAGGTCGGATAGGGGCACGAGGACTCCGTTTCGTCGCGGACGCATAAAACGAAGATCAGCCGGCGCTGCCCGATCAGCCCCGCCGTCGATGCCCTTCAGTCGCGAGTGTAGGCACGCGCGCGACGGAGGCGAAGTCCCGCCGCCCCTCACCCTCGGGTGACGCGCCGCGCTTCCACACGCCGGCGGCCGCGTCGTAGTACGCAAGGCCGCGCTCGGCGAAGGCGAGCAGCCAGCCGGACATGGGCCACCACCCCCAGCGGGCGTGGAAGACACGGGCGTTGCGCAGGATGTCGTCCAGGTGCTGGACGGGCGGTGACGCGACGGGATGATGCTGGTGGAACGCCAACGCGCCGCCGACCCAGCACAGGTCGGCTCCGGCGCACCGCGCGCGCTGGCCGAAGTCGGTGTCCTCGGCGCCATAGCCCACGTAGTCCTCGCTGAAGCCGCCGATGCGGTGCCAGGTCGCGCTCGTGACGGCGAACGAGAGCGACCAGAACAGCGTGTGGTCGCCGCCTGGCTCGAGCACGCCGTCCGGCGGTGAGGGGCGGGCGGGATGCGGGCGGGCGAGCGCGTGCAGGCCGGACGCCGGGTAGCCCCCGCGCGGCGGCGCGGGAAGGTAGGCGACGGGTCCGCAGAGCAGCGCGGGACCGGTTCGTGCGGCCGCGGAGCGGTAGCGCTCGAGGAGGCCGCCGACCGGCAGGCAGTCCACATCGAGGAACACGAGCAACTCGGCGCCGGCTGCGAGGGCGTACTCCGCGCCGGCGTTGCGCGCCCGCGCGAGCGGCAGCGCGGTCCCTGCGTGCTCCAGCGGGATCACCGCGGCCGTCTCCCCGCAGTGGGCGCGGCAGCGCGACGCCTCGCCGTCACCCATGGCGACGACCACGTGACGCGCCGCGCCCATGTCCTCGCGCCGCAGCGCCGCGTGTTGCGCTCGGAGGTGCGCATGCCGCCCGGAGACGGGCGTGATCACCGCGGTGCGCATGCGTGGCTCGCGGCGGTGGACAGCAGATCGAGCACGGACGCCGCGCGTGCGGCGCCGGCCCCGTCGTTCCAGCGCGCCCAGCGCCCGCCGTCCCGGCCTGCCGCGCGGGCGAGGAGGTCCGGCCATGCGCCGGCCGCGGGCCAGGTGTCCCGGACGATCGCCAGATCGCTCTCTCGGAGCGCTGCCGCCATGGCGCGCTGCTCCGCGTGCGGCCGCGCCTGTGGGATGACCACGGCCGGGCGGCGAGCCGCGGCGAGGTCGGCGATCGCGTTCTGCCCGGCGTGCGTGATCACGACGTCCGCGTCGAGCAGGCGCGGCCACGGATCCGCCACCCAGCGATCGCCGGGCGGGCCGAGGGCGGTCCACGCCCAGTCCGGCGTGGCCCGTTCGGCGGCGGCGAGTGCCTCGGCGGTGAGGCCGGTACCGCCGCGGCCCGACAGGACCAGCACCCGGCGGCGTCCGTCGAGCGGCGGGAGCGCGGCGCCCGGCGAGCGGCCGTCGAAGCGCGAGATCGCGCCGACGGCGTGCGTCTTCGCGCGCCAAGCGGCGCCGCCGGCGAGCGGGTCGGCCCACCCGGGCCAGGGGGCGACGATCGCGTCGGCGACGCGATACGCGAGCTGGTGCGCCGCGTCGCGGCGGTCACCGGGCATGCCCATGACGACGACCGGCACGCCCATCGCGCGGACGGCGACGCTCACTTCCACGGAGACGTCGACGACGACCAGCGCCGGCGCAGCGTCGCGCACCCAGGCGGCGATCTGCCCCATGCGCTCGCGGAGCCCCGGGTGGTGGAGCGGTGCCCAGTGCAGCGCGCCGCCCGCGGCCGGTTCGGCGGCCTCGCCGGCGGCCTCGTCGTCGTCGCGGGCGAGCTCGATCCACCCGCCCTCCCATCCATCGGGCCGCGGGAGCGAGCTCAGGCCGGTGACCTGGCCGGCGCCGAAACGGGCGGCGATGCTCGCCGCACGCGTGACGTGACCGTCGCCGCGATGGTGGACGTAGTAGCCGATCACGACACGAGCGCGCCCGAGAGCGACCCGTAGAGGTCCGCGTACCGGTCGACCATGCGCTCGAGCGAGCACGTCCGCACCGCGTGCCGGCGCGCTGCGTCACGGGAGAGCGACGGCGCGGCGGCGACGGCCGCGGCGAGCCCGGCGATATCTCCCGGCTCCACCAGGATCCCGCACTCCTCGGGCAGCAGCTCCGGCAGCGCGCCGCGCGCGAAGGCGCAGACGGGAGTGCCGCATGCGAGCGCCTCGGCCACGACGAGGCCGTACGGCTCGTCCCAGCACGGGGTCACGAGCGCGGCGGACGCGTCGCCCACCACTCGGTCGAGCTCCGCGTGCGACAGGTGGCCGACGTAGTCGATGCCGGCGCCGAGCCGGGGCCGGACCTCCGCCTCGAAGTAGGCCGGATCCGAGATGGGGCCGGCGATGCGGAGCGGACGGCGCGCAAGCACGGCGGCCTCGATGGCCAGGTGCGTCCCCTTCTCCGGTGCGATCCGGCCCGACCAGACGAGCGGGCCGCCGCCGGGCCCGGGCCGCCGGCGCGCGACGTCGACGCCGTTGTGGATCACGCGCGCGTCCGGCGCGAGATGCGACCACGACTGCGCCGTGTGCTCGCTCACCGCGACGAACGTGACCGGGCAGTCGTCGCCGGCCTGGATCGCCGACTCGAGCCAGGGCGTCGGCGGCGTGTGCAGCGTGGTGACGATCGGCGTCCGCAGCGTCGCTGCCATGGCGATCGGCAGGTGGTGCAGGCTGTGGTTGTGGATGACGTCGAAGTCCCCGGCCCGGGGACCCGCGAGCGCGATCATCAGCTGCAGGTAGCCGTGGTGCTCGTCGAGCCAGTCCGGCGCGGTCATGCTCACGTCGGCCAGTGCCGCCGGACTGAGCCGGGGGCGCCGGAGCTCGAGCAGCTCCACGTCGAGCCGCGGGTCCGAGCCCGGCCCGGCGAACAGGGTCACGGCGTGGCCGCGCCGGCGCAGGCCGTCGGCGAGCGCCCACACGTGCGCCTCGAGACCGCCGGCGAACGGCTCGGCGACCGGGAAGCGTGCCGCCGCGACGAGTGCGATGCGCAGCGCGCTCACCGAAGGAGCCGCTCGTACAGCGCCCGGTGCGCGGCGGCGATCGACTGCCGCTGCCGCTCGCGACCGGCGACCGAGGCGCGGCGGGCCGGGCCGGCGGCGTAGGCGTGGCGTACCGCCGCGACGAGCGAGTCCGCGTCGAGTCCGTCCTCGTCGTGACCGTAGATCAGGCACTCCTGCTGCTCGGCGTAGAAGCCGCAGCTGGGCGCGATCACCGCCGTGCCGAGATCGTGGCAGGCCTCGAGCCAGCCCGAGTGCGTCCCGAAGCGGTAGGGCAGCACGCACGCGTCGAGGGCGAGCAGGTAGTCCCACAGCTCGGCATCGGTGAAGTAGTCGTGCTCGTGGAGCTCCACCGCGTCGTGCGCCGTGATCAGGCCGCGCAGTGCCGCCACCACGTCGGGCGAGTAGTGATGCCCGCCCGGCTCCGACACCTCGTGGTGCAGGTCGATCCGCAGTCGCGCACCCGGCAGCCCCTCCACCGCGGCGGCGAGCGGGCGCGCCACGCCGAGGACGTCCATGTTGCTGCGCAGGCTCTTCGCGTGCAGCCCGACGACGAAGCCGTCATGCGACGGGCGGGGACGGGCCATCGTCCCGGCGTCGACGACGTGGGGGTGCGGCAGGACCTCGGCCGAGCGGCCCCAGCGCCGCTCGATCTCGTGGGCGGCGCCCGGCGTGAGCGTCACCACCGCGGCCGCCCGCTCCACGAGCACGTCGAGCTGCGCGGCATGAAGCCCGGGCTCGGGATGGTGGGGGTTGCGGAGATCGTGCACGGTGATCACGAGCGGGACGCCCGCGGCGTCCAGCGCGTCCGCGAGGTCGCGCAGTTCCTCCGGCGGCTTGGCGTCGAACCCGAAGTGGACGTGGAAGACGTCGAACGTCCCGTGGTTCTCGGCCACCCAGTCCGCCTCGAGCAGCCCGGGCGGCCACCAGCCGCCGGGCACCCGATCGGCGCCGCGCAGGGGGACGTCCGCGAGGCGCACCACGCCGTCGCGGCCGGACGGATCGCTCAGGTGGCGGACATAGACATGGTTCGCAGGGACGGACGCGACGCGGATCGTCCGTGGTCGGACAGCCGATCCGGTCGCACTCGTGATGAGCAAGGGCTGGGACACCCGCGAGGTACGAGCCTCGTCGTCGCGGCGGATCACGCAAGGTGACCGTAAGCGGCCCGAGCAGGCTTCCCGGTCATGAAAGTGCGGTCGGCCGGTCCGTCAGCACTCAGTCCGCGGCGCGGCGGGTAGAGCAGAGATCCGACATCGACAGGGAGGTCCCGATGGCAGAGTTGACACCGCTCGACGAGAAGCTCGGCGAGGTCCTCGGACTGGCGCAGGCGGCACAGGTCGCGACCGCGAAGGTCCGGACGCTCGAGGGCGCCGACGCCTTCGGAGACGAGCTCGACCGGATGCACGAGCAGGCTGCCGAGACCGAGCGCCGCACCGACGAGCTCGTCGACGCCCGCGAGGGCCGCAAGACCGCGATCCGCGAGAAGGCGAGCGACACCAAGTCCGAGGGCGCGGACATGATGAAGATCTACCTCGCAGGCGAGGAGGAGGCGCTCGACGGCTTCGAGTTCCTCAGCATGGCCGAGGCCGCCGAGCTCTGCCACTGGGAGATCGTCGCCAAGATGTCCGAGCTCACGCGCGAGTCCGACGTGCACGAGCTCGCCACCTGGTCCGTCGAGATCCAGCGTCGCCATGTCGAGACCGTCCGGCAGGCGTCGCTCACGCTCGCCGCGGACGAGGCCGGCTCGCCCGCCTCGGCCTGATCGGCGCGTCAGGCGCGGCCAGATCCTGGGCGGTGACGAGCCGCTCGAGCCTGTCGAAGCTGTCCGTCCAGCCGTCCCTGTGAAGCGCGCGACGCGCCTCGGTCTGGAACGGGCCTTGCGTCAGGGCCACCTCCGTCACGTCACCGAGCTCCCGAAAGGCGAGGGCGACGAGTGTCTCGACGTCGTCGGGGTCGGGGTCCTCCCAGACGAACGTGAAGCCGAGGCGGGCGGGTGGTTCGACCTCGCGGAACTCCCCGGTCAGATGGAAGGCGTCGCCTTCGAGCGGCTGCATCTCGATCCGATAGCTGCCTCCGGCGCGCGGGCCGAACTCCAGGCACGGGGTGGTGAAGCCCTTCGGCCCCCACCACTTCGCCAGCTCGGCCGGATCGCAGAACGTCTCGTACACGACCGGACGCGGGGCGCGGAGAACCCGCCGCAGCGCGAGGGTCAGCACGCTCACGAGATCGGCTCCGCCGTAGCCATGGGGACTCCTTGCGCTCGCGGCCGGGCGCGCGAGCGAGCGGCGCTACTCGACGACCTCGATCAGGGCGACGATCTCGTCGCGCGTGATCCGGGCGGCGAGTTGCGGATGGTCGCTGCGGAGATGCTCGAGCGTGAGGTCCACGACCTCATCCTCGGTCTCGCCGCGGACGATCTGGCCGCACTCGCATGTGATCTGCCTGGCCATGGGTTGGTATCGAGGGCGATTGTCCGGGGCCGGCCTTTCACGTATGTTGGCGGAAACGTTGGAGCGAGGTTGGAGCGCGCCGGCAACACCTACGTGCAGCTCTGCGGGCGCTTCGTGGTGGAGTTCCACGGCCGGCGCGTCGAGCAGCGCTTCCCCGGCCGGCAGGGTCGGGCCCTGTTTGCGTACCTCGTGCTCCAGCGGCCGCGCGACGTCGGTCGCGACGAGCTGATCGAAGCGATCTGGTCACGCACCCTCCCGGTCGACCATGCCGCTGCGCTCACCGTGCTCCTGTCGAAGCTGCGCGCCGCCGTGGGGGCGGATGTCCTCGCGGGCCGCGGCAGCGTGCACGTCGCCCTGCCGCCCGGCACCCGGGTCGATGTCGAGCAGGCGCTCGCCGCAGTGCATCGCGCCGAGTCGGCCGTCGTGCAAGGCGAGTGGGTCCGCGCGTGGAGCGCCGCCCTCTGCGCCCGGTACGTGACCGAGCGCGCACTGCTGCCGGACCACGACCTGCCGTGGCTGGACGCGTGGCGGCGACGCCTCGACGAAGCGCGCGACAGCGCGTTGGAAGCCTATGCCGCCGCGTGCCTGGGGCTCGGCGGCACCGAGGTCGCCGGCGCCGAGCGCGCAGCGCGACGCCTGTTGGAGCGCAACCCACTGCGCGAGACCGGCTACGGCCTGCTCATGCAGGCCCTCGCCGCCCGTGGCAACGTCGCCGAGGCCCTCCGCGTCTACGAGCAGGCGCGGACCGTGCTCCGCGACGAGCTCGGCATCCCACCGGGCCCCGCAATCCATGACATCCACTCGACACTGCTCGGCCGCTGCGGGTGACGTCACGTCTCCGCGAGCAGCTCGACGACCGTGCTGAGCGACGGCCGGCCGACCCGCGGCCCGAGCGACAGCGAGAGCGGCGGCTCGAGCGACGCCGCCCCGGGCCAGGGGCGACGCTCGCCCATCAGGATCGCCAGCACCTGCTCGTCGCGGCCGCCGTCCGAGAACGGATGCTCTCCGGTTGCCCACCACCAGAAGCTCGCGGCGAGCGAGAAGACGTCGTCCGGCCGGGTCGGCCGCGCCCCGTCGAGCAGCTCGGGCGGCTCGAAGACGGCGAGATGCCCGGGAGCGACGCCGGCATCGCCTGTCGCGCCGCCGGGCGCGGGCGGCGCGACCGTCCCCGTGCCGTTCCGGAGCAGGTACGAGACCGCCGCGTTCCCGGCCGAACCCTGGAGCGCCAGGATGGACGCCGGCCGCGTCAGCGAGTCCGGCGCAAGGCGCTCAGGGCCGCCGGTCTCGGCAGCCTCGGGAGTCCCGGTCGGGGGGCGGGTTCGCGCTGGGCCTCGCCGGGACGACGGCCAGCGGGGTGTTGCACTGACCTGAACTATGCCAGGGGCGGCCGGATGCGCTCGCAGGCCCGCACCCGGTCGGTCGGTTCGATGCCCCGGGCGCGGTCCACGCCCCGGCCGCAGTCGAGGCGGTCGCGCTGCGCGCCGGGGGCGACGCTGTCGCGGCCCCGGCCCGTCCGGATGCGGTCCCGGCCGGCGCCGGCCGTGACCCGGTCGGCACCCGCGCCGGTGCGGACGCGGTCGTTCCCGCCACGCGGGCAGACGACGTCGTCCCCGCGGCCCGAGACGATACGGTCGGCGCGCCGCGAGCCGACGATCACGTCGTCGCCGCGCGTGCCGCGGGTGATCCCGCCGCCCGGCACGGCGAGGATGGTCGCGCGGCGGCCGAGGCAGCGCGCGGTGATCGTGTACTCGATCGTCACCGAGGGGTCGGCTCCGTCGCCGTTGATCGTGACCGTCCCGCCCGCGGGGACCAGCGACGAGCCGCCGCCCCCGCCGCCCCCGGCGCCGTCGAAGTCGGCCTGGACCGGATCGAAGACGCCCTGACCGCCCTGGCCGCCGCCGTAGAGGCCGCCGCCGCCACCACCGCCGCCGACGCCCATGGCGGTGTTGCCGCCACCGCCGCTGCCCAGCGACCCGTCGCCGCCCTTCGCCCCGTCCGTCGGATCGCCGTCGCAGCCGAAGGTCCCGCCGGCACCGCCGCTTCCGCCCGCCGTGGCCGTGCCCGGGCGACCGCCGCCGCCGGCGCCCTTGCGGGTCGTGCAGACGTTCGTGCCGTTGTTGCCCGGCTGCCCCGCCGCGCCGCCGACGCCGCCGTCGAAGTACCCGTTGTCGTAGGCGACCCAGACGGGCGCCCCCGCACCGCCGCCACCGCCGGCGATCAGCAGGCGGGGATCCGGGCTGAGCCCGGCGGAGAACGGCGCCGTGCGGACGTCCGACGCGCCGCCTCCGCCGCCACCGCCGGGGCCCCCGCGCCGGGCGTCGCCCGCGCCGCCGCCGTTGAAGCCGCCCGCGCTCGTGAACCAGCCGGCGTCGCCGGGAGCGCCGACCTGGACGTACAGCGTCTGGCCGGCCGTCACCGGCAGCGTGCCGCGCGCGATCGCGCCCGGGCCGCCCGGCACCTGGCCGTCGTCCTCGCGGGTTCCGGACTGGCCGCCGGGCGCGCCGACCGCCTCGACGTCCACGCGGTCGATGCTCGCCGGGACCGTGAACGGCTGGTCGGGAGCGCCGGCCGAGTACCAGGCGCACGTCACGGTGCTCCCCGATTGAGTGCAGTTGCCGGGCAGCGCTGCCTGCGCCGGGCTTACGATCACGAGCGGTGCGAGGACGGCTGCCGGGCCGATGAGAGCGAAGCGGGACGGAAGGCGCATGACCGCACCTTCCCACGGCTGGCAAACGCGGCGCTGGAATCCGCCCGACGGTCGCGAGCGAGCCGAGCGTCCGCGCCGTGTCGCGCGTCCGCGGGCTAGAGCAGGACGCCGGGGTTGAGCGTCCCGGCGGGGTCGAGCGCGCGCTTGATCGCGCCCATCGCGGCCACCTCCTCCGGGGTGCGGGTGAGGCCGAGGAAGCGGCGCTTGGCCACGCCGACGCCGTGCTCGGCGCTGATCGAGCCACCGTGCTGTGCCACGAGCGCGAGCACGGCCTCGTCGACCCGCTCGTCGTCCGGCGGGAGGCCGAGGACGTTGACGTGGAGGTTGCCGTCGCCGAGGTGGCCCCAGAGGATCGCCCGCCCGCCGAGGCCGTCGACCACGTCGACGGCCGCGGCGGCGAACGCGGGCATCGCGCCGATCGGGACGGAGACGTCGAGCTTGTGGGGCACGCCGGCGGCGTTGACGGCGGGGTTGAGCGCCTCGCGATAGCGCCAGAGCGCCTCCCGGCGCGCGGTGTCGTCGGCCACGGCGACGTCCTCGTGGTCGCCGATCGCGTCGGCGAGCGGCTCGAGCTCGCCGTCGGTCTCGAGCAGGACGTACACGGGGTGCTCGGCCGCGAGCGGGTGGGGGAGCCGGAGGTGCTCGCGCACGAGCGTCATGCCGGCGGCGTCGAAGACCTCCGCGGCCTGCAAGCCGGGCACCGTCGCGCGTGCGCCGGAGACCAGTGCGGCCGCGGCCTCCATGGACGGCACGCCGAGCAGGGCCGCGACCGGCCGCCGCGCCGCCGCGACCAGTTGGAGCCGCACCGCGGTGATGACGCCGAGCGTGCCCTCCGAGCCGACGAGGAGCGCCGGGAGGTCGTAGCCGGCGTTGTCCTTGACCAGGCCGGAGAGCCGCCGTAGCACGCGGCCGTCGGCCAGCACCGCCTCAAGCCCCGCCACGCGCGCGCGCATGGTGCCGTGGCGCAGGACCTGCGCGCCGCCGGCGTCCGTGGCGGCCATGCCGCCGATCGTCGCCGCGTCGCGCGCGCCGAAGTCGACCCCGAGCGCCAGCCCGGTGCCGCGCAGCGCCTCGGCCAGCGCCGCGGGCGTCACGCCGGCGCCCACCGTGACCTGCCGGGCAGCCGGGTCGACCGGCCCGATGGGCGTCAACCGCGCGAGCGAGAGGACGACCTCGCCACCGCGCGGCACGCCCCCGCCGACCAGCCCGGTGTTCCCGCCCTGCGGCACGACGGCCGCGCCCGCCCTCGAGCAGGCCGCGAGCACGGCCGAGACCTCCTCGACCGATCCGGGGCGGGCGACGGCCGCGGCCGGTCCGCCGAAGCGGCCGGTGACGTCGCGCTCGTAGCGTGGCTCGCCGGGGAGGACGTGCGCGGGGCCGACGATGCGCTGGAGCTCGTCGAGCAGGTCGGCGTGCATGACGAGCGCACCTTAGCCGAGCTTGTGTCTAGTTGTCAGACAATGTAGGGTCAGCCAGATGGAGGAGAGGGACCGCGGCGTCGCCGCAGTCACGCTGTCGTTCCGTGGGGTCCTGGTCGACCTGGACGCCGCGGAGGAGTGGTTCGTCTGCGAGCTCGCGCGTCGCAACGGGCAGATGCCGATGGATCGCGGCCGCGCGCTCGCGCGCCGTCTGCGCGCGCTGCAGGCGGAGCTCGGCGGACTCGCCGCGGCCGCCGAGGCGCTCGCCGACGAGCGCGGCTTCCGCTGGGCGCCGCTCGGGCCGGAAGCGGTCGCGGCGACGGCCGCCGCATGCCGTACGCTTGCCCCGGTGCGCCCCATGCTCGAGCGTCTGGAGGTCCCCGCGCTCGCCGTCGCCGCCGCCGAGCCCGAGCTCGTCGAGAGCGCATTGCGCCCGCTGGACGGGGCCTTCGCGGCGGTCGTGACCGGGCGCGGCCCGCGCGCCGTGCTCCGCGCCGCCCTCGAGCGCGCCGGCGCGCCCGCCGGCCGCGTCGTGCATGTCGGCACCGATCGTGCCGAGCTCCGCGCCGCCGCCGCCCTCGGCATGCGCGTCGCACACCCCGCCGCGCTGGCGGAGGCGGTGCGACCTCTCGCCGCGGCGTCATGACGCTGCAGCTGCAACCCGTCTCCGCGACGGAGGCGCTGGCGCGTTCCCTGCGCGACCGCATCCTCAGCGGCGAGATCGAGCCCGGTTCCCGGCTGCCGGAGCTGGAGCTCGTCCGCAGCTACGGCGTCGCGCGGCCCACCGTGCGCGAGGCGCTGCAGCTCCTCGTCCACCAGGGGCTCCTCCAGCGCCGTCCCAACCACAGCGCGTGCGTGCCCGAGCTCACCCCCGCCGCGGTCGAGGACATCTTCTACGCGCGCGCGCCACTCGAGCTGCACACGGTCCGGACGCTGGCCGAGCGCGGCGAGGAGATCCCCGCGGCCCGCGCCGCCGTCGAGCGCTTCGAGGCGCTCGGCGACAAGGCGCACTGGAGCGAAGCGGTCGACGCCGACCTCGCCTTCCACGTGGCGTTGATCGACGCCGTCGGCTCACCCCGCCTCGCGCGGCTCCACGCCGCGCTCGAGGGGGAGATCCGGCTGTGCATCGCGCAGCTGCGGCCGGCGTGGCACACGCCCTCCGCGCTGGCCGAGGAGCACCGGCAGGTGCTCGACGGCATCCTCGCCGGCTCACCCCCTGCGGCCGAGGCGCGCATGCGCGAGCACCTCGACAAGGCGGTGCGCGACCTCACGGGCCGCGCCCGCGAGCGCGAGCGCGACGCCTGACGCGCCGGCCGGGCCGGGAGTGCGGCCGACCCGGCCGGGCGCTCTCCCTCAGGCCGCGGCTGGCTCCCCGAGGAGGGAGGGGTCGCCGTGCCACGCCGCGCGCAGGATGGCCGTGCAGTCGCCGGGCTCGAGCGGGCGCGGGTTGTTGCCGGCCAGGCGGCGGATCCCGGCCGCCTGCTCCCCCATGGCCTCGAGTCGGCCCTCCTCGAGGTCGAGGTCGGCGAGCCGCGCCGGCAGGCCGATACGGAGACCCAGCGCATGGACGAGCGCGACCGCGTCGCCGCCGGGCTCGCCGAAGGCCGTGGCCAGCTCCGCCAGCGCGGACTCCCGTGCCGGGCGGTTGAACGCCATGACGTAGGGGAGCATGAGCCCGGTGCCGAGGCCGTGCGGCGTCCCGGTGGCGGCGCCGATCGCGAACTGGAGGGCGTGCGCGGCGGAGACGCCGGCGTTGGCGAACGCGAGGCCGGCGTTGAGCGAGCCGAAGAGCATCCCGGCGCGGGCCTCCATGTCGTCGCCGTCCCGCACCGCCCGCTCGAGCGAGGCGGCGATCTCGCGGACGGCGGTGAGCGCGAGGACGTCGGACAGGGCGTTCTTGCCGACGGCGACCCGCTCGAGCGGAAGCTTCCAGGAAGCCGGGCGGCTCACCGCCATGAAGGCCTCGATGGCATGGGAGAGCGCGTCGATGCCGGAGTGCGCGGTCACGGAGGGCGGGCAGGTCCGCGTCAGCTCCGGGTCGCAGATCGCCGTGCGGGGGATCAGGTGGGGACTGGAGATGCCGACCTTCATGCCGAGCTCCGGGTCGCCGATGACGGAGACCGGCGTGACCTCCGAGCCGGTGCCCGCGGTCGTCGGGAGCGCGACGAGCGGGACCACCGGGCCCGGGACGAGGTGCTCGCCGTAGTACGTGCTCAGCGGGCCGCCGTGCGCGAGCTGCAGCGCGGTCACCTTCGCGAGGTCGATGGCGCTGCCGCCGCCCACCGCCACCACGACGTCGGGCCGCGCGTCGCGGCCGATCGCCGCGGCGGCCTCGATCGTCGCCATGGGCACGTCGACGGCGGCGTCGGTGAAGGTGACGACGTCGAGCCCGGCGTCCTGGAGGGACGCGAGCACGCCGGCGCACCCGTCCGTGGCGGCGATCACGGGGTCGGTGATCACGAGCACGCGGTGCCCGTGCCGGCCGGCGACCCCGCCGGCCGCGGCGGCCATGCCGCTGCCGAAGAGGACCTCGGCGGGGCTGCGGAGGACTGCGAAATCAGGCATCGGTCTCCAGGAAGTCGGTGAGGACACGGAGGAACTCCCGCTGGTGCTCGAGCGCGGGCACGTGCCCGCAGCCGGACAGGGCGTACAGCCGCGCGTCCTTGAGCTGCTCGAGCAACGGCAGCGCCGCGAACTCCAGGGGGGTCAGGCGGTCGTGGTCGCCGTGGACGAGCAGGACCGGGGCGACGACGGCGGCGAGCGTGTCCGCGCCGAGCGCCAGGTCGCGCACCCAGCGCTCACGCGGCGGCGGGAAGAGCGGGGCGAACGCGTCCGCGCCGGCGAGCATCGCCGCGTGGCGCGCGCGGACGGCCTCATCGGTGACGAGCGCCGGGTCGTGGTACAGCAGCGCGAGCATGGCGCGCGCTCCTTCGCCCTGACCCTCCGGCCTCGCCGCCCACAGCGCCTCGAGAGCCGACGGCAGCGGCATGGACGCGCCCATCGAGGCGACCGCCGCCACGCGCGTGACCCGCAGCCGCTCCGCCGCCGCCAGCGCGAGGGCCACGGCGCCGCCCATCGAGTGCCCCACGACCGCGTACCGGCGCGCGCCGCGCGCCGCCATCACGCCGCGCGCCTGCTCGACCCACACCGCCCGTCGGGAGACGCCGGCGTCGGGCGGCCCGCCGGGGAACGGCGTCTCGCCGAAGCCGGCCTGGTCCGGCACGATCACGCGGTGGCGCGGCGCCAGCGTCTCGGCCACGGCGCGCCATGCGCCCCACCCGGTCGTGCCGGGTCCCGAGCCGTGCAGGAGCAGCACCGGCGGTCCGGCGCCGATCTCGTGCACGAGGACGGGCGAGCCGGCGACGTCGACGACGAAGCGGTCCGGGGCGATGGCGGGCTGCGGCATGCCGGATCAGGCCGGGACGGCGGCGCGCTCGAGCACCTGCATGAACGCGCGCGACCACTCGGGCATGTCGGGCCAGCCGCGGCAGGAGACCATGTTCCCGTCGACGACGTCCGGCGCGTCGATCACGGTCGCGCCCGCGTTCTCCATGTCGCCGGTCAGCGGCGGGAACGCGGCGGTCCTGCGGCCCTGCAGCAGGCCGTAGACGGCGGGAACCTGCGGGCCGTGGCAGATCGTGCCGACGGGGAGGTTCCTCGAGAAGAAGTGCTCCGTGATGCGGCGCACGTCGGGGTCGGTGCGGATGTACTCGGGGGCGCGGCCGCCGGGGATGATCAGGGCCTGGTACTGCTCGACGTCGACCTCGGCGAAGGCGAGGTCGACCGGCAGCTTGCGGCCGTTCTTCTCCGTGTAGGCGTCCGAGTTCGGATCGAAGTCGTGGATGACGAGCTGGACGTCGCGGCGGCTGAGGGCCGCCACGTCGCAGTCCCAGCCCGCCTCGCGGACGCGGTACAAGGGATACATGACGTCGAGCTCCTCGGCGGCGTCGCCGGTGAGCATGAGGGCTCGGGGCACTGCTCCTCCTCCTTCGGGTGAAAGAAATCTATCAGTTGGGTGTCGGTCGGGATCAATCGAACGAGAAGTACTTCGGCTCGAGGAATTCGCGCAGCCCGTGGTGGCCGCCCTCGCGGCCGATGCCGCTCTGCTTGACCCCACCGAACGGCGCGGCAGGGTCGGAGACGACGCCGCGGTTGAGGCCGACCATGCCGGTCTCGATGCTCTCGGCGACGCGCATCGCACGGCGCAGGTCGCGCGAGAAGACGTATGCGACGAGGCCGTGCTCCGTGTCGTTGGCCACCGCGATCGCCTCGGCCTCGTCGGCGAACGTGAGGACCGGCGCGACCGGGCCGAAGACCTCCTCGCGGAGGATCGCCGACCCCGGTGCGACGCGGTCGAGCACGGTCGCCGGGTAGAACCAGCCGGGGCCGTCCGGACGGGCGCCGCCCGTCCGCACCCGCGCCCCGTGCTCGCAGGCATCCGCGACGAGCGCCTCGATCTTCGCCACGGCGGCCTCGTTGATCATCGGGCCGAGCTCGGCGCCCGGCTCGGTCCCCGGCGCCATGCGGACGGCGGCCATCGCCGCGGTCAGCCCGTCGGTGAAGGCCTCGGCGACGGACTCGTGGACGAGGAAGCGGTTCGCGGCCGTGCACGCCTCGCCGCCGTTGCGCAGCTTGGCGGCGAGCGCGCCGGCGACCGCGGCGTCGACGTCGGCATCCTCCAGGACGAGGAACGGCGCGTTGCCGCCCAGCTCCATCGAGACGTTCACCACGCTGCGCGCCGCGAGGGCCAGCAGCCGGCGCCCGACCTCCGTGGACCCGGTGAACGACAGCTTCCGCACGCGCGGATCGCCGACCATCTCCGCCACGACCTCGCCCGGGCGCGAGGTGGTGAGCACGCCGACGACGCCGGGGGGTGCGCCGGCCTCCTCGAGCATCCGTGCGATCAGCAGCGTCGTCAGCGGTGTCTCCGTCGCCGGCTTGACGATCGCCGTGCACCCGGCGGCGAGCGCCGGACCCAGCTTGCGGGTGGCCATCGCGGCCGGGAAGTTCCACGGCGTCACGAGCAAGGAGATGCCGACGGGCTGGGGGAGGACGAGCACGCGCGCCGCGCCGCCGGGGGCGATCGCGTACTCGCCCTCCGCGCGGACGGCCTCCTCGGCGAACCAGCGCAGGAACTCGGCGGCGTAGGCGGCCTCGCCGCGGGCCTCGGCGAGCGGCTTGCCCATCTCCGCGGTGATGGTCGCCGCGATCTCCTCCTCGCGCGCCCGCATGAGCTCGAAGGCGCCGCGCAGGACCTCGGCGCGCTCGCGCGGCGGCGTGGCGGCCCAGCCCGGCGCGGCCGCCTCGGCCGCGTCGACCGCGGCACGCGCATCGTCGACCGTGGCGTCGGCGACCGCGCCGATCGGCTCGCCCGTGGCGGGGTCCAGCACCGGGATCTCGCCACCGCCCGCGGCCGGCCGCCAGGCGCCGCCGATGAGCAGGCCGCTCGGAATGGTCGTTGTCGCCGCCACGAAGGCTCCTTGAAGCGAAGTTGACATTAGTTCCGCCACAAGCGTAATGTTTCTAGCGGGAGTTGTGAAGTGTTTTCAACACCGTGAGGAGGAGAGGATGCATCGAGGGACCCCGGGGTGGCGGCGGAAGGCGGCCGCAGCCGCGACGATCGCGGCCCTGGCCGCCACGGTCGCCGCATGCGGCGGCGACGACGGGACGGACGACGCGACCGCCGCGGGCGGCGAGGCGGCGCCCGGCGCCGTCCCGACGCTCTCGGACAAGCCGATCGAGCTGAGCTTCCTGTGGTTCGAGTGGCCGCCGGCGCAGGCGCTCGAGGACTTCGCGAACGAGCACTACACGAAAGAGCGCCCCAACGTGACGGTGAAGGTCAACACGGTGCCGAACCCGAACTGGCACGACGCGATCTTCACGCAGTTCGCGGCGCGCAAGACCGACTTCGACATCCCGATCCTCGACTCGCAGCACATCGGGGAGGCCGTGACCAACGGCAACATCCTCGACCTCACGGACTTCGTCAACGAGAACATCGATACGGACGCCTACGACCCGTACCTGCTCGCGGCGTACGGCCAGTACCCGCAGGCGGAGACCGGTCAGCGTGATCCGGACGCCAAGATGTACGGCCTCCCGCTGCTCGGCGACACGTGGACGATGGTCTGGCGCAAGGATCTCATGGGCGACACGCCGCCTGCCACGTGGGACGAGCTGATCGCCGCCGCCAAGAAGTGCCAGGACGAGAACCCCGGCATGAGCGGCCTCGCGTTCCACCAGGCCAACGGCTCCGACGCCGCGGCCGTGACCTACAACACCGTCAACGGCGTCTACGGCGGCCAGCTGTGGAACTCCGAGGACAAGCAGATCGAGGGCGTCATCAACGACGACGCCGGGCGCAAGGCGATGGACGTGCTCGTCAACCAGATGAAGCCGCTCGCGCCGAAGGGCTCGGGCAACTGGTTCATCGACGAGGTCAACGCCGCCATCTCCCAGGGCAAGGTCTGCGTCGGGTTCAACTGGATCGCCGCGATCGGCGGCCTCGTCGACCCCGAGCAGTCGCAGCTCGGCAAGACCCCCGAGGCGATCGAGAAGAAGCTCGGCTTCGCGGCACTGCCGGAACAGGACGCCGACGTCGTCCCGCTGGGCGGCATGGGCATGCACGTCTCCAAGTACGCGCCCGCCGAGGACCAGGCCGAGGCCCTGAACTTCATCAAGTGGTTCGAGCAGCCGGAGGTCCAGAAGATGTGGGCGGCCGCGGGCGGCGTGCCCGCGCGCAAGGATGCGCTCGACTCGCCCGAGTTCCTCGAGGCCAACCCGTGGAACAAGGTCTACGCCGAGTCGGTGCCGCGCCTGCGGGACATGTGGAACGTCCCCGAGTACGCGAAGCTCATCGACATCGAGAACACGAACGTCAACGCCGCGCTGAACGGGGCCAAGGACCCGCAGCAGGCGCTCGACGACATCGCCGCCGCCCAGCAGAAGGTGCTCGACGAGAGCTCCGGCGGCGGGCTCGACTAGGTCCCGGGAGCGATGGCCGCACCCGACGCATCCGTCCGCCCGGCGGCGCCCCTCGCGGCGCCGCCGGCGGCGCGGCGGTTCCGCTGGCTGGGCGACCGGGGGCTTGCGGGCCTCTTCGTCTCGCCGGCGCTGCTGCTGCTGATCTTCCTGTCGATCTTCCCGCTGCTGTGGGCGCTGTACCTGTCGTTCACGAACTACTCGGCGACGCGGGACGTGCCGGCGGAATGGGTCGGGTTCGGCAACTACATCGACGTCCTCACCTCGAGCGCCGTCCATGAGCGCGCGCTCACGACGCTCATCTACGTCGTGGGCGCGGTGACGCTCCAGACCGTCCTCGGGTTCACGATCGCCTACCTGATCTCGCGGCGCTCACGCGGGCGCGGCGTGCTCACCACGCTGTTCCTCACGCCGATGATGCTTTCGCCAGTCGTCGTGGGCCTGTTCTGGAAGTTCATGCTCGACACGCAGTTCGGCGTGGTCAACTCGATCCTCGGCTCGCTCGGCTTCGGGCAGGTCGAATGGCTGACCAGCCAGCGGCTCGCGCTGTTCTCGGTGATCATCGTCGACACCTGGCAGTGGACGCCGTTCATCATGCTGATCGCGCTCGCCGGCCTCACCGCCGTGCCGCAGTACCTGTACGAGGCGGCGTCGATCGACCGCGCGTCGGAGTGGTTCCGCTTCAGGCACATCACGCTGCCGCTCGTCTGGCCGCTGCTGCTGATCGCCGTGCTGTTCCGCGCGATCGAGGCCTTCCGCCTCTTCGACCTCGTCTACATCCTCACCCAGGGCGGCCCCGGCGTGTCGACGGAGACGCTCTCCTTCCACGTCTACAAGGTCGCGTTCCTCGGCTTCGACACCGGCCTGGCCTCGGCCTACGGGATCCTCATGGTGATCGTCGTCATCATCCTCGCGCAGCTCTACCTGCGCTACCTCGACAAGCTCAAGGAGGCGTGATGGCGCTGCAGGTCGACGACGCCGTCATGGGGGAGGCGCCGGGCCATCCGGCGGCCGCCCGCCGCGGCGCACCCAGGCGGCGGCGCTCCCTGCGGTCGTGGATCGAGATCGTGCTGCTCGCGGTCCTGCTGGTGGTGATGCTCTTCCCGGTCGTGTGGATGCTGGAGACGTCGCTGAAGGCCAACCGCGACGTCTACGCCGTCCCCGCGAAGTTCATCGGCTTCGACATCACGTTCCACCACTACAAGGACGTGTTCGTCCAGCGCGGCGGCTCGGGGGCGTCTGACCTCGCGGTGAACTTCAAGAACTCCGTGATCGTCTCGTTCTTCTCGACGGTCCTGGCGACCGTCCTCGGGGTGATGGCGGCGTGGGCCTACTCGCGCTTCAATATCAAGGCGAAGAAGGACCAGCTCTTCTTCATCCTCTCGACCCGCTTCATGCCGCCGGTCGTGGTCGTGATCCCGATCTTCCTCATGTACCGGGACCTCGACCTGATCGACACGAAGCTGGGGCTCGTCCTGATCTACGCGGCGTTCAACCTGCCGTTCACGATCTGGATGATGAAGGGGTTCATCGACGAGATCCCGTCGGAGTACGAGGACGCCGCAATGCTCGACGGCTATTCGCGGCTCGAGGCCTTCTTCCGCGTGACGCTGCCGCTGCTCGTCCCCGGCATCGCGGCCACCGCGGTGTTCGCGCTGATCTTCTCCTGGAACGAGTTCGTGCTCTCGATCTTCCTCACGTCGAGCGAGTCGGCGCGCACGGCGCCGCCCGCGATCGCCGGCCTCATCGGCGGCACGACGGTGGACTGGGGGCTCGTGGCGGCCTCGGCCATGACCTTCGCCCTGCCCGTCCTGCTCTTCGCCTTCCTGGTGCGCAAGCACCTCGTCGCGGGCGTGACCCTCGGGGCGGTGCGTCGCTGATGGCGGGCATCGAGATCACCGGGCTCCACAAGCGCTTCCCGGACGGCACGGTCGCGGTCGAGCGCCTCGACCTCTCCATCGCGGACGGCGAGCTGTTCGTCATGCTCGGACCGTCCGGCTGCGGCAAGACGACGACGCTGCGCGCGATCGCCGGGCTGGAGCGCCAGACCGAGGGGCACATCGACATCGGCGAGACGCGGGTCGACGACCTCCCTCCGGCCGATCGCGACATCGCGATGGTGTTCCAGTTCTACGCGCTCTACCCGCACATGCGCACGCGCGACAACATCGCGTTCCCGCTGCGGGCGGAGGGCCTCCCCGAGGCGACCGTCCGCGAGCGCGTCGACGAGGCCGCGCGGATGCTCCAGCTCGAGGCGCTGCTCGACCGCAGGCCGAGCCGGCTCTCCGGCGGGGAGCAGCAGCGCGTCGCGCTCGCGCGGGCGCTCGTGCGCCAGCCGCAGGCGTTCCTCATGGACGAGCCGCTCACGAACCTCGACGCGGAGATCCGGGCGGACATGCGGACGGAGATCAAGCACCTGCAGTCGCGGCTCGGGACCACGATGGCCTACGTCACGCACGACCAGCTCGAGGCCATGTCGCTCGGGCACCGGATCGCGATCCTGAACAAGGGCCGGCTCGAGCAGGTCGGGACGCCGATGGAGGTCTACGACCGTCCGGCGACGCTGTTCTGCGCCCGCTTCATCGGCTCCCCGCCGATGAACCTCGTGCCCGTCTCGCTCGACGACGGCGCGCTGCGCACCACCGGTGGCCTTGCGCTCGAGCCCCCGGAGGGGATCGCGCGCGGCCGCGAGGTGGTGGCCGGCGTGCGACCCGAGGCGCTCGAGCTCGTCGCCTCCGGCGACGGCGCCACCCCGGCGCGCGTGGTGTCCGAGGAGGTGCTGGGCGACGAGGTGATCTACGTCGTCGACGCCGGCGGGCACGACCTGCACGTCCGGATGCCGCCCGCCAGCCGCTTCGCCGCGGGCGCAGCGGTGGGCGTCCGCCACACCGGCGCGCCGCCACCCCTCTACGACCCGGACACGGAGCTGGTGCTCGCATGACCGCCGACCGGAGGAACCGCTGATGGGTGCGATCCACGCGAAAGGGATGCGCAAGGCCTTCGGCGACGTCCAGGCGCTCGACGGCGTCGCGCTCGACGTCCCCGATGGTGCCTTCTTCGTCGTCCTCGGGCCGTCGGGCGCCGGCAAGACGACGACGCTGCGCGCGATCGCCGGGCTGGAGAAGCTCGATGCCGGCTCGGTCCACCTCGACGGGCTCGACGCGACGCGCGCGGCGCCCGCCGCGCGCGACCTCGCCATGGTGTTCCAGAACTACGCGCTGTTCCCGAAGAAGACGGCGGCCGAGAACATCGCCTCGCCGTTGCGGGCGCGCAAGCTGCCTGCGAACGAGATCACGGCGGCCACGCAGCGCGTGGCCGAGCTGCTGCACATCGAGCGGCTGCTCCAGCGCAGGCCGGCGCAGATGTCGGGCGGCGAGATGCAGCGCGTCGCGCTGGCCCGGGCGCTCGTGCGCGAGCCGCGCGCCTTCCTCATGGACGAGCCGCTCACCAACCTCGACCTCAAGCTGCGCGTGGAGATGCGCACCGAGCTCACGCGGATCCACCGCTCGCTCGGCCGCACCTTCCTCTACGTCACCAACGACCAGGTCGAGGCGCTCTCGATGGCGGATCAGATCGCCGTGCTGCGCGCAGGCGCGGTGCAACAGGTGGGCGTGCCGCGCGAGATCTACGAGCGGCCGGTCAACCGGTGGGTCGCCGGCTTCGTCGGCAGCCCGCGGATGAACCTCCTGCCCTGCCGGCCGGAGGGCCGCGAGTTGGTCGGCGAGCACGGGTGGTCGCTGCCCCGGCCTCCGTGGGCGATGGGGGAGTCGGGGCGCCCGCTGCTGCTCGGCCTCCGCGCCGAGGACCTCTCGCTCGAGCGGCGCGACGAGCACGCGACGCTCGGCGGCCGGCTCTACGCCCTCGAGCCGCTCGGAGACCGCACGCTGGTGGACGTCGACCTCGGCGGGACCGTGATCAAGGTCAAGGCGCGTCCGTCGGTGACGGGGCGGCCCGGCGAGTCGCTCAGCGTGGCCGTCGACCTCGACCGGGCGCATCTGTTCGACGCCGAGACAGGCGACGCGATCCCGCGCTGACCGCTTTACTGACGGTTCCCGATGCCGCCCGACCAGCCCTTGCCGACGAGCGTCCGCCGCGCACGGATCCTCGAGCGCATCCAGCGCGTGGGCGGTGCGTCACTGGCGGAGCTGGCCGCGGAGCACGCCGTGTCCACGATCACCGTGCACCGCGACCTCGAGCAGCTCTCGCGGGACGGGCTCGTCGTGCGCTTTCACGGCGGTGCGCGCGCCGTCGGCGCGCCGGCGGACTCGCCGCCGGACACGGCGTGGGACCGGCGGCTGCGCGAAGCGCCCGAGGCCAAGGACGCGATCGCGGCTCGCGCACGCGCATCGATCCAGAAGGGGGAGACGGTCTTCCTGGACGCGAGCTCGACCGTGTTCGCGCTGGCGCATCGGCTCCAGGAGGAGCCGATCGAGGACCTCACGATCGTCACCACCTCGCCCGCGGTCGCCCTCGGCATGGAGGCGGGGTCGGCCCGCATCATCGTGGCGCCCGGAGAGGTCGACCTGCGCATGCGCGCGATCGCCGACGGCTGGACCGTCGAGTTCCTGCGCCGCATCAAGCTCGATGTCGCGTTCGTCTCGGGCTCGGGCTTCGACCTCGAGCACGGCCTCACGACCGGGCGCCGGCCGCTGGCGGACACGATCGCCGCCGTGCGCGAATCGGCCGACCGCGTGATCGCGCTCGTCGACGCCTCCAAGCTCGAGCGGTCGGCGATGGTGTCGATGCTTCGCGCCGACGAGCTCGACGGGGTCCTGGTCGACGCGGGTGCCAACGCCGGCACGGTCGACGCCTACCGCGCCGCCGGCGTGGACGTCGTGGTCGCCTGACCCGGCCGTCCGGCTGCGTGGCGCCGGTCAGCGCGGGGGGGCCGTGCCGGCCTCGAGGGCGCGATCCACGTTCGGCGCGAGGTTGTCCTCGCCGAGGACGTCGAGTGCACCGCTGCGGCGCAACTCGTCGCGCACGCTGCTCTTGGCACGGGCGATGATCAGGCGTGTCCCGCGCCCGTCGAGGGCGTCGTGGACGGACCGCAGCGACTGCGCGCCCGTCACGTCCACCTGGCTGACGCCCTCGAAGTCGAGGATGACCAGGTGCGGCGGCGTCTCGGCGGCGCGAACCCGCGCGAGGAGGTCGTCCTCGAAGATGTCGGCGTTCGCGAAGATCAACTCCGCCTCGAAGCGATGGATCAGCACGCCGGGGATGGGCGTCGCCCCCGGGTCGTCCTCGAGGTCGCTGAAGCGCGAGCCGTCGCTGCTGCGCCCGAGCGAGGCGATGTGCGGGTGGTCGATCGTGTGGATCAGCATGATGAAGCTGAGGGCGACGCCGATCGCGACGCCCGGGAGGATGTCGATGAGGATGACGCCGAGCAGGGCGCCGAGGGCCGCCCAGAACTCGAGCGACTGCGCGCGCCAGTACTGCGCGATCCGCTCGGGCTTGATCATCCCCGACACCGCCCAGATCACGATCGCGCCGAGGATCGCCTCGGGCAGGTCCTCGAACAGGCCGGCGAGGAACAGGATCGTGAGCAGCGCCATCAACCCGCTCAAGAGGAACGGGAGCGGAGACTTCGCGCCGACGCGTTCGGCCGTCGCCGACGCCGAGAGCCCGCCGGTGACGGTGAAGCCCTGGAGCACGCCGGCGCCGATGTTCGCCGCGCCGTAGCCGAGCATCTCGCGGTTCGCGTCGACGGCGTAGTGGTACTTCGCGGCGTAGCTCTTGGCGATCGCGAGCGACTGCGCGAGGCCGACGATCACGATCGCGAACGCGCCGGGGAGCAGCTCCACGAGGTCGTTCGCCGAGACGCTCGACCACGAGACGAAATCGAAGCCCGTCGGCACGTCCCCGACGATCGCCACGCCGTGATCCTTCAGGTTCAAGGCCACCACCGCGAGCTCGGCGACCACGACCACGACCAGCACGCCGGGGAGCTTGGGCGCGAAGCGCGCGAACGCGAAGAGGGCGGCCAGCCCGGCCACGCCGACGGCCACCGTCGTCCAATCCCACTTCCCGACGTCGGCGATCGTGTTCACGAGCACCGAGAGCGTGTTGCCGGAGGGCGTGGCGATGCCCACCACCTTCGGCAGCTGGCCGATCGCGATGTAGAGGCCGAGCCCGACGATGAAGCCATCGAGCACCGGGCGCGCGAAGAACCGCGCGACGAACCCCATCCGGGCGAGCCCGCCCGCGATGTAGATCACGCCCACCATGAGCGTCAGCGCGGAGGTCAGGGCGACGAACTCGGCCGACGTCGTGCTCGCCGTCGCCACGACCGCCACCGCGGAGGCGGACAGCGTCGCCACCGTCGCGCTGGGGCCGACGAACAGATGCCGCGAGCTGCCCAGCAGCGCGTAGCCGACGACCGCGAGCGGCATCAGGTACAGGCCGTTCTGGACCGGCACGCCGGCGATCCCGGCGTAGGCCAGCGACTGCGGGACCATGAGGGCCCAGATCGTCAGCCCCACCATCGCGTCGCCGGCCAGCCACGAGCGATCGTATTCGCGAAGCCATGCGGGAATCAGCCTCATGGCGGGCGACGATACGTGCGGGCCGCCCGGCCGGCGTCATGCCGATCGGGCGATATCGAGATCGGTCCGTCGTCAGCGCTCGGTCGCGCGCGCGAGCAGCTCCGCGCGGGTCGCGTCGTCGAACGCCGGCAGGCTGTACCCGATCAGGTCGGCGCGCACCCGGTCGGTGATCCCGAAGCGCTCCGGACCGGTGAGGCGCACCAGGGCCGCCAGCACGAAGTCCTGCGAGCGGAAGCCGCGGCGGTAGAAGGGATCCTCGAACCGGCTGTCGTCGTCGAGGTACGGGCGCAGCGCGGCGCGGACCGCGTCGAGGTCACGCCCTTCCGCCGGATAGCCCTTGTAGCCGCGCCGTCCCAGCAGGTAGGCGGCGGCCGGACGCAGCTCCGGATCCGCGAGCGCCTCGATCAGCGCCGCGTCGACCGTGGGATCCGAGCGCTTGCCGAGCACGTGCAGGAGCGCCAGCCCGAGGACGCGGTCGTCCGTGGTGCGCGCCTCGGCGAGCAGCCGCTGCGTGACGGCGGGATCGTCGCTCGAGATCAGCGCGCGGGCCACGTTCGGCTCGTACGGGGTGAACGCCTTCTCGCCGAACCCGACGGACTCGCCCGGATCGGCACGGATCGCGGCCAGCTCCTCCTCGAGCTCGCCGGGCAGTCGCGGTGCGTCGTCGTCGCTCAGTGGAGCCAAACCTGCACTCGCCGGTTCTTGCCCTCGTCCTTCCCCGGCTCGGCCTGGACCCGGGCCCAGTCGGCACCGTAGCTCTGGACCTCGAGCCGCGAGGCCTCGATGCCCTTGGAGACGAGGTAGTCGCGTGCGGCCTGGGCGCGCTTGAGGCTGAGCGCCTGGTTCTGGGCGGCGTTGCCCGTGAGGTCGGCCGCGCCGCCGAGCTGGGCCTTGAGCGTCGTCTTGGCCTTCATGGTCGTCACGACGCCGTCGAGCTTGGTCTTGTGGTCCGGCTTGAGCTCCGACTTGCCGACGTCGAACTCGTCGAGGATCGCGGCGTACTTGGCCTCGTAGTAGTGCGCCATCGTCGCGCCCCACTCGTCCGACGGCGCGTCCGTGCAATCAGCGTCCTCGGCGCCCGTCAGCTCGATCGGGGAGTTCGCCTCGTCCTTGATCTTGAAGCCCCACTTGAGCGCGCCGAGCGGCTCGGCGGTCTCGAGGACCATGGCGACGGTCTCGAACTCGATCGCCACGTCGCCGAGCCCCTCCCGCGCCCAGGGCGTGCTCGGCGTGTCGTTCATCGTCGCCGACTTCGAGCGGCCGCCCTTCTTCGAGGACCCGACGGCGACCGCGCCGGCCTCCTTCTTCCACTTCTTCGCGGCCTGATCCCACTCCGCGCCGTAGAAGGGATCGTTCTCCGTGTCGACGGTGTGGTCGACGCGCCGCTTGGAGCCCGGCTCCTCGAACGGCTCGAACTTGTCCTTGTTCTTCGCGGGGTCGCGCGCCGTGCCGCCGGCGTAGGCGCGCTTGTCGCCGACCTTGTTGAGCACGGTCTGGCCGAAGGAGACGTTCTTGGCCTCGACCTTGGTGGCGTCGGGCTTGAAGTCGACGTCGGCGCGCGCACTGTCGTGGCTCACCGGGTCGAGCTCCCACTTCATCCGGCCCTTCGTGAGCGCCTTGTCGCCGGTCCGCTTCGCCGGCAGCGGGAGGGCCGGGTCGGACGGATCCTTCTCCGTGCCCGGCGCCTCCTCCGTCTCCGCGGCGGCCGCCGGCGCGAACGCCTGGCCGAGGAGCGCGTTGAGGGCCGGGTCGTCGTTGCCCGCGGCGAAGTAGGAGGAGATCTCGCCGGCCAGGCGTGGATCCGCCGCGAGCATCGCGCGCAGGCCGGCCGGGCTCCCCGCGCGCTGGGCGAGCGCGGCGACCGGCGAGGCGGCCTGCTGCTGCTCCCCCTCCGGCCCGCTCACGAGCCGCGCCACCGCGGCGTTGCCGGCACTGCGCTGGAGGCCCAGCACCTGTGCGACCGAGGGTGGGCGGCGTGGCACCGGCGCGGGCGCGACCGGAGTGGTCTCCACCTCGCTCGCCACCGCCGCGCGGTCGTGCATGGGGACGAGTATCCGCGCGCCGGAGCGGCGGCGTCAACCGCGCAGCCGCGATGTACCCGGAATGCTGCCCGGTCGGCCGGGCGACGCGGCGGAGTCGTCCCATTCGGATGATGCAGCGCCGGCGGGCGGGGTGGAGCGTTGCCTACGTGACTTCCACCATGCAGCTCCTCGCGTTCCGCTTCGACGCGGCCGCCAGCTACGAGGGACGCCTCGTCGGGGCGCTCGAGCGGATGGAGAGCGGCGGCGCGCTGCGGATCGCGGAGGTGCTGTTCGTCGGCCGCGATCCGGAGGGCGGAGAGCTCGTCGCGGTGTCCGGGCGCGGCCGGCAGCAGGGCAGCCTCGTGGCCTCCCTGCTGGGGTTCCGGCTCGAGCCGGCCGAGCGGAAGCGTGCCACGGAACGCGCGCTTCAAGCCTTCCAGCACGACGACGGGCGCAACCAGCTGGACGAGCTGGCGAAGGATCTGCCGGCCGGGGGCGCGATCGCCGCCGTCCTGATCGAGCATCGCTGGGCGGAAGCGCTCAACGCCGCCGTCGGCGAGATGGGCGGCCGGGACCTGCTCGGCGAGTTCGTCGACGCGACGGAGCTCAGCGCACTCGTTCCGCGGATCGCCTCCGCCGCGCAGGGCTAGCCGTCAGCGCGGAGGATCGAGCCGCGCGCGCTCGGCGAGCAGCTCGAGCTCCCGGAGCAGCGGTCGCGCTCCCATACGCGCCGCGACGGCGTTCGCGCTCCTGAGGGGGGCGGCTGCGTCTGCGCCGGCGGCGACCAGCGCCTCGGCCTGGCGCCAGCGACAGGAGGCAGCCAGCGGCGGGCGCTCGAGCTGTTCCCAGACGACCGCCGCCTCCGACCAGGCCTCGGGTCCCGCCCTGTCCCAGGCCCGCTCGTGCTCGACCTCGGCCAGCGCCCGCCAGCCATCCGCGTTCGGCGTCACCGGGGCGGCCTCGGTGGCGGCGCGGCGCGCGGCGGTGCGGAGCTCCCGCGCGCGGGCCCGATGGCCCTCCAGGGCGTCGGCGTCACCGCGGTCGCGTGCCAGCGCCGCCAGCTCGGCCTGCGCACGCAGACCGTGCGCGCAGAGCTGGACGCGATACAGGGCGGCGTCGCGAGCGCGCGCTCGTGCGAGGCCCTCGCCGACCATCGCGTCGGCGTCCGTCCAGCGGCCTTCCGAGAGGGCGAGCTCGGCGGCGAGCGGATCGTAGGTCAGCGAGCCGCGCTCGTCCTCGCGGACGCTCACGAGCGCCGCCTCGAGGTGGGCGCGGGCTGCGTCGAAGTCGCCGCGACCCGTCTCGAGCTCGGCGCGTCTGATCAGCGCGATGTGCGGCCAGTTGGCCGTGTTCAGGCGCAGTGCCGCGGCACTGACGCGGTCGGCCTCGTCCCACTCACCGGTCGCGACCAGCGCTTCGACCTGGTTGGCGATGAGCGGGCCGTACTCGATGCCGTAGCGCCGGATGACCTCGACCGCTTCGGCCGCGAGACGGGCCGACTCCCGCGGCCTGCCCAGCATCGTCAGCACGTCGGTGAGCCAGACGTACGCCCGATCCAGATCCTGGGGCGCTCGGGTCTCCTCGGCCACCCGCAGCGTCTGCCGGAGCGTCGCGAGGCCGGCTTCACCGTGGCCCAGGTAGGCGAGGTCGACTCCGAGCGCGCCCAGCGCCCGGACCTCGGCTGCGCGTGAACCGACCGCGCGGGCGAGCTCGACGGCCTGCCGGCAGATCGCCTGCGACTCGTCATGGCGCCAGGTCAGCATCAGCGCGTGACCGAGCGCCGCCAGCACCTGCGCACGCTCCGGCGACGGTGGCGCCGGCGGCACGAGCTCGACGCCTCGCTCGAACGCGAGGACGGCCGCGTCGCGACAGCCGGCGAACAGCAGATGGCGGCCGAGCGCCGCATGCAGGAGCCCCGCGCGCACCGGATCGCCGTCGCCGGCGAGCGCGACGGCTTGCTTGCCGAGCTCGACGGCGCGCGGTGCCGCACCGGTCAGGACGGCCTGCTCGGCGGTCCAGGCCGAGAGCTCGGCGAGGTCGAGCCCGGCGAGCTGTGCGGCGTCCGGCACGTCGGGCCACAGCGTGAGCGCGCGCTCGAGGTGCGCCAATGCCTCGGCGAGGCCGAAGACCGCCTCGGCCTCGCGCGCCGCCTCGATCGACGCGACGAGCGCCTCCTTGCGCCGGCCCGCCGCCGCCCAGTGCGGCGCGAGCTCGCCCGCGGCCGCCGGTGGATCGCCGCGTGCCAGCGCGTCGGCGAGCCGCGCGTGCAGCTCCTCGCGCTC
The DNA here is from genome assembly GCA_040510855.1 of Solirubrobacteraceae bacterium. Taxonomy (GTDB): domain Bacteria; phylum Actinomycetota; class Thermoleophilia; order Solirubrobacterales; family Solirubrobacteraceae; genus DASQMT01. The sequence goes on from JBEVIG010000158.1 coordinate 32,806, forward strand.
GCCCGGCAGCAGCGTGCCGGAGATCGCCTCGGCGAGCAGGGCGTGGCGGAAGCGAAAGCCGTCCTGATCGGCGACGAGGACACCGTGCTCCACCGCGCGTCGCAGCGATTCGCGAACGCTCTCCTCCGGGAGCGCCGCCGCCTCGACCAGCGGCCGGTAGCCGACGTCGCGCCCGGCCGTGGCCGCGAGACGCAACACGGCCTTCGTCCGCCGGTCCAGGCGCGTCACCCGTCGCAGCAGCAGCTCGCGCAGGCCGGACGGCAGCTCGCCACTCTGGTCGCCCGCGGCGGCCAGGAGCTCCTCGGCGATGAACGGGTTGCCCTCCGAGCGGGCGACGATCGCGTCGACCACCGCCGGTGCGGTGGCGCCCGCCAGAGCCTCGATCAGCGCCTCCAGCTCGTCCGGTGCGAGCGGATCGAGCTCGAGCATCAGCGCCGTGCCGGAGCGTCCCACGCTGTCGGCGAGCCGGCCGACCCGCTCCGCCGACGCGGGCTCGTCTGCGCGGTAGGTCGCGAGGAGGACGACGCAGCGCTCCTCGAGGTTGTGCGCGAGGTAGGCGACGAGGTCGAGCGTCGACGTGTCCGCCCAGTGCAGATCCTCGAGGACCAGCAGCACCGGCGCCCGCGCCGCGAGGCCATCGAGCAGCGCCAGCGTCTGCTCGAACACGCGCAGCTGCGAACCGGCCGAGCGCGCGTCGACGAAGGCGAGCTCGCCCCCGCGCGAGCGCAGCGCGTCGACGAACGGCTGGTAGGGCAACTCCGTGCCGACGAGATCGAGGCAGCGCCCGACGAGCACCTGGAAGCCGGCGTCGCCGGCGTGCCGCGCGAGCTCGCCGACGAGCCGGGTCTTGCCGATCCCGGCCTCACCCGCGACCAGCACGGCTGACCCCGTACCCGACCCGGCCCGCCGCAGCGCGCGCTCGAGTCGCTCGAGCTCTTCGGCGCGCCCGATCATCGGCCCGTCCCGCTCGGGGCCGACGACGCTCAGCAGGCGCCGGTCGCCCGGGATCCCGGGCGGGGATCGGCTCCCGCGATCGGCGAACTCGAGCCCGGACCCGGCGACGAGGTCCGTGACGGTCTGCGACACGAGCACCTCGCCGGAGGCGGCCGCGGCGGCCGCACCGACCGCGCTGTCGAGGGCGACACCATGAGCCCGGCCACCGACTATCTCGACCTCGCCGGTGTGCACGCCGGTACGGGCCTCGATGCCGAGCGCCTTGATCGCGTCGTTGACGGCGGTCGCGTAGCGGACGGCTCTCGCGGGACCGTCGAAGGACGCGACGATCCGATCGCGAGTGGCGTCGAGCTCCCGGCCGCGATGGCGGGCGAGCTCGCGCCGCACGATCTCGTGCCGGCGCTCGTGAAGCGCCGGTGCGCCGGCGGTCTCGGTCACGACGAGCGTGAGCAGCACGCGATCACGGTCGTCCGCGACCCGCGTCGTCCCGCGTTCGCCGATGAAGGGCTCGACGGCATCGAGGATCTGATCGGGATCGACGCCGACGAAGTGGTCGGCTCCCGGCAGCTCGACGAAGCGGGCATCGCGGATGCGCTCGGCGATGTACCGGCCCTCCTCGACGCGGACGTCGTAGTCGGTGCCGCGATTCATGACGAGCGTGGGAACCCGGATGGCCGGGAGCACGGAGCGGACGTCGATCAGCGAATTCATCTCGTTGAGCGCCCTGATCGCGCCCGGGCTGGCCGCGGCGCGACAGCGCTCGCCCCACCAGCGCGCCATCGCGTCGTCGGCGGAGGGGCACATCGTCCTCATGTCGGACTCGAAGCCCCAGTCGCGCTCCAGCGCCTCGATGTACGCGGCGCGTGCCTCCCGCGTCGGCGCCCACGGGTAGTCGGTGTCCGGGTCGAGCCGCTTCGCGTAGGCCCCGTAGAGGATCAGGGCGCGGCTGCGCTCGGGATAGCTCGCGGCGAAGAGGATCGCCATCGGCGCGCCCTCGGAGTAGCCGAACAGCACGGCGCGCCGGCTGTCGGCCGCGTCCATGACCGCGCGCACGTCGTCCATGCGCGTCTCGAGGTCGGGGAGGCCGGCCGGCCGGTCGGAGAGCCCGGTGCCGCGCTTGTCGAAGCGGATCAGGCGACCCATCGAGCCGAGCCGTTCGAGGAAGCGGGTATGGCCAGGCTCCTCCCAGTCCTTCTCCAGGTGGGAGACGAACCCGGAGATCAGCACGAGGTCGAGCGGGCCGTCGCCGGTCACCTGGTAGGCGATGTTCAGCTCGCCGCTGTGCGCGTAGCGGACCGGCGTCCGAGCCCGAGCGGCGGGCGGGTCCAGGGCCGGATCCTGGCGGAGGACGCGCACCTCGAGCTTCCGGAGCGCCGGACCGGGCTCCAGGCCGAGCTCGTCCGCGAGGGCGCTGCGGCCGCTCCGGTAGACGTGCAGCGCGTCGGCCTGCCGCCCGCAGCGATAGAGCGCGAGGATCAGCTGGCCGCGCAGGCGCTCCCGGAACGGATGCTCCGCGACGAGCGGTTCGAGCTCGGGCACGAGCTCGTGATGGCGGCCGAGAGCGAGGTCGGCGTCGACGCGATCCTCGAGTGCGGTGACGCGCAGCTCGTTGAGCCGCGCGATCTCGCGGTCGGCGAACGCCTCGCCCTGCAGCTCGGTCAGCGGCTCCCCGCGCCACAGCGCGAGCGCATCGCGCAGACAGGACGCGCGCGCGGCCGCATCGTCGTGCGCCCGTGCCCGTGCGACCAGCGCCTCGAACCGGCCCAGGTCCACCTCGGCGGCCTGGACATCCAGCAGATAGCCCGGCGGGCGCGTCCTGATCCGCTCCGGGCCGACCAGCTTGCGCAGTGCCGAGATGTGGCCGTGGAGTGCGGTCTGGACGGTTCCGGGCGGCTCATCGCCCCAGAGCGCCTCGATCAGCTGAGCGCCGGACACGACCTCTCCGCGCCGCAACAGCAGCACGGCGAGCAGCGCCCGCTGCTTGGGGCGCGCCGGGGTCACATCGGACCCACCGTCGACGACGGTCAGCGGACCAAGCAGCCCGAACTCCACCTTGCGGATTGTCTCACGGGTCAGCCCCGCGTTAGCGGCGCGGCAGGCGCGCGTAAGGCGGGTGCGGGATCGTCGCCCCGCAACCGAAAGGAGTCCCCCCGTGGAGCACCGTCCACAGTCCTTCCACGCTTCTCCCGCCGAGGCGCTCCAGGCGCCGCCGGAGGAGCTCCTCTACCTGGCCTGCCTGCACGAGGGCACCGACGTCGAGAGGCCGGACTTCCTCGCCGTCGTCGACGCCGAGCACGGCCGGGTCGTGCACGAGACGCCGATGCCGAACGTCGGCGACGAGCTGCACCACTTCGGCTGGAACCGCTGCAGCTCCGCCTGCCACGGGCCGGACCGATCGCACCTGATCGTCCCTGGCTTCCGGTCCTCGCGCATCCACGTGGTGAACGTCGCCGACGACCCGCGGCGGCCGCGGATCGAGAAGGTGGTCGAGCCCGCGGAGATGGTGCGCGAGACCGGGCTGACGCGCCCGCACACCGTGCACTGCATGCCGGGCGACAACATCGTCATCAGCATGCTCGGCGACGCCGACGGCAACGGCGCATGCGGCTTCGCCGTCCTGGATGCGCGCACGTTCGAGGTCAAGGGACGCTGGGAGGACGGCGGTCCCCATCCGGCGCTCAACTACGACTTCTGGTACCAGCCGCGCCAGAACGTGCTCGCGTCGTCCGAGTTCGGCGAACCCAACGCGTACGAGTCCGGGTTCGACCTCGACCACGTCGCCGCGGGGCGCTACGGCAGCCGCCTGCACTTCTGGAACCTGGCCGAGCGCCGGCTCGAGCAGACGATCGAGCTCGGCGAGGCGGGCCTCGTGCCGCTCGAGGTGCGCTGGCTGCATGATCCCGACGCCGACGAGGGCTTCGTCGGCGCTGCGCTCTCGAGCACGATGTGGCACTTCCATCGGGACAACGGCGCCTACACGGCCGACAACGTGATCGCGGTGGACGGTGTCGAGCAGGAGGGCTGGCCGTTCCCGGTCCCCGGCCTGATCACCGACCTGGTCGTCTCGATGGACGACCGCTTCCTGTACTTCTCCAACTGGCTGCACGGCGACCTGCGCCAGTACGACATCAGCGACCCCGCGCATCCGCGGCTGACCGGCCGGCTCCAGCTCGGCGGCGTCCTGGGCCGGCCGTGCGACGGCCCGCGCGACCTGGGCGGCGGCCCGCAGATGCTGCAGCTCTCGCTCGACGGCCGCCGGCTCTACGTCACCAACTCGCTGTACTCGACCTGGGACAACCAGTTCTATCCCGGCCTGCGCTCCTGGATGCTGCGCGTCGACTGCGATCCGGCCGGCGGGATGGAGCTCGACGACGGCTTCTTCGTGGATCTCGCGGACCGGCCGGACGGCCCGGCGCGCGCGCACGAGGTCCGGCTCCAGGGCGGCGACTGCACCACGGAGATCTTCCAATGACCTTCGCCCACGTCGGAGGCGTCCCGGTCGAGGAGGGGCTGCTGGCCCTCGCCCCGGCCGCGGGCGCCCTGGCGGTCTTCGTCGCGGCGCCGCTCAGGCGGATCGGCCGATCCGTCCGCCGGCCGCGAGCACGCGCGACGGCGAAGCGAGCGAGGTAGGCTTGCGGCGTGGCGAGGGTGAAGCACCCGGCCGGGACCGAGCCGTTCGACGTGACCTTGCCCGAGGGCTGGGAGCTCGGGGAACGCCGCGCCGCGTTCGAGGCGGACGCGAAGCGGTCGGGCTGGTCCGTCGAGCACGACGGCGGCATCGTCGTCGTGCGCGACGTCTGGACGGACAACGAGGACCACGCGGCCTGGCTGGTGGCGTCGAAGCTCGGCCTGTCGCCCGAGCGGGTCACCGTCTGGGCAGGGCGCGACTCGTAGCTCGATCGCCCCGCGGATCAGCGCAGCCGCGGATCGCGCCGCACCACGACCGACGTGTCGTAGCGGCGATAGCTCGAGGCTGAGCCGGTCACGTAGAGCACGACGCCGCGGCCGGCGGCGCCGGTGCTCCGCGGGATCACCGGGCGCACGTTGAACTCGTCCGAGTCGCGCGTGAGGGCCTGCGCGATCCACGTGCGGCCGCTGTCCTCCGTCGTACGCAGCTCGATCTCGTTCTGCCCGGCGATGGTCCGGCTGAGCACGACGCGCGAAGGGTCGGCGTGATCGAGCGTGGCCCCGGCGTTGTGATAGCCGAAGAGCGTTCGCCCGGCGGCCGCAATGGGGTGGGTCTCCCACGCGCCGGCGTCGAACCGGGCGTACCGGAAGGTGTCGTTCACGCCACGCAGGCTGGTGTAGACGGCGACGGGGTCGCCGCCGGGTCCCTGGGCGATGTCCATCGGCCAGGCACGGCCGTCGCGAGGGGCGTGGATCTGCTCCAGGTCCGTGACGGCGGGCGGGCCCTGGTCGAGGTCGCCGAGGACCTCACCGGCCGCGGAGAGGAAGCGGCCGTCGGCGAAGCGCGCGAAGTACAGGCCGCTCTCCCACGAGGCCGGATGCCCGTCGGAGAAGAGCATCAGGATCGAGCCGTCGGGCGCCGCGGCGTACTTCGCATAGGGTCGGATCCTCCGGGCGGTCGGGCCGACCGGGGCGCGCACGAGCGTGCGTGCCCGGCTCCAGTGCACGCCGTCGTCGGTCCACGTGACGTACGGCTCCCAGCACGGACCGCGCATGAAGAGGTACAGCCGGTCGCCGGCCACGACGGGGTTCGGGTAGGTGTAGCCGAGGCCGCAGCCCGCACCGATCGGGACGGTGCGCATCTCGCTCCATCCGCCGCCGCGCGCCCACGGCCGCGCCGTGGAGCGGTAGCGCATCGCGCTCTGCCGGTCGCGGGGCCAGAGGTAGCCGCTGTGGGGTGAGCTGAAGGCGAAGATCCGGCCGCGGAACGCCACGAGGCTCGGGTTGTTGTGATCGTCGGCCTCGAGCCGGCCGAACGGCCGCGAGATCCGCTGCGCGCCCGTCTCGAGGTCCAAGGCCTCGACGACGGGCGCCCCGCCACGCGCCACGCAGCCGGTGAAGAGCGTGCTCCCGACGGTCACGGCGCGCGGGTCGCCGAAGTACGACCAGGTGCACGCGCTGACCACGTGGTCCGCAGGCGGCGAGGGCTCGCCGCAGCCGGGCATGAGGAACGAGCAGAGCGCCGTGAGCAGCGCGATCGTGGAGGAGAACATGTCACCGACGCTCCCGCCGCGCGACGCGCCCGCCCACGCCACCTAGGTGGCGATCGAAGGCCCCCACCGCTATACAAAGCCGATGGGGGAGCTGCCATCCGGCACGCTCATCGGAGGTTTCCGGATCGAGGAGCTGGTCGGGCGCGGCGGGATGGGCGCGGTGTACCGGGCGCGCCAGCTCGACCTGGACCGGGATGTCGCCCTCAAGGTGATCGCCCCCGACCGCGTCGAGGAGCCGGGCGCCCGCGAGCGGCTCGTCCGCGAGGCGCGCGCCGCGGCCGCTGTCGAGCACCCGAACGTCTTGCCGGTCCACGCCGCCGGGATCGATCGCGATCGCGCCTACGTCGTGATGCGGTACGTCCCGGGGGACGATCTCAAGACGCTCGTCCGGCTTGAGGGGCCCTTCGAGCCGGCGCGGACCGCTGCCGTCGTGATGCAGCTGGCCGAGGCGCTCGACGCGATCCACGCAGCGGGCTACGTGCACCGGGACGTCAAGCCCGCGAACGTCCTGGTCGACGCTCGGGGCCACGCGTACGTCGCGGACTTCGGCCTCGCCCGGGCGGCTGCGGCGACGTCGGGTCTCACGGGCTCCGGCCAGTGGGTCGGGACGACGGACTTCGCCGCGCCGGAGCAGATCCGCGGCGACCCCGTGGACGCGCGCACGGATGTCTATGCCCTCGGCGGGCTCCTGTACTTCGTGCTGTGCGGAAGGCCGCCGTTCGCCGGCCGCGAGCCCGAGGCGACCCTCTGGGCGCAGCTCTCGCAGCCACCGCCGGCGCCGTCCGCCTGCGATCCGGCGCTCGCGCCGTTCGACGCCGTGGTCGCGCGGGCGCTCGCGAAGCGGCCCGAGGAACGCTACGCGTCAGCGGGCGACCTGGGCCGCGCCGCCGTCGCGGCCGGCGGCGGTGCGCCCGCGCCGCCCGAACGGAGCGTCGCGCGGGGAGCGGCGGCGCTGACCGGATCGGCGACCGCGCCCGCCCGCCGCCTGCGGCGCCGCCGGATCACCATGCGCACCGCGAGCATCGCCGCCGGCTTGGTGGTCGTCGCCGGTGCGGCGGTGCTCGGCGCGGTGCTGCTGTCGACCGACGACGAGCCCCGCCGGCCGCCGGCGCGGGAGCGGGCCGCGACGCTCCCCGCCGTCGGCTCCAGCTTCACGGGCGTGGGGCATCGCCCGCGCGACGTCGCCTACGCCGAGGATCGCCTGTGGGTCCTCAGCGCGTCGAGGCGCCGGCTCGCGCAGCTCGACCCCGCGACCGGGGACCGCGTCGGCGCGCAGCCCGTGGTGGGCGAGGGCACGGTGGATCTCGACGCGCGCGGGCACATCCTGTGGACCGCGAACCGCAGGCAAGGTGAGGTGCGGCGGATCGACGTCCGCACCGGCGAGGTGCGCCGGTTCGAGCCGCCGCTCCCGCCCGTGCTGGTGGCGGCCACGCGCGACGGCGCCTGGGTGGCGGGCAGCGGGGGCGAGTCCGCGACCGACAAGCTCTGGCGCCTCGACGGTGACGCCAACGCCCATGGTCCCGCGCTCAGGTTCGCCCGAGGGGTCGGCGCGCTGGCCGTGGGCGGCGGGTCCGTCTGGGTGGCGAACGCCGATCTGGACCGCGTGCTCGAGCTCCGTCCCGACGGGCGCAGGCGCGGGAGCGAGTTCGGCCCGGGGTCCCCGTTCGCGCTCGCATGGGGGGCAGGGGCGCTCTTCGCGACCGTCAACCCGCTCACCGTCGCGCGGTTCGAGCCGCGGACCCTGGCCGAGTTCCATCACGGCGTCGGCGCACAGGGGATGCGGCAGCTGACGGTGGCGGGTGGGCGCGTGTTCGTCGCCGACGACGGTGGCAGCCGCGTGGTGGTGGTCGATCCGGAGACCCTCGAGACGGTCGTCGCCCTCGACGTCCCCCCGAACCCGTACGGCATGACCGCCGGAGGCGGGCACGTCTGGGTCACCGGGACGGGTGACGACACGGTGACGCGGATCGACTACTGATCCGGGCCGACCACGCCGGCCGCCTGCGCCCGTCTCGCGAGCATCGCCCGCTTCTGGTTCTGCGGGACGTCGTCGCCGATCCCGAAGGTCTCGAAGAGCCGGGACAGGGTTCCCTTGACGGTGTCGACCGCCACGACGAGCTCCGCGGCGATCTCGCGGTTCGACGCCGGAGCGCCACCGTCGGCGAGCGGCCGGCAGAGCGCGACGAGGACGCGGCGCTGGGCGGGTGTGACCGGGGGGACGTGGACGTCGCCGACCACGGTGGCCGACACCGAGCCCGGGCCCGGAGCGACGAACGCGATCGTGCTGGCGCCGGCGACGATCACGTCGCCGGGCGCGAGACGGCGGCGGGTCGCGAGTCGCTCGCCGTTGACGAAGGTGCCGTTGCGCGACAGGCGCTCGTCGGAGAGCACCCACGCGCCCGCGATCCGCTCGAGCGTCGCGTGCAACCTCGAGACCTCGCGGTCCCAATGCAGCGCGATGTCGGCCTGCGAGCTGCGTCCGACCGTGACCCGGTCACGCCCCTCCCCGAGCTCGACGATCACCTGGCGGTCCTCGCCGTCGCGGTAGAGCAGGAACGGGGCGCCGCGACGTTCCGCGGCGATACGTGCGCGGAGCTCCTCCGGGCGGGCGACGTGGAGGTCGAGCGGCGTGCGCGGCATCGACGCCAGCCTACGCCCGGCACCCTGAGTACGGGCGCCGGACCTGGAGCGGTCGCGGACGCTGAGCCGGCGAGCACGTCTCCCAGGTTGCCCGAGGAGGCGCTCAATAGATTCCACGGAATGATGCGCGCTGCCGTGCTCGAGGCGCCCGGACCGCCGGAGGCCCTGCAGGTCCGCGAGCTCCCGATCCCGGAGCCGGCACCGGGGTGGGTGCTCATCCGGGTCAGGGCGTTCGGCCTGAACCGGTCGGAGCTGCACACCCGGCTCGGGCTCGCCGAGGGGGTCACGTTCCCGCGCGTGCTCGGCATCGAGGCCACCGGCACGGTCGTCTCGGCTCCCGGGGGCGAGTTCGAGCCCGGCCGGCAGGTCGCGACGATGATGGGCGGGATGGGCCGCACGTTCGACGGCGGCTACGCCGAGTACACGAGCGTTCCCGCCGGGCAGGTCATCCCGTTCACCTCCGATCTGGACTGGGCGACGCTGGGCGCGGTCCCCGAGATGCTCCAGACCGCCCACGGGTCGCTCACCGTCGGCCTCGACGCCCGGCCCGGCCAGACGCTCCTGATCCGGGGTGGCACCTCATCCGTCGGCATGGCCGCGGCCGTCCTCGCCAAGGAGCAGGGCCTCACGGTGATCTCGACCACCCGGCGCCCCGAGCGGGTCGCCGCGCTCGAGGCGATCGGCGTCGACCACCCGATCGTGGACCGCGGCGAGGTCGCCCCGGCCGTACGGGATATCCGCCCCGGCGGGGTGGACGTGGCGATCGAGCTCGTCGGCACGCCCACGCTCCCCGACACCCTGCGCGCCACGAAGGTCCACGGCGTCGTCTGCTTCACCGGGATGCTCAGCAACGAATGGACCGTGCCCGACTTCTACCCGATCGGCTACCTCCCGCCCGGGGTGCGGCTGAGCGCCTACGGCGGCGAGGCATCCGACCTCCCGACCGAGGTCCTCCAGTCCTTCCTGGACGGCGTCGCCGCCGGCCGGCTCACGGTCCCCATCGACCGCACCTACACGCTCGACGAGATCACGACCGCCCACGCCGACATGGAAGCCGGCAACGCCACCGGCAAGCTCGTCGTGCTCCCGTAGGGCGGCGCGACGGTCAGAGCCCGATGCTCGGCGGGCTGATCTCGTCGGGCGAGTGCGTGACGCGCCGCAGCTCCCCCTCGACGACGGCGTAGTCGCCGATCGCACGGAGCGGCGGCGAGTACACGTGGAGGGTGACCGAGCCGGCGTCGTGGACCATGCGGTGGATGCGGTCCGGGCCGAGCGAGAAGGAGTCGCCCGCGGAGAACCGGCGCAGGGTCGGGGCGCCGGTGAGCGAGATGCCGTCGTTGCTGGCGGTGCCCTCGATCACGTGCACGCCGACGCTGGAGCCGTCGTGATCGTGGAATCCCGCCTCGCGGGACTCCGGCCAGACGTTGAGCCAGCCCTCGGAGTGTGCGGTCCGCCAGAGCAGGGAGAAGCTCCCCTCACCCGTCGCGTCGGGAGCGGCGACGACCGCCGCGACGGTCCGCGCGACTGCCGCGCACTCGGCGGGCTTTAGGACGCGATCCGGAACGTGCTCTTCGTACATGGCCGCAGTCTGCCAGCCGGAGCCTCACGCCTCCGCCGGGACCCGCTCGCGCAGTGTGAGGACGATCGCCAGCACCGGCAGCGCCAGCACGGTGGCCAGGACGAAGATCAGCGCGATCGCGTCGCCGGCGCCGAAGCCGTCCAGGTGCATCGCGTGATAGACGACGTGCAGCAGCGCCGAGACCGACCACGCGGAGGCGAGCGGGAGGACCAGCTCGCGCGACGGCCGCCACGCCGCCCACGCGAACAGGATCGTGAACGCGAGGTAGAAGTCGCCGACGTCGTGGATCAGGTGCTCGTTGTACGGCGGCAGCATCTGCACCCAGGCGCGGCCGAGCGGGAAGTCGTCGTAGAAGGACGTCGGCGAGATCGTGGCCTGCAGGCCCGGGACCGCGGCCGAGAACGCCAGGCACGCGAGCGTCACCCGCAGCAGGCTCGTCATGTCGCCTCCAGCCACGTGTCGAAGGTCACGGTGCCGCGCCTCGCGCCCGGGTTCGTCAGCCCGCCCGAGCGCAGCGCGCGGGTCACGGGCAGGCGCACGGGCACCGCGTGCGAGCCCGTCCGCCGGCGCCAGCGCCGCGCCAGCTCGCACCCGCTCAGCACCTCCGGGCCCGCGAACTGCCTGATCGCCAGCGCCGGCTCGGCCTCGGCCGTCTCGGCCAGCACGCGGCCGACCTCGCGCGGATCCACCGGCTGGATCGGGAACTCCAGGCAGGGCACGATGCCGAGCTTCGCACTGGCCGCGAAGGTCCGCGCGATGAACGGGTGGAACTGCGTCGCGCGCACGATCGTCCACGGGATCCCCGAGTGCTCGATCAGCTTCTCCTGCTCGCGCTTGGCCTTGTAGTAGCGGCCGCCGACGCGGTCGACGCCGACGATCGAGATGCCGACGCAGTGATGCGCCCCGGCCTCCTTCGCGGCGCCGAGCAGCCGCGCCGTGCCGTCCACGAGCACGCTGCGCTTGCCGTTGGCGGCGTCCACCACCACCTCGACGCCGTCGAGCGCGGCGGCGAGCCCGCTGCCGTCGCGCAGGTCGACGGGGTGCTCCGGCGCGTGCCGCGACAGGATGCGCACCTCGTGCCCCCGGCGCTCGAGCTCGCGCGCCGCCTCGGCGCCGACGGTTCCGGTTCCACCTGCGATCGCGATCCTCATGCCGAGTGGGACCGGACAGGGCCGCGCGATGTGACACGGCGGGTAGGCTGCCCGCGATGCTCTCCGATGGCTTCCGCGCCGCGGTCGAACGACGGGACGTCGAGCAGGCACGCGAGCTGTTCCGCGAGGACGCGGCCTTCCGCAGCCCGGTGCTGTTCAAGCCCTATGAAGGTCGCGATCAGGTCATGAGGGTCCTGCGAGCGGCGGAGCAGGTGCTCGGCATGGGCGGCACGTTCCGGTACGTGCACCAGCTCGAGGATGCGGACGATCGCGTGGCGATCCTGGAATTCGCGACCGAGGTCGACGGGAAGCTCGTCGAGGGGATCGACAAGCTCACGTTCGACGAGGACGGCCTGATCACCGAGCTGAAGGTCATGATCCGCCCGGCCTCGGCGCTGCAGGTCGTCGGGGCGAAGATGGCGGAGGAGTTCGCGAAGGGCTGAGTACTGCACAATGGCTCGACCACCGAGCTTCGGATCACTGGAGAGCACGATGAGCGACAACGCCGAGACCGCCATCCTCGCGGGAGGCTGCTTCTGGGGCGTCGAGGAGCTGCTGCGCCACCGCGACGGCGTCATCTCGACCCGGGTCGGCTACACGGGCGGGCAGAACGACAACCCGACCTACAGGAACCATCCGGGCCACGCCGAGGCGGTCGAGATCGTGTTCGACCCCGCGCGGATCTCCTACCGGGACATCCTGGAGTTCTTCTTCCAGATCCACGATCCGACGACGAAGGACCGCCAGGGCAACGACATCGGGTCGAGCTACCGCTCGGAGATCTTCTACACGAGCGAGGAGCAGCGTCAGGTCGCCGAGGACACGATCGCCGACGTCGAGGCCTCGGGCCTGTGGCCCGGCAAGGTCGTGACCGAGGTCAGCGAGGCGGTGCCGTTCTGGGAGGCCGAGCCGGAGCACCAGGACTACCTCCAGCGCTACCCGAACGGCTACACCTGCCACTTCCCGCGGCCGGGCTGGAAGCTGCCCCACCGCGAGACCGCCGCCTGACGGCACTCACGCGAGGCTGGCCGCGAAGCCCTCCCGCCAGCTCGGGTAGCGCGGCGTCCACCCGAGCTCGCGCCTCGCCTTCGCGTTGGAGGCGGCGCGCAGCGACATCTCCGGGACGTACGGCGGGGGCGGCTCCTCCGCCGCCGGCGGCGGACCGGCGCGCAGCGCCTCCGCCAGGACCGGGAGCCATTCCGGCTGCGGCGCGGGCTCGTCGTCGGCGATGTTGTAGATCCCCGGCGCTCCCCGCTCGAGCGCGGCGACGGCCGCCGACGCGGCGTCCTCCACGTGCAGCCAGCTGTACATGCCGGGGGCGTCCGCGACGAGCGGGATGCGACCCGCGAGGACGTCGGCGGCGGTCGCGCCGCGCCGGTCGTGATACGTGCCGGGGCCGTAGAGCATCCCGTAGCGCAGCACGACCCCCTCGATCCCCTCCGTGCCCGTGACGCGCTGCTCGAGCTCGGCGACGGCCGCGACGCCGGCGCCGATCGGCGGCGGCGCGTCGGTGAACAGCGCCGCGTCCTCCTCCTTCACGAAGTCGCCCGTCGGCGCGTACGCGAACGCGATGCTCTGCGCGACGATGCGGCGTGCGCCGGTCGCGAGCGCGGCGTCGACGAGGTTCCGCGTCCCCTCGATCCGCACACGGTTGTTCGCGTCGAACGTCGCCGGGTCCGCCCAGTCGATCCGCGTCGGCAGCGCGGTCAGCTGGTGGATCACCGCCTCGGGCCTCGCGGCGGCCATCGCCGCCTGCACCCCGTCGGCGTCGAAGGCGTCGCAGACGACGGGATGGGCGCCGACCGCCTCCAGCCGCGAGGCGCGCAGCACCGAGCGCGTCATCGCCGTCACGTCGTGTCCCGCGTCCAGGAGCTGCGGCACCAGCGCGTTGCCGACCACGCCCGTGGCGCCGGCCAGGAAGACCCGCATGGCGGGAGCCTACTCCGGGTCTCGAAGAACGCGTACGGTCACGGCATGAGCCCCTCACAATCGGCGGATCTCGACAGTCGCTGCGACGTGCTGCGGTCGCTGCACCGTCCCGGTGAACCCCTGCTGCTTCCGAACGCCTGGGATGTGGCCACGGCGAGGTCGGTGGTCGACGCCGGGTTCCCCGTCGTCGCGACCACGAGCGGCGGCGTCGCCGGGACGCTCGGCTACGCGGACCACGAGGACGCGCCGGGCGAGGAGATGCTCGCCGCCGCGGCGCGGATCGTGCGTGGCGTCGACGTGCCCGTGACCGTGGACGCGGAGGCGGGCTACGGCATGGAGCCCGCCCAGCTGGTGGACAGGTTGCGCAGCGCCGGGGCCGCCGGCTGCAACCTCGAGGACACGGATCACGCCGCGGGCAGCCTGCGCGATCCCGCGCGGCACGCGGAGTGGCTCGGGGCGGTCCGGCAGGCCGCGGCGGATGCGGGCTACCCGCTCGTCATCAACGCACGGGTCGACGTGTTCGTCGGCCCGTTCTTCGCCGGCGCCGGGCCCGGGACCCAGGCGGGGCTCGTGCCCGTGGCGCTCGAGCGGGCGAACGCGTACCTCGAGGCCGGCGTGGACTGCGTGTACCCGATCGCGCTCTGGGAGCCGGACGCGCTGCGCGCCTTCACCGCGGAGGTGCGCGGTCCGGTGAACATCATGCGCCTGCCGCAGGCGCCGTCGCTCGAGGACCTCGCCGCGGCCGGCGTGGCCCGGGTGAGCTGGGCGACCCTGCTCTACCTGGGCGCGATGGCCCGCTTCAAGGAGGAGCTCGCCGGACTCGGCTAGACGGTCCCGAGGACAGCCTGATCGGACATGTCCATGAGCGCGGCGCGCAGCTCCTTGCGGCTGCCCACGTCGAGCTTCCGGAACACCTTGCGGAGGTGGTACTCGACCGTGCGCGGGCTGATGAAGAGCTGCGCGCCGATCTCCGGGTTGGTGTGACCGTCGCGGACCAGCAGCGCGACCTGGACCTCCTGGGGCGTCAGGGCGTCGCGCGTGTCCGCGGTGATCCGGCGCCCGGTCGCGCCCGGCGCGAGCAGCTCGCGGCGGGCGCGCTCCGCGAATGCGGCCGCGCCGCTGTGGCTGACGGTCTCGTGGGCGGCGCGCAGGACCTCGCGCGCGTCCGCCCGCCGGTTCCCGCGCCGCAGCCACTCCCCGTAGACGAGCCGGCTGCGCGCGAGATCGATCGCCGCGCGGCTGCGCGCGAGGCGCTCGATCGACTCGCGGTAGAGGGCCTCGTCGTCGCTCAGCAGCGCGCCGCAGCGCGCCTCGATCCCGAGCGCCCACTCGGTGCCGACCGCCCGGGTGCGCTCGCGCAGCCGCTCGAGCGCCGCAGCGGCCTCGTCCGGCCGGCCGTCGCGCACGCCGGCCTCGACCAGCTCGACGAGGGCGCAGCCGTACGCCATCACGTCCTCGCGCTCGCAGGCCCGCTTCGCGTCCACGAGCGCCTCGCCGTAGCGGCCGTGGCTGTTGTGCCGCATCGCGGTGAGCCAGAAGAACAGGCCGACCGACGCGCCCTCGCCGCGCGCCATCCCGTTCTGCCACGAGTACTCGAAGAGCGGCGGCGCCGGCTCACCGCGCGCGGCGGCCAGCCGGCAGGCGGCGTAGAGGAGCGGCGGGAGCCCGGTCGCCTTCGTGATCGCATCGACCTCCTCGACCAGGGCCGCGGCCGAGGCGAAGGCGCCGGCGTGGATGTGGAAGGCGGCGAGATGGTTGGCCACGACGGGGAGCAGGCTCAGCGCGCCGGCCTCGCGCGCGACGCGGACGCCGTGGCCGGCGAGCGCGTGCCACAGCTCGTCGTCCCACAGGTCCTGGGCGAGGCGGCATGCCAGCCACAGCCAGCGCCGGTCCTCCGGTCCCCCGGTGGACTCGCCGATCAGCCGCAGCGCCCGCGACAGCGGCTCCACGGAGGCCGCGTAGCCCTCGGTGTAGCGCGTCACCAGCGCCTCGAGGAGCAGGTCGGCCGTGGTCGCGGGGGGCTCCGGCCCGAGTGACGCGCGTGCCGCCTCGGCCACCTCCCGCTCGTCCGGACCGCTGCCGAGGCGCCCGGCGAACATCGCCGACGCGATCGCCTCGAGGTAGGTCTCGCGGGCCAGCTCCGGGTCCAGGGGCTCGAGCCGCCGCGCCGCCTCGAGCAGGAGCGGCGGCGCGTCGCGCCCGCGCCGGCTGATGAACGCGATCTCCGCGCGCAACCGCTCCAGCCGCGCGCGACGGAGCTCGTCGACCGGGCCGAGCTCGGCGGCGGCGAGGAGCTCGGACGCGGACGGGGCGTCGGCGACGTCGAGCTTCGCCTGGGCCGCGGTGAGGGAGCGCTCGACGCGCACGGCCGGGTCCGGCGTGAGCTCCGCCGCCCGCTGGAGGAACGCGGCGGCCGCGGCCAGCCCACCCCGGGCCTGCGCGCGGTCGGCCGAGCGCAGCATCTCGGCGGCGACCGCCTCGTCGGGCGTCGCCGTCGCGTGGGCGCGATGCCAGGCACGGCGGTCGGGATCGAGGACCGGGTCGGTCGACTCGGCGAGCGCAAGGTGCACGTCGCGGCGGTCGCTCGGGTTCGCCGCGCGGTAGACCGCCGACCGGACGAGCGGATGCGGGAAGCGCACGCGGACGCCGAACTCGATGAGCCGCGCGGCCTCGGCCGACCGCCCGGCGTCGCCGTCGATGCCGAGGCGCTCGGCGGCGCGCCACAGCAGGCTCAGGTCGCCCACCGGCTCGGCCGCCGCGGTCAGGAGGAGCAGCTGGGCGTCGCGCGGGAGCGGCTCCACGCGCTGGAGGTAGCGGTGCTCGATGCGGCTCGCGAGCGGGCGCGCGTCGGGCAGGCCGAACCCGCCGGCGAGCTCCGCCGGCGTCAATCCCTGCGGCAGCTCGATCAGCGCGAGCGGGTTGCCGCCCGCCTCGCCGAGGATCCGCGCCTTGACCCGCTCGTCGATCGGCCCGGGGATCGAGGTGTCCAGCAGCAGCCGGGCGTCGTCGGCGGCGAGCCCCTCGATCACGAGCTCCGGCAACCCGTCGAGCACGCGCTCGCCGCCGGTCTCGCGCACCGCGAACACCAGTCCCAGCCGCTCGGCCAGGAGCCGGCGCGCCACGAAGGCCAGCGTCTCCGCCGACACTCGGTCGAGCCACTGCGCGTCGTCGATGATGCAGACGAGCGGCTTCTCCTCGGCGGCGTCCGCCAGGAGGCTCAGGACCGCCAGCCCGACGAGGAAGCGATCCGGCGGCGGCCCGGCGCTCAAGCCGAACGCCGTGCTCAGCGCTTCGCGCTGCGGGTGCGGCAGGTTCCCGATGCGGCCGAGCATCGGCGCGCAGAGCGCGTGCAGGCCCGCGAACGGGAGCTCCATCTCGGACTCGACGCCCGCCGCCCGGGCGACGCGGCACGCGTCCGCGGCCCCAGACAGGTGCCGCAGCAGGGCGGTCTTCCCGACGCCCGCCTCGCCGCGGAGGACCAACACGCGGCCCTGGCCGGCGCGCACGGCCGCGACGAGTCGCTCCAGCACATCGCGCTCGCTCTCACGGTCGAGGAACCCCGCTGGTGGCCGGGCGGCGTCGAGCATGCCCGCGCGCATTATCCAGGGAGACGGGGCCTGTCACGAATCGGCGGGCTGTCCGGTCCTCGGTGATGACCGCCCGGCCGGCTCGCGCCGCAGCCGGGACTCCCAGCCGAAAGGACCGTTTTCCATGTCCTGCACGATCGTCCTCGTCCACGGCGCCTTCGCCGAGTCGGCGAGCTGGGACGGCGTGATCGACCCGTTGACGGCGGAGGGCCACCGCGTCGTCGCGGCGGCCAACCCGCTCCGCGGCGTCGCGTCCGACGCCGCCGCCGTCAGCGACCTCGTCCGCACGATCGAGGGGCCGGTCGTGCTCGTGGCCCACTCGTACGGCGGCGCCGTCATCTCGAACGTCGATGCGGACGCCGGCGACATCGTCGGGCTCGTCTACGTCAACGGCTTCGCCCCGGAGGCCGGCGAGCACTGCTTCCAGCTCGCCGCCATGTACCCGGGCAGCCGGCTCGGGGAGCAGACGGCACGGCCGATCCCGCGCGCCGACGGCGGCGTCGATCTGTCGATCGCGCCGGAGCACTTCCACGAGATCTTCTGCCAGGACCTGCCGGCGCCGGAGGCCGCGCGCATGGCCGCGACCCAGCGGCCGGCCGCCCAGGCGGCGCTCGTCGAGCCGTCGGGCGAGCCGCTCTGGCGGACCGTGCCGTCCTGGTTCGTGATCGGCGAGGCGGACCGGATCATCCCCGCCGAGCTCCAGCGGCACATGGCCCTCCGCGCTCGCGCGCACCGGGAGATGGTGATCGGGAACGCGTCGCACGCGCTGCCCGTCTCGCGCCCCGACGCCGCCGTGCACCCGATCCTCGAGGCCGCCGCGCTGCGCGTGGCGGCGTAGTCGCCAAGGGAGACGCAACCAATGAAGATCGTGGTCATCGGCGGCACCGGGCTCATCGGCTCGCAGGTCGTCACCAAGCTTGGCGAGCACGGGCACGAGGCGATCGCCGCGTCCCCGGACTCCGGCGTCGACACCATCACGGGCGAGGGCCTGGCCCAGGTGCTCGAGGGCGCCGACGTGGTCATCGACGTCTCGAACTCGCGGTCGTGCGAGGACCCGGCGGTGCTCGACATCTTCCGGACGGCGCCCCGCCACCCGCACCCCCCCGCCGGGGTCGCCGGCGTGGGCCACCACGTGGCGCTGTCGGTGGTCGGCACGGAGCGCCTGGCCGACAAGGGCTACTTCCACGCCAAGCGCGTGCAGGAGCAGCTGATCGAGGCGTCCCCGATCCCGTACTCGATCGTGCACGCGACGCAGTTCTTCGAGTTCCTGAAGAGCATCGCCGCCCTCGCGACCGATGGCGACACGGTCCGGCTCCCGCCGGTCCAGTTCCAGCCGATGGCCGCCGAGGACGTCGCGAAGGCCGTCGCCCGGGTCTCGGTCGGGCCGCCGCTGAACGGGATCGTCGACGTCGCGGGCCCGGAGAGGTTCCGCATGGACGAGCTCGTCCGCGAGGCGCTGCAGGCCCGCGACGACCCGCGGCAGGTCGTCGCGGACCCCGAGGCGCGGTACTACGCGAGCTACCGGGTCGACGACCGCACGCTCGTGCCCGCGGGCGACGCCATCCTCGGCGAGATCCGCTTCCGCGACTGGCTCGCCCGCCAGCTCGCGGTCGCGTGACGTGATGCCGCCGGTCCGGGTGGTCGCCGTCGGTCCCGGGGAGGGATCCGACGTCGGCGCCGAGCTCTGGCTCGGCGATGAGCGGATGGCCGACACCGTCGTCTACGACGGGCGCCTGCACCTCCGCATCGTCCCCCGGGCCGACGGCCGGCCGTGGCTGATCGAGAGCGCCGGCCTGACCCTCGCCCTCGAGCGCGCGGCGCGTGAGGTCGCCGGGGAGTGACCCCACCACCGAACCAGGAGGCACCGATGACCGAGACGCAGGAATCCACCATCGAGCACATCGAGGAGGAGCTCTCGTGGGCCGGCCTCGCGATCGCGTACACGCTCCGGGCGGCCGAGGTGGCGCTGATCGCGCTGATCGCCCTGCTCGTCTGCCCGCCGTTGATGATCGCCACGGTCGTGGTGGTGGCGCCGCTCGCCATCATCGCCGTGGTGGTGGCCGCGCTCGCCGCGGTGATCGCGCTCCCGGTGCTCGTCGTCCGCCGCCTGCACCGCCATCGCACGCCGGACGCGCATGCCCTCGTGCACCGCCTGGCGCGGTTGGGACGCGAGGACTCCGCGCTCGCCGCGTCGGGCGCGCGCCGCCTGGTGGCGCGGGTGCAGGCGAAGCTCCACGTCGAGCACGAGGGGCGGACCGTCCCACCGAGCTGACCGGGCAAACCGCCGCCGATTCGTGGCGGCGCAGGCGATAATGGGTCAGCCGCATGACGACGACCCGCCTCCCACCGTCGCGCTTCCTGGATCGCCGGACCGAGCGCGAGGCGCTGGACGAGCTGGTCGCCGGCGTGCTCGGCGGCCAGAGCCGGGTGCTCGTGCTCCGCGGCGAGGCGGGCATCGGGAAGACCGCGCTGCTGCGGTATCTCGCGGAGAGTGCGAAGGAGTGCCGGGTCGCCCACGCGTCCGGCGTCGAGTCCGAGATGGAGCTCCCCTTCGCCGGGCTCCATGCCCTGTGCGCGCCGATGCTCCGGCGGCTGCCGCGGCTGCCAGAGCCGCAGCGCGATGCCCTCGGCACCGCGTTCGGCCTGACCGCCGGAGCGCCGCCGGACCGGTTCCTCGTCGGCCTCGCGGTGCTGGGGCTGCTCGCCGACCTGGCCGAGGATCGTCCGCTCCTGTGCATCGTCGACGACGCGCAGTGGCTCGACCGGATCTCGGCGCAGACGCTGACGTTCGTCGCGCGGCGGCTGCTCGCGGAGCGGGTGGGCCTGGTGTTCGCGCTGCGGGAGCCGGTGGCCGAGCCGGAGTTCGCCGGCCTGCCCGAGCTCGTGCTCGGCGGGATCGAGGGTCCCGATGCGGACGCGCTGCTCGAGGCGACGCTCCCCGGGCCGCTCGACGAGCGGGTGCGCCGGCGCGTCCTCGCCGAGGCGCGCGGCAATCCGCTCGCGCTGCTCGAGCTGCCGCGTGGCCTGGCGCTGCCGGGCACGATGCCCCTGACCAGCCGGCTCGAGCAGGGGTTCGTGCGCCGGCTCGAGCCGCTGCCGGACCGGACGCAGCGGCTCCTGCTGCTGGCGGCGGCGGAGCCGGTCGGCGACGTGACGCTGCGGTGGCGTGCCGCCGAGCTGCTCGGGATCGGGCCCGACGCGGCCGCGCCGGCGGAGGCCGCCGGCCTGATCGAGTTCCGGGCGCGGGTGCGGTTCCAGCATCCGCTCGTGCGCTCGGCCGCCTACCGCGCGGCGGATCCCGGCGCCCGGCGGGCGGTCCACGCGGCGCTGGCGGAGGCGACCGATCCACAGCTGGACCCGGACCGGCGTGCCTGGCACCGCGCCCACGCGTCCGGGGCGCCCGACGCGTCGGTGGCCGACGAGCTCGAGCGTTCCGCCGCGCGCGCCCGGGCGCGGGGCGGCGTCTCGGCCGCGGCCGCCTTCCTCGAACGCGCCGCGGAGCTGACGCCCGATGCCGAGGCCCAGGGCGGACGGGCGCTGGCCGCCGCGCAGGCCAGGTTCGAGTCGGGCGCGCCGGCTGCGGCGCGCGAGCTGCTCGAGGTCGCGGAGGCCCGCCCGCTGGATGCGCTCCAGCAGGCCCGGCTCGCGCACCTCCGCGCCCAGATCGCGTTCGTCTTCACGCGCGGCAGCGAGGCGCCCCTGCTCCTGGTCGACGCCGCCCGCCGGCTCGAGCCGCTCGATCCTCCGCTCGCCCGTGAGACGTACCTCGAGGCGCTCGGCGCGGCGATGTACGCCGGACGGCTCGACGCCGACTCCGGCGGGCGGGACGTTGCCGAGGCCGCCGGCGCCGCACCCCCGTCGCCGGATCCGCCGCGATCCGCCGACCTCGTCCTCGACGGCCTCGCGCAGCGGTGCACGCAGGGCCCCGACGCCGGCGTCCCGCCGCTGCGGCGCGCGCTCGACGCGTACGCGACCGAGCCGCTCGACGACCACGTCGCGATCGTGCGCTGGCTCCTCCTGGCCCCGGTCGTGCAGTCGATGACGGTGTTCGAGCTCTGGGACGACGACGCCTTCCACACGCTCGCCACGCGCACGGTCCGGCTCGCGCGCGACACCGGCGCGCTCGCCCTGCTGCCGGTCGCGCTCGTCTATCGCGCGGGCGCCCACGTCTTCGCAGGGGAGCTCGCGGAGGCCGAGGCGCTCATCGCGGAGGCGGACGCCATCGCCGCCGCGACCGGCAACGCCGGCCTGATGTACGCGCGGCTCCTGCTCGGTGCATGGCGCGGGATCGAGGGCGACGTCGCGGGGCTCATCGACGTGGGCCTCGGCAAGGCGTCCGTCCCGGGCGAGGGGCCGGTCGTGGCGATGGCGGGCTACGCCGCCGCCGTCCTCAACAACGGCCTCGGGCGCTACGAGGCGGCGGTCGCGGCCGCCCGGCGCGGCAGCGACGGGGGCGACTGGGGGTACTCGGGCGCCGCGCTGCCGGAGCTCGTCGAGGCGGCGACCCGCTGCGCCAGGCCGGATGTCGCCGCCCCGGCGCTCGCCCGGCTCGAGGAACGCGCACGCGCCGCGGGCACGGACTGGTCGCTCGGGATGCTCGCGCGCACGCGGGCGCTCGCCGGCGACGGCGACGAGACGGAGGCGCGCCACCGGGAGGCGATCGAGCGGCTCGGGCGCACGCGCGTCCGGGTGGAGCTCGCCCGCGCGCAGCTGCTGTACGGCGAATGGCTCCGGCGCGAGAACCGCCGGGTCGACGCGCGCGAGCAGCTCCGGGCCGCGCACGAGACGTTCAGCCGCGCCGGGGCGGAGGCGTTCGCCGAGCGCGCGCGGCGCGAGCTGCTCG
The DNA here is from genome assembly GCA_040510855.1 of Solirubrobacteraceae bacterium. Lineage (GTDB taxonomy): Bacteria > Actinomycetota > Thermoleophilia > Solirubrobacterales > Solirubrobacteraceae > DASQMT01. Next base: position 54,669 of record JBEVIG010000158.1, read on the forward strand.
CCACGGGGGAGACCGTGCGCAGGGTGACGAGCGAGACGCGCGACGCCCTGACGCCGCAGGAGGCGCAGATCGCGACGCTCGCCGCGGACGGCAGCACGAACCCCGAGATCGGCGCCCAGCTCTTCATCAGCCCGCGCACGGTCGAGTATCACCTGCGCAAGGTCTTCGCGAAGCTCGACGTGAGCTCGCGCAAGGAGCTGCGCGGGGCGCTCGCCGGCCGGGGCTGACCCGGCTCCGCGGCGGAGCGACCGGGGACCCGCCCGTCGATCGCCCGGATGCACGGCGTATGTCGCGACCGGTGAGAAGCCCCCGATGCAGGCGAAGCTGCCGTCCGCGTCGCTGCTCCCGGCCGACGCCGGCACGCGTGACCGGTATCACCCCAGGGGCCACCGCGGGCAGGTGACTAGGGACGTGATGCGGGACCTGCCCGGACGCGATCAGACCGGATCGGGAGCAGGCTCGACGCATGACCTCCACCGTGCTGCTCACCACTCCTGACGGCCCGGCCGCCCATCCCGCGGATGGCGTGCATCCGGCCCGCGACGGGGCGCTCGACGAGCTCGTGCCCCTGCTCGGCGTGATCGCGGTCGCCGGGCCGCCCGTGCTGCTCCTCGCCGGGCCGCTCGTGCTCATCGCGCTGATGGTCGCCGGCCCGGTCGTGCTCATCCTGACGGGCGTCGCGCTGGTCGTCGGCGCCGCGGGGCTGCTCGGCGTCGTGCTGGCGGTGCCGTACCTCCTGCTGCGGGCAGTCCATGCGCGCCCGGCGTCGCCGCGGCCCGCGCCCGCCTGGCATCGGCTGGCGCAGGTCCCGGTCACGCCGCGGCGGAGGGCCGCGTGATGGCGCTCGCCGTCGCCGACCACGACACGGACGCGTTCGAGCGCGTCCGGCCCCGGTTGACCGGCATCGCCCACCGCGTGCTGGGCGGCGCGGGGGAGGCGGACGACGTCCTCCAGGACGCCTGGATCCGGTGGCAGTCGACCGACCGCCGCGAGGTCCGCGATCCCGTCGCCTTCCTCGCCACGACCACGACGCGCCTCGCGATCAACGTGCTCCAGTCGGCCCGCGTCCGGCACGAGGCGCCGGTCCGCCCCGAGTACGCCGACCGGATCGACGCGGGCGCCGATCCGTCGCGCGAGACGGAGCAGCGGGAGTCGATCGATCTCGCGATGCGCCGGCTGCTGGAGCGGCTGTCGCCGTCGGAGCGCGCCGCGTACGTGCTGCGCGAGGCCTTCGAATACCCGTACCGCCGCATCGCGGAGGTCCTGGCGGTCGGCGAGGCGAACGCGCGCCAGCTCGTGACGCGCGCGCGGCGGGCGCTCGCCGCCGGCCCGCGGCAGGCCGTCGACCCGTGCGAGCTGCAGCAGCTCGTCGACGCGTTCGTCGTCGCCGCGCGCGGCGGCGGGCTCGCCGCGCTCGAGCGGCTGCTCACCGGCGGCATGGAGCCGTCCCACCAGCGCCGGCTCGCCGCATGACGCCCGCGACGCCCACCCCCGTCATCGCGCCGCCCGACGTCCTGGCCGCCGTCGGCCTGCGCGTCCATCCGGGCCGAGCCGACACGGTCGTGCGGTACACGGCCGAGATGCTCGGTACGGCGTTCATGGCCGCGTATCCGTGGACGCCCGCGCACGGCTGGGCGGCGAGCAACTGATGGCGCGGGGACGCCTAGGGACCCGACGCGGGACTCCGACGGACGCGATCCCGGCCGCGCGGCGGGACAGTGGTCCCATGTACTCCACCGATCAGGCGCACGTCCTCCCGGAGCCCCGTCCCGACAGCCCGCTGCCCGCGCCGCCGGCGTCGGACGGGATCGACCTGCTGCGCGTCGCCGACCTGTCGGCGACGCAGCTCAACGCGCTGCTCGACACGGCCGGCGCGATGCGCGACGGCCCGGCATGGTGGACGCGGCGGCATCCGCGCTCGGCGGTCGCCTGCCTCTTCGACGCGGCGTCCAGCCGCACCCGCATGTCCTTCGAGGCCGCGGCCCAGCATCTCGGGATGCTCCCGATCGTGCTGGAGCCCGGCGAGGCGCCGCACGAGTCGCTGCAGGGCACGGCCCGCGTGCTGTCCACGCACGCCGTCGCGATCGTCGTCCGCACCGCGGAGCAGACGACGCTCGAGGCCGTCGCCGACGCCGCGGAGGTCCCCGTGATCAACGCGGCGACCGACCGGCACAACCCCTGCCAGGCGATCGCCGACCTCCTCACGCTGCGCCGGCGGTTCGGCTACCTGGATGGGCTCCGGCTCGCCGTCGTGGGCATCGCCGACAACGTCACCCACTCGCTCATGGAGGCGGGCGCGCTGGCCGGCATGCACGTCATGGTCGCCGGACCACCCGGCTGCGGTCCGGATCACGAGGTGACGGTGCAGGCGGTCGCGCTGGCCGAGCAGCACGGCGGGCTGATCCACGTCGGCCGCGACCCGCACGCGGCCGTGGCCGGCGCCGACGTCGTCTACACGGGCGCGTGGGCGATGCGGGGCCGGCGGCCGGCGGTCGCGGACGTCGAGGCCTACCGCGTGGACGCGGCGCTCATGCGGCTGGCGTCGCCGCGCGCCGTGTTCATGCACAGCCTCCCCGAGTGCCGCGGCGACGAGGTCACGGCCGAGGTCGCCGACGGCCCGGCGTCCGCGATGTGGGAGCAGGCGGCGAATCGGCTGCCGACCGCGGAGGCCCTCCTGCACGGCGTCGTGACCGGCGGCTGGGACGGCTGAGCCGGGTCAGCCGGGCGGCACGAGGATGTCGGCCAGCCCGAAGGCGCCGGGCCGCCGTGCGGGCAGGGTCGGCGCCCACGCGGGGTCGGCCGAGCGGAACGAGGCCGGGTCGGCGTCGATGATCCCGACCAGCACCTCACCGACGATCCGGCCGCCCACGGGCCCGAGCCGATCGCCGTCTTGCAGCACGTCGGACTCCTTCAGGACGTACAGCCACAGCGGCGTCTCGTCGTGCCAGCCATGCGCGGCCAGCCCGACCTGCTCCGGCCGGAGCGCGGGCACGCCGAGGTGCGCGGCGATCGCCTCGCCCGACGCGAGCCCGACGGCCTGGCCCCGCTGCAGGTCGCGCGTGGCCAGCGACGCGTAGTCCGTGCCCGGCGCCGAGCCGGAGATCTGCATCGGCAGCGCGATCAGCGATGCGGGGAGCCGCATGTCGATGCGCTTGGAGCGCTGCGCCGGCGGGTGGCCGTCCACGTCGATCAGGAGCGGCCAGTCGACCGCGCGCTCCGGCGGGACGGGGCCGAAGCCCATGAGGTCCGGGAAGACGGGCACGGGGTCGAAGGTCGCGTTGACCCGGTAGCGGTCGCGGATCTGGGCGTGGCCGTAGCGGTACGCGGCATCGGCGAACTCGAACGGGATGGCGGGAGCGTCGCCGTGGTGGCGCGTGCCGTCCGCGAGCAGCTCGGCGGTCAGCTCTGCGCCGATCAGCGCGGGCAGGAACTCGCGCAGGATGACGTGCTGGTAGTGCCACGTCGTGGCCCGCCGCGCCTCCGCGAACAGCTCCGCATCGGCGACGCCGTCGTCACGGAGCCGGTCGACGAGCAGGTTGTGGAGCCGGATGAACGCGACCGTGAGCTGGTTGGTGAAGAGCTGGACGTCGTTGCGCGGGTCGCCGACCAGCGCGATCCCGTCCTGGTTGCGCGGGACGTCGCTGCCGTTCTCGGCGAGGAGCAGCTTGGCGGGGTCGTCGCTGCGGTAGAGGAAGGGCATGCCGACCGGGCCCGCGCCGTAGAGGCCCTCGAGGTCCGCCCGCGGCGCGCGGGCGTTGCGGAGCCCGGACCGATCGGCGCGGCTCCGCAGGGGCGAGCGGTCGGCGGTGATGTCGTGCGCGAGGAACTGCCCGAAGAACGGCCACACCGCGGCGACGCGGGAGTCGACGCGTCCGGCGTCCGCGCCGAGGTCGCACGGGCCGCCGGGGCCGCCGAGCGCGTGCAGCGCCGCCTCGTCCGCGCGCAGCGGCGGCAGGTGCTCGAACAGCAGCCGGTAGCCGCTGCCGTTGACGGGTGCGTCCACGCGCGCGGGCGCGAGGCAGTGGTCACGGGCGGCCCGGGCGGCGTGCCGGCTCATCGGCACGAGAGTACGGCAGGACCGGGGATCCGACTGGGGACCCACCCTGACGAGACACGGCGCGGGGTCCGGCAGCCTCGGGCGCATGGTCGCCACCGTCCCGACGCGCCACCTCCGTCCGCGCGGCGTGGGGGAGCAGCCCATCACGACGGTCGAGCTCTTCTTCGACCTGGTCTACGTCTTCGCGATCACGCAGCTCTCGCACGTGATCCTGGACGACCTGACGGTCGCCGGGGTCGCGCGAGCGGCCTTCCTGCTGCTGATCGTGTGGTGGGCGTGGATCTACACGACCTGGATGGCCAACTGGTTCGACCCGGCGTCGCCGGCGGTCCGGGCCGTGCTCACCGCCGTCATGCTCGCGAGCCTGCTCATGGCCGCCGCGCTGCCAGGTGCCTTCGGCGAGCACGGCCTCCTGTTCGCGGTCAGCTACGTCGCCCTGCAGGTCGGCCGGAACGTGGCGGCCGCGAGCCTGCTGCGGCGTGGCGACCCGCTCCGGGACGTCTTCGAGCGACTCGTCGGCTGGAGCGCGGTGTCCGGGGTGCTGTGGGTGGCGGGCGCGGCGCTGCCGGGCGACCGGCGGCTGCTGCTCTGGATCCCCGCGGCGGTGCTCGACCTCTGCGCGCCGGTGGCCGGCTACTGGCTGCCGTTCCGCGGCCGTACGGCGACGACGGACTACGACATCGAGGGCGCCCACTTCACCGACCGCTGCCAGGCGTTCGTGATCATCGCGCTCGGCGAGTCGATCGTCGTCACGGGCGCGACGGCCGCGGACGCCGGCCTGAGCGGCACCGTGGTCCTCTGCCTCGGCATCGCCTTCGTCGAGACCGCGGCGCTGTGGTGGCTCTACTTCGGCGTGGTCGCCGAGCGCTCCCGCGAGGTGATGCGCACGTGCGAGGACCCCGGCCGGCTGGCGCGCGACGCCTTCACGTACCTCCACGTCCCGATCGTCGCGGGGATCATCGCCGTGGCGGTCGGCGACGACCTGCTCATCGCCCACCCGGAGAGCGGGCTCCACGGCGTCGGCCTCGCGATGGTGCTCGGCGGGCCGGCGCTGTTCCTGCTGGGGGAGGGGCTGTTCCGCCTGCGCGTGACCGGTGCCGTCGACGTCCCCCGGTTCGCCGTCGCCGCGCTGCTCGTGCTGCTCGCCCCGCTGGGCTCGGCGATCAGCGCGCTCGCGCTCTGCGCGACGGTGGCCGCGTTGCTGTGCGCGCTGGCGTTGTGGGAACTGTCAATCCGAACAGGAGTCGAGCCGTGAACGAGATCGAGATCGTCGTGACCGGGCCGGAGGAGGCCTACAACAACGAGGCGGAGTTCTGGTGCGCGAACGAGCTGATCGGCATCACCGTCCTGCACGAGGGCCGGCTCCACCTGCGCGTTGCGCCGCGCCCCGACGGCGCGCCGTGGATGTTCGACACGGTGAGCCTCCAGCGGTCGCTGGTCGAGGCCGAGGCACGCCTCGCCGCCTACTGATGCCCTCGCGATCCGTCAGCCGCACGAGTCCGGCGCGTCCACCTCGAAGGGCGGGGTCACGCTCGTCTGATCGATGGAGATGTTCGGGTGGGTGACGTGGTAGTCGTTGTTGCAGAGCAGGTTGAGCTGCACGTTCAGGTTGCCGTATCCGTCCACCCGCGCGTCGATCTCCTCGCCCTGGCCGGTGTTCCCCGGCACCTGCGGCGCGAAGCCCGTCACGTCGCTCCCCGCGGGCAGGCCGGATCCCTCGAGGGTGCCCCAGCACGTCGTGCTGGAGTCGGCCGGGCAGGGGTAGGTGCTCTGCTCGACGTCCAGGGAAGGCTGCGGGGTGGCCTGGATCGTCAGCGACGCGGGCCCGAACGAGCTCGCCTTCTGCGCGGCGCGGGCGGCGCTGCCGGGCACCCGCCCGTCGTTGATCGGCTTCGCCCGGTAGCTGACCGTGCGGCGCGCGCGGTCGTAGCGCGGGCGGCTCAGCGTGAACGCCAGCTCGTCCCCGCCGTGATGGCCGGCCACCTGCAGCGTCCCGGTCGCCACCGGCGTGTCCGCGGAGAAGATCCTGCGGTGCATCCGCTTGACCGCCATCACGCCCGAGCGGCCGCTGTGGTGGGCCCAGGTCAGCCGCCGCGAGACGCCGTGCAACGTCAGCCTGCCGCCGCCCAGCTCGCCGCTCGTGGCGGAATGCAGGAACACCGTGCCCTCGCGCGGCGGCGCCTTGGCGGGGGCGGGTGCGGTCGCGAGGAGCGCGACGAGCACGCCTGCGCACACCCCGGGCACGACACGCGACCAGGTCCTCATGGCGAACATCGCACCGTCTCCTCTCACCGACGTATCCATTGCCGCATCATCTCGCGCGGTGCTGACGCCGCGCCGACTTCCGAATCGGGCTGAGTCTCCCATGCGACCGCAACGTCGGCGCGCCGACGTCGGCGCGGCGACACCGGAGCTTCGCTGAGCGCGCGGGCGCGGGCATGGTGGCGGTGATGAACGACTCTCATGCGACACGAATGGACGAGGACGGCGTCACGGGCGACGAGCGGCCGCTGCCGACGCGCTTCGGCCGCGACAAGACCGGCGGCTTAACGCGACCGGAGCCGGCGGAGGCCGACGAGCGCGCCGTGGCCGACGAGCTGGTCTTCGAGGACGACGGCGGGCTCTGAGTCGGGGGGCCGCCCCCCCCCGCCGCCCCGGCGGGCGGCCCGAGCCAACCAACACCCCCCGCAAACCCCCCCCCCCCCCCCCCCCAACAAAACAAAGAGCCCACACGACGCCCAAAAGGCG
>JBEVIG010000159.1:0-15851 GCA_040510855.1 Solirubrobacteraceae bacterium
GGCTTGGGGTACGCACCCCATGAGCCGCGCGGCGCGCCGCGTCGATGTAGTGGGTGCAGCCCCCGCTGAAAGGACTCCCCCCAGATGCCGCGCTTCCTTCAGACCAGCACCGACCTTCCCGACGGACCGCCGCCTGAGGTCCTCATGGAGATCGACGTCGCCTGGGAGCGCGCGCAGGAGATGTTCGCTTCCGACGTGCGTCTCCACTTCGAGGTCGACTCGCAGGAGGCCCACGTGTGGGCCGAGCTGCGCCTCGCTGACGGGTCCGTGGTGGAGCGGCTCTCGGCGTCCGAAGCGCTCGCGCTCGCCTGTGGCGACGTGAGCGCACCGCTGGCCCTGGTCGCGTAGACCGGCGCGCAGCGGACGACTGCCCCCCCGGCGGCCGCGCGCGGCCGGCCCCTCGTCCCTGGGGCCGGCCGTGCAGCGCCCGCCCGCGCGGAGGTACGGTGCGCACATGCGCCCCATCCCCGCCCCCCGCCTCGGCGACTCGCACGGCCTGCTGCGGGCGATCGCCCAGCGCGAGCGCATCCGCCTCGACGAGTTCGTGACCGACTTCGAGGTCGCCGAGCTCTTCCCGCCCGATCTCGAGAACGCGCTCGGCCGAACACGGCAGTTCGTCTCCTACGCCCGGCTCGCCGGGCTGTTGACCGAGGACCGCGGGACGGTCGAGCTGACCGAGATGGGCAAGCGGTACGTGCGAGCGGCCGACGCGGAGAAGCCGTTCGACGTCGCGCCCGCGCAGGCGGAGTGGCTCCGGCGGCTGCTGCGCGAGCGCCACCTGACCGACTCGATCTACCCCGGCGCGGCGGTCTCCCTGAGCCTCTACAGCTCGAACCCGCCCGACTTCCGGGTCTCGACGCTCGACTTCGGGCGCGCGCTCGCGCAGCTCGGCCGGGCGGGCTGGGACAACGAGAACACGTTCGAGTCGCAGGCGCGGCGCTATACGCGGTTCCTGCAGGACATGGAGCTGATCGACGACGAGAAGCGGCTCACGCCGACCGGGCAGTCGACGCGCGGCGACCTGACGCTCGCGATCCACATGTCGCTCAAGGACCTCGCGGGCCAGCTGAACCCGGACGGGCCGGAGGGCGCGGCGCGCGACGGGGAGGCCGAGTACACCGCGCAGAGCGCGGCGGCGCCGGCCGAGCCGGCGGCCGCGCCGGCGCCGGAGCCGGCTGCGGCAGCGCCCGCCGAGGCGGAGCCCGAGGTCGTCGCCGGCGCCGAGGACGAGTACGAGGACGTCGGGCCGGGCGCGGGGCCGTCTTCCGCCGCGGCGCCGCCGTCCGAGCCCCTGGCGCCGAGCCCGCCGCCGGTCGCGCCGCCCGCGCCCGCGCCGCCGCCGGCGCCCGTCGAGCCGCCTGCCCCGGTCGAGCCGGTCGCCGAGGCCGCGCCGCCGGTGCCGCCGGCGGACATCTGGGAGTCGGCGACGCCGGACGACGGGACACGCGCGTACCAGGCCGTCGGCGTCGAGCCGCCCGCGCCGCCCGAGCCGCCGCCGGCACCGCCCGCGGCGCCCGAGCCGCCCCCGCCGCCGCCCGTCAGCGCGCCACCGGCCGCCCCGCCGGCCCCGCCGCCGCCTGCGCCCGCGGCGCAGGAGGAGCTCGCGACCCGCATCTCCCAGGCGCCCTCGCCGGCGGTGCCCGCGCCGTTCGTGGGCGCGAGCGCGATCCGCTCTGCCGCGGAGGAGCAGGGCCTGCGGCTGCCCCCGAGCGCGTACGACGCGGTCGCGGCCGCGCTCGCCACCGGGCGCCACGTCGTGCTCGTCGGCCCGGCCGGGAGCGGCAAGACGACGCTCGCGCTCGCCGTGGCGAAGGCCGCCGTCCAGGCGGGCAAGGCGCAGGGTGCGACGCTCGTGACGGCCAGCCACCGCTGGAGCTCGCGGCACACGCTCGGCCGCCCCGGCGACGACGAGTGGGAGCCCGGGCTCGTCACCGCTGCCGCCAACCGCAACCGCTGGGTCGTCGCGGACGAGCTCGACCGCGCGAAGCTCGACCGCGCGTTCGGCGACCTCTCGACGTTCCTCGCCGGCGAGCCGGTGTCGCTGCCGGACGGCGAGCGCACCGCGCCGTCGGACTGGCGCATCGTCGCCACCGCGGTCGCGCCGCTCGAGGGCTCGCCCGCGCTCGTCCGCCGGTTCGCGCACGTCCGCGTGCCGGCGCCGTCGGACGCCGACCTGGGCGCGGCGATCGACGCGATCGCCGGCGCGGGCGCGGGCGCGATCCGCCGCCTGCTCCCGGCGCGCGAGCTCGGGCCGGTCGGCGCGGGGGCGTTCCTCGACGCCGCGCGCTATGCCGCGGCGCGGGGCGGGGCCGACGAGCGGACGCTGGCGCGCGAGGCGCTCGACGCGTTCATCGCACCGCTGCTGCCGGCCGACGCGCGGGAGCGGGCGCGCGCGCTGGTGGGCTGACGCGGGGCTCGGTGGGTCGCCCGCCCGACGGGCGGGTGGCCGGCGTCAGGCCAGCGCGGCGGGCGTCGGCGTGCTGAAGTCGGCGGCGAGCGCGCTCACCAGCCGCCCGAGCGCCGGCCCGACCGCGTCGCCCTGGCGCACGCCGGCGATCAGCCGCTGGCGGTGGTCGCCCGGCTCGGCCGCGAGCCCGGGGATCATCGCCAGCTCGGCCTCGCAGCCCAGCGCGGCCGCGTGCGGCGCGAGCACCGGCAGCAGCTCGTCGAGGATGTCGTGCACCGGCCGCCGGCCGTTGCGCTCCGGGTCGATGAACTCGGCCCGCGTCCCGTCGCGCGTGGCGAGGAAGCGGTTCTCCTCGAGCACCTCGGGGCGGCAGGCGATCGCGTAGTCGACGTAGCCCTCGGTCGCCTCGAGCCGGACGAGGCACTGCACGAGCGCGGCGAGCGCGGCGTTGTCGGCCGAGCGTGTCTGCGCGTCCATGATCCGCACCTCGAGCGTCCCGAGCTTGGGCTGGAGCCGCACGTCCCACCACAGGAACGTCGGCTCGGGGAACGCGCCGCAGCGCAGCAGCACGTCGATCGCCTCGACGTACTCGGCGTAGTCGTTGAACGGCTGCGGGATGCCGACCCGCGGGAACGTGCCGAAGATCGGCACGCGCGCGGCGGCCAGCCCCGTGTCGCGCCCCTGCCAGAAGGGCGAGTTCGCCGCGAGGGCGAGCAGCAGCGGCACGTGCACGCGCATCCCGCGCAGGGCCCGGACCGCCATCTCCTCGTCCGGCACCGCGACGTGGACGTGGAGCGCGAACGTCGGCTCGCGCCGGGCGAGCTCGCGCATCGAGTCGTAGATCGTCTGGTAGCGGGCGCCGGGGGAGACCTCGATGTCGCTCCACTGTGCGAACGGGTGCGTGCCCGCGACCGCGGCGCGCAGCCCGAGCACCTCGAGGCTCTCCTGCAGCCCCTCGCGTAGCTCGGCGAGCTCGGCGGCGGCGCCGGCCGCCGTCGGGTGCGGGCCGGAGAAGAGCTCGAGCGCCGAGCCGTGCGTCTCCGCCGCCGCGTGCTCGGCGATCTCCGGCGCGAGCGTCGGCAGGACGTCGTCGATCCGCGACGCGAGCGCCCAGTCGAGCGGGTCGAGGAGCATGACCTCCTCCTCCAGGCCGATCGTCCAGGGAGACTCCTCGCCGGCGGGGTTCCACCGCGCCCAGGCCGGCAGCTCCCTCACAAGATCCATGTGTCCTTGGCGCCGCCGTTCTGCGACGAGTTCACGACCAGCGCGCCCTCGTCGAGCGCGATGCGGGTCATGCCGCCGGGGAGCACGGCGATGTCGTCGGGGGCTGTCATCAACACGAACGGTCGCAGGTCGACGTGCCGGGGAGCAAGCACTCCGTCGATCTCCGTCGGATGGGTGGAGAGGCCGACGAGGCGCTGCGCCACGTAGTCCTCCGGGGAGGCGATCACCTTCTCCCGCAGCGCGTCGACGTCCTTGCGCTCCGCGTGCGGCACGATCACCACGCCGATGCCGCCGTACGAGCCGCGGTCCTTGATGACCAGCTCGTCGAAGACCTCGAGCGCGCGCTCGAGCGTCTCCGGGACACCCAGGTCGAACGTCTCGACCTGGTCGAGCAGCGGGGTCTCGTCGAGGTAGAAGCGGATCATGTCGTGGACGTAGGCGTGCACCAGCTTGTCGTCGGCGATGCCCGTTCCGAGGCAGTTGACCAGCTTCACCTCACCCGCCGCAACGACCGGCTGGAGCAAGGCGCCCACCGTGCTGTCCACCTCGTCGGCGTTCGTCCGGCGGTACACGGCGTCCACGGGCGTCCCGCCGAGGTGGAGCCGCCCCTCGCGCACCTCCAGGTCCGCAGGCACCACCAGCGGGACGTCCATCCGCTCGGCGAGGAAGGCGTGCTCCCAGTAGGCGGAGTTGTCCTGGCCGTCGGTGAGCACGACCGCGTTGCCCGGGCCGAGCACGTTGCGCAGCGCGGTCGCCGCCGCCTCGATCGGATGCGGCGCGTGCTCGGGCTGCAGGAGCTCGAGCGTCGCCTCGCGCGCGGCGATCCAGTAGCCGATGCCGCTGGGCGTCCGCACGTTGTCCTCGAGCACCTGCCAGCGGCCGTCGGCATCGCGCACGATGTCGAGGCCGCCCACCGCGGTCCACACGCCGTCGGCCGGCGAGACCCCGCACATCGCGGGCTCGAAGCCCTCGGCGGTGGTGAGCACGCGCGCGGGCATCACGCCCTCCGCGACGATCCGCCGCTCGCCGTAGGCGTCGGCGACGAACGCGTTGAGCGCGCGCACGCGTTGGCCGAGACCGTCCGCGAGCGGCTGCCACTCGTCGGCCGGGATCACGCGCGGCACGGGATCGACGTGCCAGGTGTCGTCCCCGTCGACCGACTCGAAGCGGATGCCGCGCTCGCGCAGCCTCCCGCGCAGCTCGCGACCCAGGGTGCCGGGATCGCGCGAGCGGACCAGCGCGATGACGTCCCGGGCGTGGGGTCGCACGGTGCCATCCGGTGCGAACGCGTCGTCGTAGGTGGGCGAGCGGTACTCGGGTACGGGGGGTGCGGTCACGGTCGGCGACTACCCAAGGCGCGCCGCCCGCCACACTTCACCCCCATGGACCCGGATCGGCTCGCCGTCGTATGCGCCACCGTCGAGGCCTTCGCGGCGGGCACGGCCGCCGAGCGCGTCGTCCTCCTCCTGGATGCGGGGGACCCCTCGGAGCCGGTGCTCGTCGAGCACGCGGACGGGGCGGTCGACGTCACGGTCGGGGAGACGGCGGAGCGGTTCGATCCCGTACAGCAGGCGCAGCCGCTCGCCTTGCCCGGCCTGCGCGCGGTCCCCGCCAGCGCGATCAGCGCCGACGCGGAGTCGGGCGAGCTCTCCGCGCCGCTCGGGAGCATCCAGCACCTGGCGGACTCCGTCCTGGCGCTCGCGCGCGCCGTCGGCGGCCGCTCCGTCGCCACCGCCACGTTCGCGACGGCCGACCCGCGGACGCCGCTCACGCTCGCGGCGCGCGACGGGGAGGACGTCGTGCTGGAGCTGGCCGGTCGGCACTTCTCGCTGCCCGCCGCCTAGCGCTCAGGCCGCGCGGCGCAGCCGGAAGAAGCGCTCGTCGAACGCGAACGCGCGGGCCAGGGCGTCCGGCTCCGTGTCCGCGCAGACGTCGTCGGTGATCTCCCAGCCCGGGAACGCGCGCGCCACGTCGGCGCGATCCGCGCCGCGCGGGAGCGGCCCGCGCCGGCGGGGCGCGAAGCAGTCGAGCACGATCGTGGCGTCCTCGGCGCAGACCGCGTCGACCTCGCGGCCCATCGCCTGCCGTTGCGGCGGCGTCAGCCCGTGGAAGGTCCCCGTGTCGACCACGAGCCGGTAGCCCGAGCCGACGTCCGCCTCCCGCAGCGCGGTCACGTCGCCGCGGACGAGCCGCAGCTCGACGCCGGCGGCCGCGACGCGCTCGCCTGCGCGCCGCAGCGCCCGCTCGACGACGTCGACGCCCGTCACGGTCCAGCCGCGGCGCGCGAGCCGGACGCCCCAGACGGCGCTGCCGCAGCCGAGGTCGAGGGCCGGGCCGTACGGCGGTCCGCCGCCGTCCTCCTCGCGCGCGACGAGGCCCATGAGCGCGTCCGCGAACGGCGGGTGCTCCGCGAGGTCCTCCCACGGGTGGAACCCGAGGCGGTAGGCGAGGCGGTAGTTCATGCGGGCCTCCCGGCGAGCACGTCGGCCACGGCCTGCGGCCGGTCGAGGTGGGCGGCGTGGCCGGCGTCGTCGACGACGTGCAGCGCGAGGCCGAGCCGCGCGCTCGCGTCCTCCGCCAGCCGGAGTGGGACGAAGCGGTCGTGCCGGCCCCAGACGAGGTCGACCGGGACCGGGATGCGGCGCAGCGCGTCGTCGGGCACCCGCGTGGTGCCGGTCGCGATCAGGCGGCGCATGGTGCGCTTGACGCCGGGCTCGCGCGCTCGCGCCAGCAGCTCCGCCCCGAGCGCGGCGAACCAGCCCGGATCGCGCTCGCGCGCGGCGTCCAGGTCGTGGAGCGCGCGGCGCTCGAAGCGCTCGCTGTTGCGCGCAGTCGGCCGGAGCGCGAAGCGCACCGCGGTGATCCGCAGGCCGGCGGGCATGCGGTACGGGCCGACGCCGGGGGCGCCGTAGACGACGAGGCGTCGCAGGCGCTCGCCGTGGGCGGCCGCGTAGCGCGCGGCGAGGCTGCCGCCGAGCGAGTGGGCGACGAGCACCGGCGGCTCATCGCAGGTCAGCTCGAGCAGCTGGGTGAGCCACCGCGCGAACGCCGCCGGTCCGATCACGTCCGCGGGCGGCGACGCGCCGAGCCCGGGGAGGTCGGGGACGATCACGCGGTGGCGCTCCGCCAGCGTGGCGATCACGGGCGCCCACACGGGACCGCCGCACTCGATGCCGCCGTGGAGGAGCACGAGCGCCCGGCCCCGCCCGCCCTCGAGCACGACCGTCTCGGCTCCGGCCGGGCGCAGCCGGCGCTCCGTGAGCGGCAGGTCGCGCAGCAGGTGCGCCCGGTGAGCTTCCATGCCGGCGACGCTACGGCGGGCCTGCCGGCCCCGCATCGGCGAGATCACCCATTCGCGCGTGGCGGCGCTGGGTGATGCTCAGACGATCCGATGCTCGTGCGCGTAGGCGGCGGCCGCCGTGCGCGTCGACACGCCGAGCTTGGCGAAGATGTTGCTCACGTGGCGGTCCACGGTCCGCACGCTCAGCACGAGCTCGGCGGCGATCGCCTTGTTCGTGGCGCCCGCGGCGAGCCGGCGGAGGACCTCGGCCTCCCGCCGGCTCAGGCCCGCCGCCGCGGCGGCGGCGTCCGCCGTCCCCTCGAGCTCCGCGAGGTCCGGCAGCGCGCCGAGCCCGGCGAAGGCCGCGCGGGCGGCGTCGAGCTCGAGCTCGGCGGAGTCCTCGTCCCCGAGCGCCCGGCAGGCGAGGCCCGCGAGCACGCGCGCGCGGGCCACGTCGTAGGGCGCGTCGAGCGCCTGCCACGCGCGGACGGCCGCGCGCAGCGCGACGAGCGCGTCGCGCGGGTCCCCGCCCGCCAGCGCGACCGCGCCGCGCGCGTGCGCCGCCAGCGCGCAGAGCGCGCCGTCGTCGTCCTCCCCGGCCAGCGCGCCGAGCTCGCGCGCGGCATCCCGGGCGGCGACGACGTCGCCCACCGCGAGCAGGATGTCCACCGCGGCCGGGAGGACCTCGCCGCGCGCGCCGCGCTCGGGCGTGGCCGCCAGCACGCGCCGGATGGCGGCGTCGGCGAGGTCGGGCCGGCCCTGCTGGAGGCGCAGGCAGGCGAGGCCCGGCTGCGGCTCGCGCCCGTACTCGCTGGCCGTGCGGAACGCGGCCTCGGCCGCGGCCGCGTCGCCGCGCAGGCGGTGGAGCTCGCCCTGGCGGTACCAGGCCTCGGCGGCGGCGCCGCGATTGCCCGCCTCCAGCGCCCGGTCGCCGGCCCGGCGCGCCTCGCCGAGCGCCTCCGCCCAGGCGCCGCGCAGCTCCATCAGCTCGGCGCGGTGGACCAGGCAGCGACCCGTGAAGGCCACGAGGTCCTCCTGGCGCGCGCACCAGCCCGCCAGCGCGTCCGTCCACTCCTGCGCGCGGCGGACGTCGTGGGCGCTGCGGCAGGCGAGGATCACGCCGCAGTAGACGATGCCGGCGACAATCGGGGAGAGGTCGCCGTCCGTCACCGTCAGCATCGCCTCGTCCAGCAGCGCGATCCCCTCGCGGATCGCGCCCGTCAGCACGAGCATGTGCCCCTGCTCGTGCCGGGCGAGCGCGACGAGGTCGGCGTCCCCGAAGCGCTCGCCGATCGCCGCGGCCTCCGCGAGCGTCGTCGCGGCGTCGCCCGCCGCCTGGCCGAACGCGACGGGGATGAGCAGGTAGCCGCGCTCCACGTGCTCGCCCTCCGCCCGGTCGAGCAGCCGCTGCGCACGGCCGAGCCAGCCGCCCGCCTGGCCCAGCTCGCCCTTGCGGGCCAGCGTGACCCCGATCCAGAAGGCGCAGCGCAGCGCCCGCAGCTCGCGGCCCTCGGCGCGGTGCGCGTGGTGCGCGCGCTCGAGGAGCTCCAGGTAGCGCGTCTCGCGCCCGAGCATGTACGCGCAGGTGGCGAGCCGCTCGGCGTCGTCCGCGGGCAGGTCCCCGGCGCGGTCCGCGGCCGTGAGCGACCGCTCGGCGTCCGTCCACGCCTGACGTGCGAAGGCCTCTCGCCCGCGCTCGAGGTGGGCGACGGCAGCGTCCATCGCCGCGATTATCGCGCCGCCGCCGTCTCTTAGTCGTCTTTCAGCTTGCCGGGTCACGATCGGCCCTGCATGCGGATCCTGGTGGTCGACGACGAGCCGGCGGTCCGCGACGCGGTCGATCGCGCGCTGCGGCTCGACGGCCACGACGTCGCGCTCGCGCACGACGGGCGCCAGGCGCTCGACGCGGTCGCCGCTGCGCCGCCCGACGCGGTCGTGCTGGACCTGCTCATGCCGCAGGTCGACGGGCTGGAGGTCTGCCGCCGGCTGCGCGCCGCCGGCGACCGCACGCCCGTGCTCGTGCTGACCGCGCGCGACGCGATCGCCGACCGCGTCCGCGGGCTCGACGCGGGCGCCGACGACTACCTCGTGAAGCCATTCGCGCTCGAGGAGCTGCTCGCCCGCGTCCGGGCGCTCCTGCGGCGCTCCGCGCCCGAGGAGGACGGCGCCGACGCGGCGCTGCGCTTCGGCGACCTCGCGCTCGACACCGTCGCCTACACCGTGCACCGCGGCGCGCGGCCGCTCGAGCTCACCCGCACCGAGTTCGCGCTGCTCGAGCTGTTCCTGCGCCATCCGCGCCAGGTGCTGACCCGGGCGATCATCTTCGACCGGGTCTGGGGCTACGACTTCGGGCCCGCGTCGAACTCGCTCGAGGTCTACGTCGGCTACCTGCGCCGCAAGACGGAGGCGGGCGGGGAGCCGCGGCTGCTGCACACGGTGCGCGGCGTCGGCTACGTGCTGCGGGACGCGCCGTGAGCTTCCGGCGGCGCCTGACCTTCGCCTGCGCGGCCGCCGTGGCGCTGGCCGTCGTGGCCGCCGCGGCGCTCACCTACGTGCTCGTCCGCGACCAGCTGAAGGGGCAGATCGACTCCTCGCTGCGCCAGGCGACGCAGATGGCGGAGGCGATGCCGGCTCTGCCGGAGGACCGCGTCATCCAGAACCGCGTGCGGCGGAGCGCGGTGCCGGTCAACTCCGCGCTGGAGGGCCCGGTTGCGTTCGTCCAGCTCATCAGCCCGGGCGGCAAGGTCGCGACGCCGTTCGGCGAGGAGCCCGCAACGCTCGTGTCCGCGACGAAGCTCCAGGAGGTCGCCGACGGCGAGCGCGGCGCGTTCTTCTCCGACGTCGAGCGCGCCGGCGGCGAGGTGCGGGTCTTCACGACGAGGCTGCCCAACGGCGCCGTCATGCAGGTCGCCCGGCCGATCGGCGAGGTCAACTCGACGCTGGCCACGCTCCGCTTCGGGCTCGGGGTGATCGTGCTCCTCGGCATCGCCGCCGCGCTCGCGCTCGCGCGGCTCGCCACCCGCGCGGCGGTCAAGCCGGTCGCCGAGCTCACCGACGCGGCGGAGCACGTCGCGCGCACCCGCGACCTGACGCGCCGGATCGAGCGCGAGGGCGACGACGAGCTCTCGCGCCTCGCCGGCGCGTTCAACACGATGCTCGAGGCGCTCGACGACTCCCAGCGCGCGCAGCGCCGGCTCGTCGCGGACGCGTCGCACGAGCTGCGCACGCCGCTCACCTCGCTGCGCACCAACCTCGAGGTGCTCGCCCGCGGCGGCCTCGCCCCCGGCGACCACGAGCGCCTCCGGGCCGACCTCATCGCGCAGCTCGAGGAGCTGACGCTGCTCGTCTCCGACCTCGTCGACCTCGCCCGCGACGAGGAGCCGTGCGAGGAGCTCGAGCCGGTCGCGCTCGACGAGCTCGTCGCCGCCGCGGTGGAGCGCGCGCGCCGCCACGCGCCCGGGGTGGCGTTCGCGGCGCGGCTCGAGCCGACGGTCGTGGCGGGCGTCCGCAGCCGGCTGGACCGCGCGGTGGCGAACCTGCTCGACAACGCCGCCAAGCACGGCGACGGGCGCGTGGAGGTGGAGCTCCGCGACGGGGTGCTGACCGTGCGCGACCACGGGCCGGGCATCGCCGCGGACGATCTCCCGTACGTCTTCGACCGCTTCTACCGCTCCACCGCGGCGCGGGGCCGCCCGGGCTCGGGCCTCGGGCTGGCCATCGTGCGCCAGGCCGCCGAGGCCCACGGCGGCAGCGTGCGCGCCGGGCGCGCGCCCGGCGGCGGCGCCGAGCTCACGCTCGCCCTGCCGCGTTCAGCAACCTCCTAGGTCCGTTTCAGCCGCTTCTCAGCCTGCGACGGCTGGATGGGCGGCATGCGAATCCAGATCAGCGCCCTGCTCGCCGTCGCGGCTCTCTCGCTCGCGGCCTGCGGGGGCGACGACGAGACCCCGGCCGCGGCCGCCGCGGACGGGCCCGACGCGAGCACGCGCCAGGCGATGGCCGACTTCGCGGAGTGCATGCGGGAGAACGGCATCGACTTCCCGGACCCGGGCAGCGGCGAGCGCGGCGCGGTGCGGATCGACGGCAGCCCGGAGAAGCTGCGCGAGGCCGAGGAGGCCTGCGCCGACGAGCGGGCGAAGATCAAGCCGCCGGAGCTCTCCGACGAGCAGCGGGCGGAGTTCAAGGAGGCCGCGCTGGCCCACGCCCGCTGCATGCGCGAGCACGGCATCGAGAACTTCCCCGACCCGCAGTTCGACGCGGACGGCGGCGCCTCGATCAAGTTCGGGCCGGGCAGCGGGGTCGACCCCGACGACCCGGACTTCCAGGCGGCGCAGGAGGACTGCGAGGGCGAGCTCCCGCAGATGCGCCAGGAGGCGGCACCGTGAGCCGCGCGCTGGTCGCGGGCGGCGGCGCGGTGACCGTCGCCCTGGTCGTCGCGGGCGTGGTCGCGCTCACGGGCGGCGACGGCGCCCCGCCCGCGGCCGCGGCGCCGGCCGCCGTGGGCGAGACGGCGAGCGTCGAGCGCGGCGACCTGGTCGAGCGGGACTCGCTCGACGGGACGCTCGGCTACGCGGGCGACGCCGTGCTGGCCGCCGGGGCGTCGGGCACGCTCACCCGGCTCCGCGACCCCGGGGCGGTCGTGCGCCGCGGCGAGTCGCTCTACTCCGTCGACGGGCGCGCGGCGGCGTGGCTCCTCTACGGCCGGCTCCCCGCGTGGCGCGACTTCACGCCCGGGATGGAGGACGGCGCGGACGTCCGGCAGCTCGAGCGCAACCTGCGCGCGCTCGGCGCCGACCCCGACGGCGACCTCACCGTCGACGACGAGTGGGACTGGGCGACGACCGCGGCGGTCGAACGCTTCCAGGAGGAGCGCGGGCTGGACGAGACGGGCTCGCTGACGCGCGGCCAGGTGCTGTTCCGGCCCGGTCCGTCGCGGATCGGCGCCGCGTCGCTCGCGGTCGGGCAGGAGGTCCGGCCGGGGCAGCAGATCGGCCGCATCTCCGCGACGCGCCGGGAGGTCACGGTCGACCTCGACGCGACGCGGCAGTCGCTCGCCCGGGCGGGCGACAAGGTCACGGTGGAGCTCCCGACGGGCCGGACGGCGCGCGGGCGCGTCACCGACGTCGGCAAGGTGGCCGAGCCGCCGTCCGAGGAGGGCGGCGACGCCACGATCCCGGTGACGATCGCGCTGCGCGGCAAGGCGGCGCGCGGCTCCGGGCTCGACCAGGCGCCGGTCGACGTGGGCTTCGAGGTCGAGCGCGCCGAGGACGTCCTGACCGTCCCGATCAAGGCGCTGCTCGCGCGCCAGGGCGGCGGGTTCGCCGTGCAGCTCGCCGGCTCGGGGCGGATCGTCCCGGTCGAGCCGGGCCTGTACGCGGACGACCTCGTCGAGGTCGAGGGCGAGCTCGAGGTGGGCGACACGGTGGTGACGGCCCGATGACCGCGGTGCTCGCGCTCGAGGACGTGCGCAAGACCTACCCGGGGCCGGTCGACGTGCTCCACGGCGTCTCCCTGTCGATCGCGGCCGGCGAGCTGGCCGCGGTGGTCGGGCCGTCCGGCTCGGGCAAGTCGACGCTCCTGCACATCATGGGCACGCTCGAGCGGGCGACCGCGGGCGCCGTCCGGGTCGCGGGCCACGACGTGGCGGCGATGGGGGAGGCGGAGCTGGCCGCGCTGCGCGCGCACCGGATCGGCTTCGTCTTCCAGCAGTTCTTCCTGCTCGACGGGATGACCGCGCTCGACAACGTCGCCACCGGCCTGCTCTACAGCGGGCTCGGCGCGGCCGAGCGGCGGGCCGGGGCCGCCGAGGCGCTCGACCGGGTCGGGCTCTCGCACCGGGCCGGGCACGTCCCGGCGAAGCTCTCGGGCGGCGAGCGCCAGCGCGTGGCGATCGCGCGGGCGCTGCTCGGCCGGCCGGCGATCGTGTTCGCCGACGAGCCGACGGGCAACCTCGACTCGCGCTCGGGCGAGGGGATCATGGCGCTGCTGCGCGAGCTCAATGCGGACGGCGCGACGATCCTCGTGATCACCCACGACGAGGGCATCGCGGCGGCGCTCCCCCGCCGCATCGCGCTGCGCGACGGCGTGGTGGAGGCCGACACCGGCCCGGCGCTGGCGGTGGCGTCGTGAGCGCGCTCGCCCCGAGCCGCATGCCCGCCGCCGATGTGCTGCGGACCGGCTCGGTCGGGCTGCGGACGCGGCGGCTGCGGGCGGTGCTCTCCGCGCTCGGCATCGCCATCGGGATCGCCTCGATGGTCGCGGTGCTCGGCATCTCGGAGTCCTCGCGGGCCGACCTGCTCGCGCAGATCGACCGGCTGGGCACCAACCTCCTGCGCGTCGCACCCGGGCAGTCGTTCCTCGGGGACGAGGTCTCCCTGCCCGAGTCGGCGGCGCCGATGCTCGCGCGGGCCGAGGGCGTCGAGGCGGTCGCGGCGGTGCGCAACCTCGACGGCGTGAGCGTGCGGCGCAATGACCTGGTCGACGAGGCCGAGACGGGCGGGATCGCGGTCGCGGCGGCCGATCCGGAGCTGGCCGCGACCGTCGGCGCCGAGCTGCGCGCCGGCCGGTTCCTCGATCCGGCGCTCGCGCGCTACCCGACGGTGGTGCTCGGCGCGAACGCCGCCGACGAGCTCGGGATCGCGGAGACGGGCGCGCGCGTGTTCCTCGGCGGGCGCTGGTTCTCCGTGGCGGGGATCCTCGAGCCCGTCGCGCTCGCGCCCGCGCTCGACGACACCGCGCTCGTCGGCTTCGACGCGGCGGAGCGGTGGCTCGGAGGCGAGCGGGACGCGTCGACGGTCTACGTCCGCGCCGCGCCCGGCGCGGTCGAGGCGACCCGCGACCTGCTCGGCGCGACCGCGAACCCGGAGCGGCCCGAGGAGGTCGACGTGTCACGGCCGTCGGACGCGCTGGAGGCGAAGGCCGCGGCGAAGACCGCGTTCACCTCGCTGTTCCTCGGCCTCGGCGCGGTCGCGCTGCTGGTCGGCGGGGTGGGGATCGCGAACGTGATGGTCATCTCGGTGCTCGAGCGGCGCTCGGAGGTCGGCCTGCGGCGCGCGCTGGGCGCACGGCGGCGCCACGTCGGCGCGCAGTTCCTGTGCGAGTCGCTGCTGCTGGCGGCGGCCGGCGGGCTCGCGGGCGTCGCGCTGGGCGCGGCGGTCACCGCGGGCTACGCGGGGAGCCAGGGCTGGGCGCTGGTCGTGCCGCCCGAGGCACTCGCGGGCGGCCTCGCCGCCGCGGTGTTGATCGGCGCGGTCGCGGGCTCCTACCCGGCGCTCCGGGCGGCCCGGCTGGCCCCGACCGAGGCATTGCGCGGGATCTAGCCCGGGACGGACTCCGCGATCGCGATCGCGCGGTCGCGGTCGACGTCCCCCTCGACGCGGATGAGCTCGCCCGAGGGGCGCTCGACAAGGAGCGTGTTGCCCGCGATCCGCTGGTCCTCGTAGTCGACGCTGTCCCGGTTCCGGTAGGCGAAGCCGTGCGCGCCCTCGATCCAGTAGGCGGGGTCGCCGCCGACGCGGAGGCGTTCGAGGCTCGCGGCGGCGCCGACCGTCTTCTGGATGAACTCGCGCACGCGGCCCGGGAAGCGCTGGACGAGGACGTCCGGGTCGGCGTAGACGAACGCGACGCCGCCGTCGTGCGCATAGATCCCGCCGGGGTCGCCGAGGCCGGACGGCGGGCCGGCCAGGTCGCCGTACCGCTCGCGGGCCTCGCCGGCCGAGAGGGGGATGCCGAGCTGGAGCGTCGCCCCCGGCACCGGCGTGGGCTCGCGGCGCTCGACCTCGACGCTCTTGAGACCCAGCCACTCGAGCACGGTCGAGCGCGCGGGCTCGACGGCCATCACAACTGCGACGGTGGCGAGGAGCGCGGCGAGCGCGGGCTTCCAGGGCCGGCGGCGGCGGGCGGCCGGCGCGGGCGTGGCCAGCACGGCCTCGACCAGGTCGGGCGTGTCGGGCCAGTCGGCCTCGAGGAGGAGCAGCTCGTCGTGGAGCTCAGCCACGCGCGTCCTCCCCCAGTTCGGCCCGCAGGCGCTCGAGCGCCCGCGAGAGGCGCGACTTGACGGTGCCGGCCCGGACGCCGAGCGCGGCCGCGGTCTCGGCCTCGGAGAGCTCGAGCAGGTAGCGGCAGCCGATCACGGTCCGGTCGTCCTCCCGCAGCCGCGCGATGGCGTCGAGCAGCGCCGCCCTGCGCTCGCCGGCGAGGAGCGCCGCCTCCGGGGAGGGGGCCGCCTCCCCGGACGGGCGCGCCTCGCCCGCGGCGCGGAGCGCGAGGGCCGCGCGGCGCCCGGCCGAGCGGCGGCGGTTGCGGGCCTCGTTGGCGACGATCGCCAGCAGCCACGGCCGCAGCGGCTCACCCGCCCGGAAGCGGCCGAGGGCGCGGCGGGCCTTGATGAAGCCCTCCTGCGCGGCGTCCTCCGCGTCGGCGGCGTTGCCCGTGATGAGATAGGCGGTCCTGAAGGCGATCTCCTGATGGCCGCGGACGAGCGCCGCGAACGCGGCGGCGTCGCCGTCGCGCGCGCGCTCGACCAACTCGGTCTCTTCCAGTGGCCGGCCCACCACCGCCCCTTCTACACCCGCTGGACGATTCCGGTTCCTGCGGAACCGGATCACGAGGCCGACCCGAGTGCGCGGATCCCGGGGAGATCCGGTTCCGGGGGAGACCGGATCATGGGCCGAGTCGAGGGCCGCGTCCTGTGAGAATCCGGTCTCCCATGCTTCCGCCGGGTCCGTCCAGCCCCCGTGTGGTCCAGACGCTCGAGTGGATCGCGCGGCCGACCGACCTCCTGCGGCGCGGCGCCGCCCGCTACGGGGAGCCGTTCACGCTGCGCACGCTGTGGGCGGACGCGCCGATGGTGCTCGTCTCGGACCCCGCCGAGATCCGCCAGATCCACGGCGAGCCGTCCGCCGTGCTGCGAGGCGGAGCGAGCTCGCAGGTGCTCGAGCCGTT
>JBEVIG010000160.1:0-7810 GCA_040510855.1 Solirubrobacteraceae bacterium
CACCCCGCTCTTGAAGGTTTGCGAGCTCAGCAGCGCGAGCGGGATGGTCGGCTCGTCCGGCGGGAACAAGCGAGCCATGCCATCGCCGACGACGATCGGGTGCACGAGCAGGTTGAGCTCGTCGAGGAGCCCGTTGCGCAGCAGCCAGCGCACGGTCGTGCCGCTGCCGGACATCGCGATGTCGCCGCCCTCGCCGGCCTTGATCTCCGCGAGCGTCCCGGCGACGTCGCCCGAGACGACCTCGGCGTTGTTCCAGTCCGCGGACGTCAGCGTGCTGGAGAGCACGTACTTCTTCATGCCGTTCATGACCTCGCCGAACGGCTCGTCGGCGTGCTCGGGCCAGTAGGCCGCCCACTCCTCGTAGAGCACGCGGCCCATGAGCATCGCGTCCGAGCCGGCGAAGCCCGCGCCGACCGCATCGCCCATCTCCTCGTCGAAGTACGGGAAGTGCCACTTGTCGGGCGACTCGACGACGCCGTCGAGGGAGATGAAGAAGTGGGCCTTGATCTTGCGCACGTGGGCGCCTCCTCGGGTTTGTCGTGGGGATTCAGGCGGAGCCGGCGACGATGGCGTCCATCTGGGCCACCGACTGCGGGAACACGTCGAACGCGCCCCAGCGCTCCAGCATCGCCATGTGCTCGCCGGACTCGAAGGTGAAGCGCAGCTCCATCCGCGTGGTGCCGTCGCGCTCCGCGAGCCGCACGCGGACCGCGGTCGCCGGCAGGTCGCCGTTCGGCGCGCCCTCCGCGTCCGCGAAGCCGTCGGTGAACTCGAGCGCCCGCGGCGGCTCGGCCGCCGTGACGCGCCACCAGCCGCGCGTGCGCTCGCCCTCCGGGCCGGTCATGAAGTAGGTGACGGTGCCGCCCGCGGAGAGGTCGTGCTCCTCGACGGTCGCCGGGTGGCTCGGCGGACCCCACCAGCGCTCGAGCTGCCGCGGGTCGGACCAGAGCCGCCAGACGCGCTCGATCGGGGCCGCGAACTCCGCCACGAGGACGAGGCGGAGGTTCTCGGCGTCCTTGTCGATGCTGACGATGCTCATCCGGGCATCTCGGCGATCAGCACCGCCATGCGCTCGACGCGCCCGCGCCACGCCGCCTCGAGCTCGTCGAGGGCCCGGCGCGCCCGCTCGACGGCCGCGCCGTCCGTGCGGACGAGCTGCTCGCGCCCGCGGCGCTCCTTCGTGACGAGGCCGGCGCGCTCCAGCACGGCGACGTGCTTCTGCACGGCCGCGAAGCTCATCGGGTAGACCTCGGCGAGGCGCGAGACGGACGGCTCCCCGGCGATGCAGCGGTGGAGGATGTCCCGGCGCGTCGTGTCCGAGAGCGCATGGAACAGGCGGTCCACGTCCTCGTCGGCGGGCATATCTACAACCATCCGGTTGTAGATTAGGGAACGCGGGCCGCGGGCGTCGTCAGGTCAGACGTCCTCGAGCGTGAGCGCGTCCTGGCCCACCTCGAGGAACTCCGTGTAGGCGTCGACCACGGCGTCCGGCTCG
This sequence comes from Solirubrobacteraceae bacterium, assembly GCA_040510855.1. Lineage (GTDB taxonomy): Bacteria > Actinomycetota > Thermoleophilia > Solirubrobacterales > Solirubrobacteraceae > DASQMT01. The sequence continues at coordinate 1,496 of JBEVIG010000160.1, forward strand.
TCCCACATCTGCATCACGCCGTGGTCCAGCCAGATCGCCTGGTCGCAGAGGTCGCGGACGGTCTGGAGCGCGTGCGAGACGAGCACCACCGTGCGGTCCTGCGAGCAGAGCTCCTTCATCTTGTTCGCCGACTTGCGGCGGAAGCGCGCGTCGCCGACGGAGAGCGCCTCGTCGATGATGAGGATGTCGGGGTCCATGTTGACCGCGACGGAGAAGGCCAGGCGGCCGTACATGCCGGACGAGTAGGTCCGCATCGGCATGTCCATGAACTCGCCCAGCTCCGCGAACTCGACGATCTCGTCGTACTTCTCGGCGAGCACCGCGCGGTCGAGCCCGGCGGCCAGCCCGCCGAGGCGCACGTTGTCGCGGCCCGTGAGGTCCTTGTTGAAGCCGACGCCGAGCGCGAGCAGCGTGCTGACGCGGCCGTAGACCTCGACCTTGCCCGAGGTCGGGGGCAGGATCCCCGCGATCGCGCGCATCAGCGTCGACTTGCCGGCGCCGTTCGCGCCGATCACGCCGAGCACGGAGCCCTGCGGCACCTGGAACGAGACGTGCTTGAGCGCCTCGACCTCGCGCACGATGCGCTCGCGGCGGCCGAGCCGCTTGACCGTCGACTTGAGCGTCGGCCGCTTCTCCAGCGACGTCCGGTAGGTGACCGAGACGTCGTGGACGAGAACGGAGTTGCCGTCAGAGTCGGACAGCGAACTCACGCTCCCGGGAGACGAAGAAGAGGAAGCCGGCGAGGAACAGGCCGAACGCCCAGGCGCACGCCACAGCGAGCTGCGTCGTCGTCGGCGAGATCCCGAGGATGATCGCGTCGCTCCACGCGGCCAGCAGCTGGCCGATGGGGTTCGCGTTGAGCAGCCACCGGTACTCCCGCGGCATCTCCTCGGCGAAGTAGAGGATCGGCGAGACGTAGAGGCCGAGCCGCAGGGCGTAGGGGATGATGTTCTTGAGGTCGCGGAAGTACACCTGCAGCGCCGAGACGATCATCGCCAGCCCCGAAGCGAGCACGATCATCAGGCCGGTCAGCGGGACGATCCACAACAGTTGGAGATCGATCGGCCGGCCGCTCGCGATGTGGAACGGGATGTAGACGAGCATCGTGGGCAGGAACTTCTTCGTCGCGCTGATCACCGAGGCGAACGGCAGCAGGACGCGCGGGAAGGCCGAGTTCAGGATCAGCCGCCCGCCCGAGACGACCGCGCGGGTGCCGCTGCGCACCGCGTCGGAGACGAGGTGGTAGGCGAAGATGCACACGACGAGATGGGCGAAGTAGCCCGGCCCGCTCGAGCCGCCGCGCAGGATGTCGACCAGCACGAAGTAGACGCCCGCCAGGAACAGCGGGTTCAGGACGAGCCAGAGCTGCCCGAAGACCGTGTTGAAGTGCTGCGCCCGCAGCTTCGTGCGCGACAGCTCGAACGCGAACGAGCGCCGGCGCCAGACCTCGCGGATGTACGGCCCCAGCGGCGGCAGCCCCACGATGTGGGGCTCGTACACGTGGTGCTGCGTCGCGAATTCGTTCTCGGGACGGTGGGGGTGCGGGGGCGCGGTTGTCACGTGGATCTATCTAGATGATGGGCGGTCGCCCGGCGCGGGTCATCCGCACCATGGTCCTGACCTGCAGCCGCCGGCGGGGGCCGGCGTCCTGCCGCATACCATCGCGGTACCCCCGCGCCGCTTCCTGCAGCGCTCGCCGGGACTTCAGGCGGGGCACGGTGCGCAGCGCGAAGGAGGTCACGAAGATGATTCCGAGCGGCAGCGGCAGATGGCGGCGCGCGAGCCACACTCGGTTGCGCGCACCGAAATAGTACGAATACCCGTGCGCGGTCCCGGCGGGCGAGGGATGGAGGACCGGGATGTCGCCCGCGTAGCGCATGGTCCAGCCCGCGTCCATCAGTCGCCAGCCGAGGTCGACGCCCTCGTGGACGAAGCGGAATTCGGCCGGCCAGGGGCCCGCCTGCTCCCACGCGGCGCGGCGGATCCCGACGGCGCCCTCCCACACCACGGTGCTCTCGCCCGGGCGCGTCGGGTCGCCGACCCGCAGCCGCGGGACCCAGTCGCGCGAGCGGCGCCCGCCGGGCTCGCGGGCCTGCGGCCCGAGCTGGACGAGCCCGAGCGCGGGATCGGCGGCGAACAGGGCCGCGACGCGGGCCAGTGCGTCGTCGCCGGCGATCTCGGCGTCGTCGTCGAGGAAGAAGAGCAGCTCGCCCCCGACGTGCGGTACGCCCGCGTTGCGCCCGGCGGGGATGCCGTCGTCGCGCTCGAGCGCCACGACCGGCACGCCGTCCGGCACGCCCTCGGGCTCGCAGCCGTTGCCGACGACCACCACGTCGAGCGTCACGCCGCGCTGTTTGAGAAGCGACCCGACGGCACGCCGCAGGTCGTCCGGCCGCCGGCCCGCCGTCAGCACGACGCAGCCGTAGGCCGGCGTCACCGCAATCGCTCCGAGCTCATGATCGCCGCGAGCCGCCCGACGGCGGTGATCGCCGCCACCGGCACGAGGACGATCACGAGCAGCCGCGTCACCTCGAGGTCGCCCACGATCGCGTCGCCGATCGCCGCCAGCAGCGCCAGCAGCGTCGCCTCGATGGCCACGAACGCGCGGAAGAAGGGGAACAGCGCCAGCCAGCGCCGCACGGTCCGCAGGAGCCCCTCGCGCGGCGCCGCCGCGGCCGCCGTGTCGGCGACCGACCCGAGGCCCGATTCCGCGCGCGCAACGCCGACGAGCACGCCCTCCATCCGCACCATGAGCGCCAGGACCGCGGCGAGGAGGCCGAGCGTCGTGTACGTGCCGCCCACGTCGTCCCAGCCGCCGTCGGCGCGGATGCCGAGCGCGATCGGCAGCGCGGTCTCCGTCACGTAGTGGCCGAGCCGGTCGAGGTAGACGCCCTTCACCGAGAACTGCTGGCGCCAGCGCGCGAGCTCGCCGTCGGAGCAGTCGAGCAGGATCTGGGCCTGGATCAGCAGCACCGCGGCGACCGCGGGCCAGATCCCGGGCAGCGTCAGCACGGCGGCCGCGGCCAGGCCGACCGCGAGCATCAGCCACGTCAGGGCGTTCGGCGTGACCCGCGTGGGGACCAGCAGCCGCGTCAGCTGGATCGAGTAGCGGCGCACGTAGAGCCGCCCGGCCCAGTGCTCGCCGCTGTTGCGCGCGAAGATCGACGGCGGCTGTGCGACGCCGCGCAGCGCCTCAAGCGAAGGCCGCTGCGAACTCGCGGACACGCGCTGCCACCTCCTGCTCGCCCAGGCCGAGGTGCTCGAGCACGGTGTAGCGGTCCGGGCGCGTCCCGGGCGCGTGGAGGACCGCGGCCGTGAACTGCTCCTCGCCGAGGCCGAGCTCCGCGGGCGTGCGCGGCAGCCCGTGGCGGCGCAGGCAGGCGTCGATGTCGGCCGCCATCGCGGCGTCTTCGCGCAGCACCGCGCAGAAGAGGCTGGCCGCGCCGGCCAGCTCGCCGTGCCGGGCGGTGCCGGGGTAGAGCTGGTCGATCGCGTGCAGGATCTCGTGGTCGCCGCCGCTGCAGGGGCGGCTCGAGCCCGCCGTGGCCATCGCCAGGCCGGACAGCACGAGCGCCTCGGCCAGCGCGATCAGGAAGTCGGGGTCGTCGACGCCGTCGGTGCGGTGCAGGATCGAGGTGGCGGCCGTGCGCGCGAACGTCACCGCGACGCCGTCGACGGGCTCGCCGCGCTCCCGCCCCGCGAGCTGCCAGTCGGCGATCGCCGACAGGTTCGAGATCACGTCGCCGATGCCGGAGCGGCGCATCTCGGGCTCCGAGCGGCGCACGTAGTCGAGATCGACGACGAGCGCGATCGGCATCTGCACGCCGAACGAGCCCTTGCGGCCGCCCTCCTCGAGCGACGCGACCGGCGAGGCGATGCCGTCGTGCGCGAGCGAGGTCGCGACGGCCACCATCGGCAGCCCGCCGAGCGTGGAGGCCAGCTTCGCGACGTCGAGCGTGCGCCCGCCGCCGATGCCGACGACCGCGTCGAACGAGCCCGCGCGGACGCGCTTGGCGAGCTCGTAGGCCTCGTGCACGCCGCCGTCGCCGAGCGTCGAGAAGTCGGCGTTGGCGAGCAGCGGGCGCAGCGTGTCGGCGATCTCCTCGCCCAGCCCGGGTCCGACGACCACGGCGACGTGCCCGCCCGACGAGATCCGCCGGTCCGCGAGGAGCGGCGCGAGCTGCGCGACCGCGCCGGGCCCGATGTCGACCGACAGCGGGGCGCCGATCATGCGGGTCAGCAGCGGCAAGCGACCTCCTGGGCCCGGGCCAGGTCGCGCTGGTCGTCGACCTCGACCCACTCGATGCCGCCGACGGACGCGACGCCGACGTGCCCGCCGCGGTTCGCGTACTCCTGGAAGCCGTCCTCGTAGTAGAGCTGCGGGTCGCGCTCGAAGGTGGCCTTGAGCGCGTCGGCGAGCTCCTCGGCGGCCTCGGGCTCGATCAGCGTGAGCCCGATGTACTCGCCCTGGGAGGTCTCCGGATCGAGCGCCTTGTTGATGCGCGTCATCCGGCCGTCGTCGACGTGGACCTTCATCTCCTCCTCGCCGAGCGCCTTCGCGTCGTCGAGGGCGAGCAGGATCGGCGCACCGCGGGAGGCCAGCAGCGTCTCCTCGACGCTCGCCGGGTGCACCGTGTCGCCGTTGACGAGGATCACCCCGCGGGCGAAGTGGTCGCGGGCGCACCACAGGGAGTAGGCGTTGTTCCACTCCTCGGCCTTCGGGTTGAAGACGAGCTCGAGCCGCACGCCGTGGCGCTCCTCCAGCTCCGCCTTGCGCTCCTCGACCGCGCCCGCGGCGTAGCCCGTGACGACGACGATCTCGTCCAGGCCGGCCGCCTTCAGGTTGGCCAGCGCGATGTCGAGGATCGTCCGGTCGCCGTCGACCGGCACCAGCGTCTTGGGCAGCGTGTCCGTATAGGGCGCGAGGCGCCGGCCCGCGCCGGCGGCGAGCACCATCCCGATCACAGGGGCCGTCTCCTTCGTTCCGGGGTCCAGGGTGTGGGCGCAAGCAGGGTACCCATGGGCTGTTCGTCCGCGGCCCGAGTCGGGGGCTGCGCGATCCGGCGGACGGGGCCGACTCCTTTCCGGAGAGATGATGCGCATGGCCCTGATCGGAGTGCTGGTCGCGCTCGCCGCGGCCGCCCCCGCGCGCGCGGACCTCGTGCTGCAGCGCGAGCCCGGGACCGCTCGGTCGGCCGTGCTCGACCGGGCCGGCGTGGAGCCCGCCGGCGCCGTCCAAGGGCTGCCGCGGGTCGAGGTCGTCGTGGCGGACGACGGGAGGGAGCGGCGCGCGCTCGAGGCGCTGCGCGACGACCCCGCCGTCGCCTGGGCGGAGCCCGTCCGCGTCCGGACGGTGCAGGCCGACACGGCCCCGTGGGGCCTCGCGAAGGTGCGCGCCGGCGCCGCCTGGCTCACCACCCGCGGCGCGGGCGTGACGGTGGCGGTGGTCGACACGGGCGTCGACGCCGCGCACGCGGACCTCGCGGGGCGGATCGCGGGCAATCCGGGCGAGCGCGGCGGCGGCCGGGAGGCGAACGGGATCGACGACGACCTCAACGGCTACGTCGACGACTGGCGCGGCTGGGACTTCTCCGCCGGCGACAACCTGCCCGCCGACGGCCACGGCCACGGCACGCACGTCGCCGGCACCGTGCTCGCGGCGGCCGACGACGCCGGCGTGGTCGGCGTCGCGCCGGAGTCGGGGCTGCTGCCGCTGCAGGCCTTGAGCGCGAGCGGCAGCGGCTACACGACCGACACGGCCGCGGCGTTCGCGTACGCGGGCGACCTCGGCGTGCCCGTCGTCAACGCCTCGCTCGGCTCGTCCGCTCCCACGATGGTCGAGCGGGCGGCGATCGCCGCCCATCCCGGCACGCTGTACGTGGTGGCGGCGGGCAACGGCGGCGCCGACCAGGTCGGCGACGACAACGACGTCGCGCCCACCTACCCGTGTGCCTATCCCGAGCCGAACCTCGTCTGCGTCGGCGCCTCGCGGCCCGATGACACGCCCGCGCCGTTCTCCAACGTCGGGGCGGCGAGCGTCGACCTCTTCGCACCGGGCGAGGGCGTGCTCTCCACCGTGCCGGGCGGCGGCTTCGGCTCGATGAGCGGGACCTCGATGGCGACGCCCCACGTCGCGGGCGCCGCCGCGCTCGTCGCGGCCGGGCACCCGGGCTGGACGAGCGCGCAGCGCAAGCAGGCGCTGCTCGACTCCGCGCAGCCCGTGCCCGCGCTCGCCGGGAAGGCGGTCACCGGCGCGCGGCTCGACGCCGCGGCCGCGGTCGCGTACGCCCCGCCCGCCGATCCCGCGCCGACGCC
>JBEVIG010000161.1:0-15098 GCA_040510855.1 Solirubrobacteraceae bacterium
GCCAGACGTAGGTGTCGCCGTCGAGCGTGCCGGGCGGCACCTCCATCCCGTGGCGCGCCGCCAGCCGGCGGATGAGCGCGGGCGAGGCGGTCGCCTCGAGGTGGACGTGGAGCTCGGCGAGCGGGACGCTCACACCACGGCCTCGGTCAGCACGGGCAGCGCGTCCGGCGCGTCACCGACCGTGAACGCCTCGCGCAGCCGGGCGGCGGTGCGCTCGGCGGACGCGGCGTCGGCCGCGTGGACGACGGCGAGCGGGCGGGCGCCGTGGCCGACCTCCTCCCCCAGCCCGGCGACGTCGACCAGCCCGACGGCGTGGTCGATGCCCTGGTCCTCGCGCAGGCGTCCGCCGCCGAGCTCGAGCACGGCGACGCCGACGTCGCGGACGGCGATCGCGCGGACGCGGCCCGCCTCCTCGGGGAAGACCTCCAGCGCGTGCGGGGCGCGCGGCAGGTGGCGGTCGGGGTCGTCGACGATGTCCGCCGGGCCGCCGAGGGCGCGGCTCATCGCGCCGAACCGCTCCGCGGCGGCGCCGCTCGTGAGCGCCTCGCCGGCCGCGGCGCGCGCCTCCTCGTCCGTGGCGTGCACGCCGCCGAGCCGCAGCAGCGTGGCGCACAGCGCGAGCGTGACCTCGATCAGCCGCGGCTCCGCCCCGCGCGGGTGGGCGAGCGCGCCGACCGCCTCGCGCACCTCGACCGCGTTGCCCGCCGTGCGGCCCAGGACCTGGTCCATGTCGGTGAGCAGCGCCTCGCAGGCGAGGCCGTTGCCGCGGGCGACGGTGATGATCGCGCGCGCGAGCTCGGCGGACCGCTCCCGCTCCGGCAGGAACGCGCCGGAGCCGGCCTTGACGTCCATGACGAGCGCGTCGAGCCCCGCGGCGAGCTTCTTGGAGAGGATCGAGCCGACGATGAGCGGGATCGACTCGACGGTCGCCGTGGCGTCGCGCAGCGCGTAGAAGCGGCGGTCGGCGGGCGCGAGGTCGGGCGTCTGGCCGATGATCGCGCAGCCCGCGTCGGCCACCGTCGCGCGCAGGAGCGCGAGGTCGGGCGCGGTCTTGTAGCCCGGGATCGAGTCGAGCTTGTCGAGCGTCCCGCCGGTGTGGCCCAGGCCGCGGCCCGAGATCATCGGCACCTTGCCGCCGCACGCGGCGAGGATCGGGGCGAGCAGGAGCGAGACCTTGTCGCCCACCCCGCCGGTGGAGTGCTTGTCCAGCACGGGCCCGTCGTCCCACTGCAGGACCATGCCGGAGCGCGTCATCGCGCCGGTGAGCGCGACGCGCTCGGGATCGGAGAGGTCGCGGAAGAAGACGGCCATGGCGAAGGCGGCGATCTGGCCGTCGCTGAGGCCGCCGCTGGCGATGCCCTCGACGATGAAGGCCAGCTCCTCGTCGCTGAGCGTGCCGCCGTCGCGCTTCTTGCGGATGAGCTCCTGGGGGATCAAGTTGACGTGCGTCACTTCCCGACTCCGTCGGTGACGCCGATGAGATCGAGCTCCGCCACGAAGCGCTCGATCAGCGGGCCGAGCCGCTCGGCCCCCTCCTTGGCGACGCGGAGCGTCTGCTCGTGCGAGAGCTCCTCGCCGCCCATGCCCTCGGCGAGGTTGGTCACCGCCGAGATCGCCGCGCAGCGCAGGCCGCAGTGGCGGGCGACGATCACCTCGGGCACCGTGCTCATGCCGACGAGGTCAGCGCCGAGCGTGCGGAAGGCGCGGATCTCGGCCGGCGTCTCGAAGCTCGGGCCGGTGACGGCGAGGTAGACGCCGTCGTGGAGGGTCGTGCCGAGCCCGTCGGCGGCGGCGTGCAGCCGCTCGCGCAGCTCCGGGTCGTAGGCGCCGCGCAGCGACGGGAACCGGGGGCCGGCGCTGTCGTCGTTCGGGCCGACGAGCGGGTTGAAGCCGAGCAGGTTGATGTGGTCGCCGATGCAGACCAGGCTCCCCGGCCCGGCCTCGGGCCGCAGCGAGCCAGCGGCGTTGGTGAGCACGAGCGCCTCCGCGCCGAGCGCCCGCAGCATGCGGATCGGCGTCGTGATCGCGTCGCGGCCCAGGCCCTCGTAGACGTGCCAGCGGCCGGCGAAGATGGCGACGGGCTTGCCGGCGAGCAGGCCCAGGTTGAGCGTGCCCTTGTGGCCGGCGAGGCCGCCGACGTGGAGGCCGGGGATCTCGCCGTAGGGGATCTCGACGCGGTCGGCGAGCTGCTCGGCGAGCTCGCCGAGGCCGGAGCCGAGCATCAGGCCCAGGCGCGGGGTGAAGCCGGGGGCGCGCTCGGCGACCGCGGCGGCGGCGGCGCTCATGCGGCCAGGTGCTCCGGGCCGAAGGACAGCGGCAGCAGCTCCCCGAGGCTGGTGGTGCGGCGCACGCGCTCGAGGTCGACGAGGTGGATCGGCGCCTCGTCCGACGTGAACTCGCGCAGCCGCTGGCGGCAGCCGCCGCAGGGCGTGCACAGCTCCCGGCTGGGCGCGGCCACGACGACCTCGGCGATCTCGCCGCCCCCGCCGGCGACGAGCGCGCCGATCGCGGAGGCCTCGGCGCACTGGCCCTGGGGGTAGGCGGCGTTCTCGACGTTGGCGCCGCTGTAGCGGCGGCCGTCCGTCGTGCGGACGGCGGCGCCGACGGGGAAGTTCGAGTAGGGCGCGTAGGCGCGGCCGGCGGCCTCGCGCGCGAGTGCCACGAGCTCCGGGTCGGGCTCCCCCGCCGGGCCGTCCGTCGTGCCGCGCAGCGCGTCGGCGTAGGAGCCCTCGCGCAGCGCGTCGTCGCGGATCTCCAGCGCCTCCCGCAGGTGGGCGACCCGGGCGCGCTCGCGGCTGAGGTCGCTCCCCGGCTCGGCGACGGCCTCGAGCTCGAGGAACGAGCCGAGCCCGCGGACCTCGTCGAGGTGGATGCGGACCGTCTCCCACATCAGGAGGTGGCGGCGCTTGACCACGACGACGTCGACCCCGTTGACGGCGGCGAGCGCGTCGCGCAGCGCGCCGGCGTCCGGGACCTCGACGAGCCGGTAGCTCGAGACGCGCTCGGCGGCCTCGTCGGGACGCTCGTAGGCGATCAGGGTCGCCCCGCCCGGCTCCTGCTCGCGCAGCTTGAGCCGCCCGGCGGGGACGTGGAAGTAGGTGTCGCGCTGGCGCAGCAGGCCCTCGTCGCGAGCACCCGCGGCGAGCGCGCGCTCGAGCGTCCGGGCGGGATCGGGGTCGTGCGCCTTGAGCTCCACGTTGCGGCTCGGCTCCGTCATGGGCGATGAGGCTATAGCGTCCCCGGGCATGACCGGCGTCACCGTCGTCGACCACCCGCTGGTCGCCCGCCACCTCTCCGTGCTGCGTGACAAGGCCACGCCCTCGGGCGACTTCCGCCGCCGCCTGTCCGACATCTCGATGCTGCTGCTGTTCGAGGCGCTGCGCGACCTCCGCGTCCGCGAGGACGCGATCGAGACCCCGCTCGAGACGACGGGCGGGATGCGCCTGGCGGACGAGATCGTCGTCATCGCGATCCTGCGCGCCGGCCTGGGCATGACCGACGGGGCGCTCCGGCTCATCCCCGAGGCCCGCGTCGGCCACCTCGGCCTCTATCGCGACGAGGAGTCGCTGCAGCCCGTCGGCTACTACGAGTCCATCCCGCGCCACACGCCCGACGCCGAGGTCATCGTCGTCGACCCGATGCTGGCCACCGGCGGCTCCGCCGTGAGCGCGCTCGACCGGCTGAAGAAGGACGGCGTCGGGCGGCTGCGCTTCGTCTGCCTCGTCGCCGCGCCCGAGGGGCTCGACGCCGTGCGCGAGAAGCACCCGGAGGTGCCGGTCTTCTGCGCCGCGGTCGACCGCGAGCTCGACGAGCGCGGCTACATCCGCCCCGGGCTGGGCGACGCGGGCGACCGCATCTTCGGCACGGACTAGGCCGCGTACCGCGCAGGCGACGTCCCGATCAGGGCGGTGAAGTCGCGGACGAAGTGGGCCTGGTCGAAGTAGCCGAGCTCGAGCGCGGTCGCCGCCCAGCTGCCGTCCCGGCCCTCCGCGATCCGCTCGGCGGCCTCGTGCAGGCGGTAGCGCTTGAGCACCCACTTCGGGCTCACGCCGACGTAGCGGCGGAACAGCCGCTGGAGCGTGCGCGTGCTCATCCCGTGCCGCGCGGCGAGGGCGTCGACGCGCGCCACCGCCGGGTCGTCGAGCATCGTCGCGACGATCTCCGCGATCGTGTCGAGCGCCGGGTCGGGCGGCGGGAGCCGCGCGCGGAGGAACTCCTCCATGACCGCGAAGGGGCGCTCGCCCTCCGCGCGGACGGCGTCGGCGAGCGCGGCCGCCCCGGGCCCGAACACCGCGGTGAGCGGGAGCGTCCGGTTCGTGAGCAGGTGGACGGAGCGGCCCCAGAACGGCTGGAAGGCGCCCGGGCGGAACTTCACGCCGACGACGCGGCCGCGGCCGTCGATCTGCTTGCGGTCGCGGTCCGTGCGGATCCCGTAGACGCCGGCGAAGCCCGGCTCGACGGCCATGTTCACCGTCGGGTGGTTGAGCAGCTCCTGGGTGTAGGGCTCCTCCAGGTCCCACTCGACCATCCAGTGGCGCTCGACCCAGGTCGCGAGGTCAGCGGACGGGAGCTCGCGGTGCAGCGCGAAGTGCCGGCGGCCCTCGTGCGGGCGCAGGATCCCCCGCGTGCTCGCCGTCTCGGCCACGTGTCGCATTCTTCCAAGAACCCGGCGGGTCCCCGGCCTAGCGTGGCGGGCATGACCCAGGTGCAGCCCATTCCCGAGGGGTTCGGCACGGTGACCCCGAACCTGGTCGTCGCCGACGGCGCGGCGGCCATCGACTTCTACGAGCAGGCGTTCGGCGCCGAGGTCGTGACGCGGCTCGAGGCGGGCGGCATGCTCGTCCACGCCGCGCTGCGGATCGGCGGCGCGATGGTGACGGTGTGCGACGCGATGCCCGCGCACGGCATGGTCGCGCCCGAGCGCGAGGCGCCCTCCTCGGCGTTCATCACGCTCTACGTGGAGGACGCCGGCGCGCTCCACGCACGGGCGGTGGCCGCGGGCGCGGAGGAGATCAACCCGGTGACGGAGCACGTCCACGGCGACCGCGCGGGCTCCGTGCGGGACCCGTTCGGGCACCGCTGGGCGGTGGCGACGCACGTCCGCGACGTCTCCGAGGAGGAGCTGACGCGGCAGCTGGAGGGCATGGCGTGACGAGGATCGACGCGACGTTCGAGATCACCCGCTGGGACGCGGAGACGTACGACGCGCCCGCCGAGGGGCCGCCCTCGACGCGCGCCGTGGTCGGCAAGGCCTACGCGGGCGCGCTGGCGGGCGAGTCGCTGGCCGAGCTGCTCACGTCGGGCGAGCTCGCCTACCTCGCGAACGAGCGCATCACAGGCACGCTCGACGGCCGCAGCGGGACGTTCGTGCTCCAGCACGGCGCCTGGGAGGGCGGCCAGTGGGGCTACGTCGTCCCCGGCTCGGGCACCGGCGAGCTGGCCGGCCTGCGCGGCACGGCGGTGATGGAGCACGGGCGGATCGCCCTCGACTACGAGTTCAACTGAGCGACTGCCGCGCGGTCGGGCGCCTTGCGGGAGTTCGCCACCGCGGCGACCGCGCGGCCGCTCGCGGGCCGGAGCGCGACGAACGCGCGGCTCCCGTTCGTGCCGCCGTTGTGCCACCACATGCCGCGGGCCTCGAGCCACCCCAGCCCGTGACCGAGGCCATGGCGGCCCGCGCGGCGGGTGAGCGCGAGCGTGACCGCCTCGGCCAGGTCCGGCGGCGGGGCGAGACAGCCCGCCGCGAGCCCGAGCGCGCCGCGGACCGTGCCGCGCAGGCAGCCCGCGGGCGCGTAGGCGCCGAGCTGCCACGCCGGGACGGGCCGCCCGCCGCGGCCGTGCGGCTGCGCGGGCGCCGGCCCGCCCTCGGCCCAGACCTCGGTGAGGCCGAGCGGGACCAGGATCCGCTCCGTCGCCAGCCGTTCGTACGTCGTGCCGGCCCGGGCGGCGAGCGCCTGGCCGAGCAGCGCGGCGCCGAGGTTGCTGTAGCGCGGGCGGCCCGCGCGGCGCATGCGGACGCCGGCGAGGTCGGCCACGAGCTCCTCGACGGTCGTGCGCGAGTAGGGATCGGTCGTGTCGAGGAAGCCGACCCGCCGCAGCAGCGCGAGCGGCACGCGCGGCAGCCCGGCGGTGTGCGTGGCGAGCCGCTCGAGCGTGATGCCCGCCCGGGCGCCGGGCAGGCAGGCGGCGAGCTCCGTGCCGAGCTCGACCTCGCCGCGGGTCACCGCGTCGGCGAGCAGCAGGCCGGTCACGGCCTTGGTCACCGAGCCGAGCTCCACCACCGCGTCCTCGGCCAGCCCGCCCCCGGCGGTCACCGTCACGGACCCGTCGCCCGCCCGGACGGCGAGGACGCGGCCCGCCCCGCTCACGTCAGCAGCGCGCGGGCGAACTCGTCGGCGTCGAACGGCCGGAGGTCCTCGAGCTGCTCCCCGATGCCGATCAGCTTCACGGGGAGGTTCAGCTCGTTGGCGATCGCGAGCGCGATCCCGCCCTTGGCGGTGCCGTCGAGCTTGGTGAGGACGATCCCGGTGACGCCGACGGACTCGCCGAACAGCTTGGCCTGGCGGACGCCGTTCTGGCCCGTCGTCGCGTCGACGGTCATCAGCGTCTCGTGGGGCGCGTCGGGCATCTGCTTGGTGATGACGCGGCGGACCTTCTCCAGCTCGGCCATCAGGTCGCGCTGGGTGTGGAGGCGGCCCGCGGTGTCGACGATCACGACGTCGGCGCCGCGCTCGCGGCCGCGGGCGACCGCGTCGAAGGCGACGGCGCCGGGGTCCGAGCCCTCGGCGCCCTTGACGACGTCGACGCCGGCGCGCTCGCCCCAGCGCTCGAGCTGCTCGACCGCCGCGGCGCGGAACGTGTCGGCGGCGCCGATGACGACGGTGAGCCCGAGCGTCTTGCGCAGGTGCCAGGCCAGCTTGCCGATGCTCGTCGTCTTGCCCGTGCCGTTGACGCCGACGACGAGGATCACCGCCGGCTCGTGGCGGAGGTCGATCGTGTCGTCGCCGGTGCGGGCGAGCTTGGCCAGCAGCTCGGCGAGCCGCGCGGTGAGCGCCTCGCCGCCGACGAGGTCGCCCTCCTCGGCCTCCTGCTCGAGCTGCGAGACCACCTGGGCGGTGGTGCGGGCGCCGACGTCGGCGTAGATCAGCGCCTCCTCGAGGCGCTCCCACGTGTCCTCGTCGAGGTCGCCCTGGAAGAGGGTCGCCTGGACCTCGGCGCTCAGCGCCTCGCGCGTCTTGCGCATGTTCTCGCGCATGCGGCGGAAGAAGCCGCGCCGCCGCTCCTCGCGCTCCGGCTCCGGCTCGGCCTGCATGAGGCTCGGCTTGCCGGTGATGAAGAGGTCGTCCCAGTCGCGCGCCACGGGGCGGGCAGGATAGGGCACGATGCTCGCGATGGACGTGGTCATCGATCCGCGCTTCAACGGACCGCCCGACTCGGGGCACGGCGGCTACAGCGCCGGGCGGGCGGCGGTGCTCGTCGAGCCCCCGCCGGGCGGAGCGGTCGAGGTGACGCTGCGGCGGCCCGTGCCGCTCGCGACGCCGCTCGTCGTGGCGGAGGACGCGACGGGCGCGGTCGAGCTGAGCGCCGGCGGCGAGCTGGTCATGGCCGCGCGTTCCGTGGACGCGCCGGACGGCGCAACGGCGCCGGCGGTGGACCTCGGGGGCGCCCGGGCGGCCGCGGATCCGGCCGGCTGGGCGGACGGGCATCCGTTTCCGACGTGCTTCGGCTGCGGCCCGGACCGCGACCCGGCGGACGCACTGTGCCTGTACGCGGGGCGCGCGGGCGACGGCCGCTTCGCGGTGCCGTGGGTCCCCGCGGCGGGGGCGGGCGACGTGGGCCTCGTCGCGCCGGAGTTCGTCTGGGCGGCGCTCGACTGCCCGAGCTCCGCTCCGGCGCAGGGTGCGTTCCCGGTCGTGCTCGGCCGGCTGACGATCGCCTTCTCCCCCGCGCCGGTCAGGATCGGCGAGGAGTACGTCGTCGAGTCGTGGCTCGAAGAGGCCGACGGCCGCAAGACCCACACCGGTGTGTGCCTGCACGACGGCGCCGGCACGGTCCACGCCCGCGGTCGCGCGACGTGGATCGCGCTGCGCTCGTGAGCGAGGTCGCGGCGCGCCGCACGACCGGCGAGGACCCCGACGCGCAGCGGCTGGTCGCGGCGATGACGGCGGAGACCGGCGCGCTCTACGGCGGGCCACCGCCCGAGGGCTCGTCCGCCACGCCGGGAGAGCTGTCGCCGCCCGAGGGCGGCTTCGTCGTGCTCGAGCGGGACGGCGTCGCCGTCGCGGGCGGCGGCCTGAAGCGCAGCGGGCCCGGGATCTGCGAGATCAAGCGGATGTACGTGATGCCCGAGGCGCGCGGCGCGGGCCTCGGGGCGCGGCTGCTCGTCGAGCTCGAGACGCTCGCCCGGGAGCTCGGCTACGCGGTCGCGCGACTCGACACGGGCGCGAAGCAGCCGGGAGCCCAGCGGCTCTACGAGCGCGCGGGGTACCGCTCGATCGCCGACTTCAACGGCGACGCCCACGCCGCATGGTGGGGCGAGAAGCCGCTCAGCCCGTCGTGAAGCGGAACGCCCAGCGGTGGGCGCCGCGGTCCATGGCGGAGCCGCCGGAGCCGTCCGGGTACGGGATGCTCCAGACCGCGCGGTCGCGGCGCGGGGCGATCGTGAGGCCGAGGGCGTGCGGCCGCGGGCAGCCCGCGGACTCCCAGCTGCCGAGGCCCTCGCTGAAGGTCCGCAGCGCGCCCTCGCCGCCGTAGAGCCGCGCGCCGCCGATGTCGGAGTAGCCACCCGAGAACTCGATCACCAGCAGCGAGGCCGGGAGCACGTCGAGGCCGAGCGTCCAGGGCGCCGGGCCGTCGCCGCGGTGCGGGAGGGCGAGCGAGAGCAGCGGATCGCCCTGGAGCGCGATCCACAGCAGCGCGTCCATCGGATGGCCCCTGCCGGCGAGGGGGTCGCCGAGGTCGCGCGGCGGGCCGGCGAGCAGGCGGTCGAGGTTGCCGCGGCCCTCGTTGCCGAGGTCGGCGTCGGCCATCGCGCCGCCGCCCCCGCCGAGCTTCCAGCGCCACGGCCGCGCCTCGTCGGCCCCGCGCAGCGGCATGAAGCCGCAGGGCATCGCGCCGTCCGCCTGCAGCCGGTCGCCGTCGCGGCGGAGCGCGAAGACGGCCTCGATGCCGTTGATCCGCAGCGGGGCGACGAGCAGGCCGCCGTCGGCGAGCGCGGCGAGGAGCGCCGCCGGGACCTCCCAGAGGCCGGCGGTGACGATGACCCGGTCGAACGGGCCGGGCGGCGGGCTCGCGCCGTCGCCGGTGAGCACCTCGGCGGCGAGGCCCGCGGCCGCGAGGTGCGCGCGGGCGGCGTCGGCGACCTCGGGCTGGTTCTCGATGCTCGTCACCTCGGCGCCGAGCGCGGCGAGCAGCGCCGCGTTGTAGCCCGTGCCGGCGCCGACCTCGAGCACCCGCTGCCCGGGCGCGACGTCCAGCCGGTGGAGCATCCGCGCCATCAGGCTCGGCTGGCTCGACGACGAGGTCGGGATCCCGCCCTGGTCGTGCGTGACGATCGCGTCGTCGGAGTAGACCGTGTCGAGCGCGACGCCCGGGAGGAACAGGTGGCGCGGGACGCGCGCGAACGCGTCGAGCACCGGTTCGGCGACCGGGGCGATCTCGCGCAGCCGCGCGACGAGCGCCGCGTGCTGCGCGTCCGCCCCGCTCATCCGCGCTCCGGCGGCTCCTCGCCGTCGATCTTCTCCATCAGGTCCTGCGTCTCGGCGATCGCTCCGTCGAGCAGCGCCTGCTCGACGATCCCGGCCTTGGCGAGCGCCTCCACGGCCTCCCCGGCCTCGCGCGGCGGGATCACGCCGGCGTCGACGAGCGTCCGGACGACCGCGCAGGCGGCGGAGGCGCGCTCGCGCGCGGCGACGTCCGGGTCCGGCGTGCCCGCGGTGAGCGTGTGCAGCGCGTCGAGCAGGGCCGCGCCGCGGGCGGCCTCGGCGAGGTCGATCGCCGCCTCCGCATCGGCCGTGGCCTGGAGCTCGGCGCCGACGAGCATCAGCACCTCCTGCGTGAGCATCCCCTGGGCGACGAGGTGCCCGCCGGCGTCGCGGATCTTCTGGCGCAGGCGGCCGGCCCAGAGGTGCTCGACGAGCACCACCGCGGCGTGCTCGCCGGGATGGATCTCGTCGGTGAGGCGGCGGAGGTCCTCGAGCGTGAAGCCCACGGTGGCGGCGAAGGCGGCCTCGTCCAGGCCGCCGCTGCCGCCGTTCGTGGCGGCGCCGTTGAGGCCGAACAGGTGCGCCACGGGGCGCCAGCGCTGGTCGCCCAGCAGCGGGTTGAGGTCGACCTCCCCGAGCTGGCCGTGCTCGTCGCGCGTGAACATCCGCGCGTCGACGACGCGGATCAGGCCGCGGCCGCGCAGCTCCTGGATCTCCCGCGCGATCTGGCCCTGGAGGCGCTCGGTCGTCTCGAAGCCGACGACGAGGAGCTGGAGCGGCCCGAAGCCGGGCTCTTCGGATGCCATCCCGGCAGGCTACCCGCGGCCGGGCCGCGGCGTCAGGCCGCGTCGGCCGCGCGCGGCGGCGGCAGGCGGCGGGAGACCACCTTGGAGACGCCGTTCCCGGCCATGGAGACGCCGTACAGGCAGTCGGCGGCCTCCATGGTGCGCTTCTGGTGGGTGACGACGATGAACTGCGCGCGGTCGGAGAAGCGCCGCAGCAGGGTGAGGAAGCGGTCGATGTTGAGGTCGTCGAGGGCTGCCTCGACCTCGTCGAGGATGTAGAACGGGCACGGGCGGGCGAGGAACACGGCGAACAGGAACGCCAGGGCCGTCATCGACTTCTCGCCGCCGGACAGCAGCGTGAGGCGCTTCGTCGCCTTGCCCGCGGGCGTGATCTCGATCTCGACGCCCATCGTGTCCTCGGGCCCGGCCTCCTCCGCCTCCGCGGCGGCCTCGAGCGCCTCCTCGACCCGCTCCTCCTCCGAGGGCGCGTCCTCGTCGTTCTGGGCGCCGCCGAGCACGGGGCGCGGCCCGGCGTCCTCGCGGACGAGGCGCAGGCGGCCGCGGCCGCCGGGGAAGAGCTGCGCGGCGACCTCCTCGAAGTTCTTCGCGGCGGCCGTGAAGGTCTCCTCGAACGCGTCGCGGATGCGTTGATCAGTGTCGCGGATCAGGCCCTTGAGCTCGCGCATGGCGGTCTCGAGGTCCTCGCGCTGTGCCTCGAGCTCCTCGACGTGCGCGATCGCCTCGGCGTACTCCTCCTGGGCGAGGGGGTTGACCGGGCCGAGCTGCTCGCGGCGGCGCTGGAGGCGCTCGATGCGGGCCTCGAGGTCGGTCCGCTCCCGGTCCTCGAGCGGCGCCTCGGCCGGCTCGGGCTCCAGGCCGAGCTTCGTCGCGAGCCGCCGCAGCTCCCCGCTCGCGTCCTCGTGCGCGTCGCGCGCCTGCTGCGCGCGGACCTCGCCGCGGGTGACCTCCTCGCCGTGCGCCTTCAGCCGCGCCTGGACCTGCGCCTCCTGCTGGGCGCAGGAACGCAGCTCGGCGGCGAGCTGCTCGCCGGCGCTGCGGTCGGCGACGAGCTCGGCGTCGAGGACCTCGACGCGCGCGCGGAGGACCGCCTGCGCGCCCTCGAGCGCGGCGGCGAGGCGCTCGGCCTTAGGCGCGAGCGCGACGTCGTGGGCGACCCGCTCCTTCTCGACGGCGATCCGGCGGCCGCGCTCGGCCCGCTCGCGCTCCGCGCGCTCGGCGAGCTTGCGCTCGGCGGCGAGGGCGGCGCCGAGCTGCGCGCGGCGGGTGGCGACGGGCGCGTCGTCGGGCGCCTTGCGGCGCTGGGCGATGAGGTGGGCGGCGTGGCGCTCGGCCTCCAGCGCCTCGTCGCGGGCGCGGGCGGCGGCGCGGGCCTCGCGATCGGCGGCGTCGCGCTTCGCGTCGGCCTCCTCGACGCCGCTCCCGGCGCCCTCGACCGCGGCGAGCGCGGCGTGCTCGGCCTGCGCCGCGGCCTCGACGGCGCGGATCAGCTCGTCGCGGCGGTTGCGCTCGGCGAGCACCCGGTCCTCGCCGCCGGCGGGGACCTGCCGCAGCTCACGCGTCCGCGGCGACCACACCCGCCCGTCGCGGGTGACCGCGATGCCCTCGAAGCCGGGGTCGATCGCGTCGACGTCCTCGACGACCCAGACGCGGGCGAGCAGCGCCGCGGCGAGCCGCGCGGCGGGGCCGTCGCCGGAGGCGTCGACGTGGTCGCCGAGCGGCTCCGCCCCGGCCGCGGGCGCGGCCGATGCGTCGGTGGCGGCGGCCGAGTCGGCTGCGGCGGCCGAACCGGCCGCGTCAGCGGCGGCGGACGAGTCGGCGGCGGCGGCTGAGCCGGCCGCGTCGGCGGCGGCCGAAGAATCCGCGGTGGCGGCCGGCGAGTCGGCGGCGCCCGCCGACGCGTAGGCGGGGGCGACCAGCGCGGCGCCTCCGTCGCGGCCCGCGCGGTCGAGCAGCGCGGCCGCCTCGGCCAGGTCGGCGGCGACGGCCGCGCGCAGGCGCGGGCCGAGCGCGGCCGCAAGGGCCAGCTCGTAGCCCGGCGCGGCGCTCAGCGTGTCGGCCAGGGCGGGCGCTCCGCCCGGCGCGCCGGCCTGGGCGCGCAGGAACTGGTTGACCTTCGCGAGCTCGGCGCCGACGCGGGCGGCCTCGCGGCGTGCGGCCTCGGCGGTCTTCTCCAGCTCGCGGCGGCCGGAGCGGGCGGCCTCGGCGGCGGCCTCGGCCTCGCGGCGGGCGGCCAGCGTGCGGGCGGCCTCCTCTCCCAGGCGCTTCGCCTCCTCGACGGCAGCGGCCCGGCGCTCCTCGAGCTCGGCGATCTCCTCGGCGAGGCGCTCCGCGCGGTCCTGCGCGAGCTGCTCCAGCTCGGCCTCGAGCGCCGCGACGCGCTCCTCCGCGCCGTCGTCGCCGACGTCCTCCGCCGCCTCGGCCTCCAGCGCCTCGATCACGGCCCGGCGCCGCGCGGCGCGCTCGGCCAGCGTGGTCACGGCCTGGCGGGCGGCCTCGAGCCGCGCGCTCACGCGCTCGTGCGCGGAGCGCGCCGCGTGGAAGCGGTTGGCGAGCGCCTCGCGCTCGTCGCCGCGGGCCGAGAGGGCGGCCTCGGCCGCCTCGCGCCGCTTCGCGACCGCCGCGAGCTCCTCCTCGGTCCTCGTGGCGGCGGCCCGTGCGGCGGCCGCCTGCCGCTCCGCCTCGGCCAGCGCGCCGACCGCCGCGAGCGCGGCGTCGCGCGCCAGCGCCCAGCGCGCCTCGTCGCTCTGGCGCTCGATCCGGGCGTGCAGCTCGGCCGCCTCGGCCTGGCGCTTGAGCGGCTTGAGCCGCGTCCGCGCCTCCCGCTCCACGTCGAGCGCGCGGTCCAGGTTGTCCTGCGTGCGGTCGAGCTTGAGCTGCGCGCGGCGGCGGCGCTTGCGGTGCTTGCCGAGCCCGGCCGCCTCCTCGATCAGCAGCCGGCGCTCGCGCGGCTTGGACGTGACGATCTCCGCCACCCGGCCCTGGGAGACGACGGAGTGCATCTCCTTGCCCAGGCCCGTGTCGCTCAGCAGCTCGAGCACGTCGGTGAGCCGGCACTTCGCGCCGTTGATGCGGTACTCCCCGTCGCCCGCGCGGTTGAGCCGCCGCACGATCGAGATCTCCGACAGCGGCAGGTCGACCGCGGAGTCCGAGTTGTCGAGGACGACCTCGACCTCGGCCTCCGAGCGCGCCTGCACGCCGTGGGCGCCGGCGAAGATGACGTCCTGCATCGACTGGCCGCGGACCGCGACCGGCGACTGCTCGCCCATCGCCCACAGCACCGCGTCGGTGACGTTCGACTTGCCCGAGCCGTTCGGCCCCACGATCACGGAGACGCCCGGCGCGAAGTCGAGCTTCGTGCGGTCGGGGAACGACTTGAAGCCCTTGAGGGCGATCGACCTCAGGTGCACGTCATCGCTCCCCGGCCTCGAGCGCCGCGGCCGCGGCGGCCTGCTCGGCCTCCTTCTTGGAGCGCCCGGTGCCGTGCGCCACCACCGTGTCGGCCACGTGCGCGGCCACCTCGAAGATCCGCTCGTGCGGCGGGCCCGTCTCCGCGACCACCTCGTAGATCACCGTCGCGCCCCGGCGCGCGAGCCGCTCCTGCAGCGCGCTCTTGAAGTCCGCGGGGCGCTCCAGCGCCTGCTCGATCTCCGGCGCGAACGCCTCCCGCACCGCCGCCGCCGTCGTCTCGAACCCGTAGGCGAGGTAGCACGCGCCGATCACCGCCTCGATCACGGAGGCCAGCACGCGCTCCGTCGCCAGCAGCGCGTCGACCGACGCGGACGAGACCTCCGCCGGCGCCGCCGTCCGCAGCCGCTCGGGCAGCCCGAGCCGCTCCGCGACGGCCCGGCACGAGCGGCCGGAGACCGCCTGCGCGCGGATCGTCGTGAGCCGCCCCGCGCCGTAGGTCTCCGCGTCGAGCAGCGGGAACAGGTGCGTCGTGACGCTCATCCCGAGCACGGAGTCGCCCAGCAGGGCGAGGCGCTCGTAGCTCTCGGCGCGGTGATCCGTCCACGAGGCGTGCGTGACCGACTGCCGCGCCAGATCGTCCGGCAGGCCTTCCAGCAGGTCGTGGAGCGCGCGCAGGAGTCAGGATCCCGTCTCGGCCACCACGTAGTCCACCGCCTGCCCCACGGTGAGGATCCGCGCCGCCTGCTCGTCGGACATCTTGACGCCGTACGTGTCCTCGAGCTCCTGGACCAGGCTGTAGAGGTCCAGCGAGTCCGCCTCGAGGTCCTCCTTGAACCGCGTCCCCTCCTGCACGCGCGCGGGATCGAGCTCGAGCTCGTCGGCCAGGTGCGCACGGATGTAGGCGAAGACCTCGTCGCGGGTCATGGATCGGGCACCGTAGCGGGCGCATCGGACATGACGGGGGCCTTCTTCAGGGCCCCAGCGGCGGCGAGGCGCGCATGCGTCCGGCCGACCACGTCCTCGCGCACGCCGCGCGCGGCGAGCTCCACCGCGCGCGCGATCCCCTCGGCCCCGAACGAGCCGTGCGGGACCACGCCCAGCTTCCGCAGGCCGAGCAGGAACGCGCCGCCCTGCGCCTCCGGATCGATCGCGTCGCGCAGCTCGCGCAGCGCCGGCCGCA
>JBEVIG010000162.1:0-7550 GCA_040510855.1 Solirubrobacteraceae bacterium
TCGGCGGCGGCCTCGTCGAGGTCGAGCAGCTCGCCGACGCGGAGCGTGAAGCCGTGCGGGCGCAGCGCGGGATCGGGGACCTTCTCGCTCAGCGCCACCGCCGAGACGACGATGATCGGCGCCTCGTCCCCCTCGCTGCGGTCGAGCACGGCGTCGAGCGCTGCCACCCTGAGGCCCACGAGGTGGGCGGGCGGCGTGAGGTGCGACTCGTAGGCGACGCCGCGGCTCGGGTAGAAGCGCACGGGGCGCGGCTTCAGCCACGCGCGGAGGTCCTGGGTGAGCTCGCGCGCGGCGCGGTCGTCGCCGGCGACGACGATCGCGGGCTTGCGCGCGTCGCGCTCGGCGCCCGCAGCGATCAAGTACGCGCGGAGGCTTTGGGAGACGAACGCGCGAGCGCCCGGCTCCGCGAGCTTCGCGGCGTCGGGATGGCGCTCGAGATGGCTGAGGAACGGGCGTAGGGACATGGCGAACGGCCGCCCGGGAGCCCGCGCGGCTGGTGTCCGCCGAGGATAGAACGGGTCATCGCGAGTTCGTGCCGACCTGGACGACGAGGTCGCCCTGCGCCTCGAACACGGGTCGCGGCGCCCTCCGGTCGATCTGCCGGAGGTCGTCGGCGCCGAGCCGCTCGGCCAGCGCCGACGCGTCGCCGAAGTCGTCGCGGTCGCTCCACCAGACGATGGTCGGCTCCTGGCGGGTCACGCCGTCGGCGATCCGCGGCTCGGCCTCGTAGCCGAGGAGCCCGCGCACGTGGCGGCGGTAGAAGAGCGCGAAGTCGTCCGGGCGCTCACCGAGGGCGGCGAGGATCTCCTCGTCCGCGGGTCCGACCGCACCGGTCCGCTCATCGCTCATCCTCCCGTACTTCGTCTCCCGCCGCCGGGTTGTGACCGGCAAGGTCGACCCGGGCGGTCAGGCCGGTCCGCCGGGGCGACCGGCGGCGCCGCGCGGCGAATCAGCCGACGCCCGCGACGAGGATCAGCGGCGCGCCGCCGCTGTGGTCGTCGGCCACGCGCCGGACCGCCGTCGTGCCGACGTGCCGCGCCAGCCGCTCGGCGCTCGCGCGGTCGGTGAGCCCGGCGCGCCAGCGGATCTCCGGCGGCGCGAGCGCCGGGTCGCCTCGCACCACGCGCGCGGCGGTCGGGTAGCCCCAGTCGCGGAGGTCGTCGAGCAGCCCGGCGACCAGGTCGTGATCGCCGCCCGTCGCGTCGACCACGGCCACCCGCGGCAGGATCTGCGGCTGGTACTCGGAGATCCCGCCGAAGCCGGGCAACTGCGGCACCCGGGTGGCGACGATGCCGCCCAGCGCGGGCACCCCCGTCCACTCGCCGCCGAGGCGCGCGCGGATCGCGCTGACGTCCGGGTCCGCGATGCCGAGCACGACCTGCTGCCCCGCGACCCGGCCGACCCGGTACGTCGGCAGCGGGTCGCCCCAGGCGCAGTGGGCGTCCGCGTCGCCGCCGTCGGCGGCGGCGATCACGCATGCGCCGTCCGCCGGCGCGCAGCGCCCGCCGTGCGAGACGACGGGGACGGCCCAGAAGCGCAGGTCGCCCTCGGCCGACAGCAGCTGCGCCTGGCCGTCCTGCACGCGCTCGACCGGCCAGCTCCGCTGGTCGATGACGGCGCGCGCGGGCGGCGGCAGCGGGATCACCCGCGCGGCGTCGAGCGCCGGCACCTGGCGGGCGAGCCGCGCCGACAGCCGCTGCGGGCAGTCGCCGGCGCGGGCTTCCGGCGCGGCGGGGTCGCCTCCGCCCGCGAGCGCGACCGCCGCCACCGCGCCGGCCACCAGCAGGCCGGCCGCCGCGGCGAGCCACGGCACCGGCCGCCGCCCGGGCCGGGACCGCGCGGCGCGCGCCTGGGCCTCGAGGTCGGCGAGGAGGTCGTCGCTCGCAGGCCCGCCCGCCGCGAGCAGGAGCGGCCGGGCCGGCGGTGCGCCTTCGGGCGGCGCCGGGAGCGCGTCCAGCGCGGTCTCGCTCAGGTCGAGCGGCGGCATGCCCATCCGGCGCCGCGCACCGTCGGGCACCTCGCCGCGCCGCTGCGCGCGGACGAGCACGTCGTCCGCGGTGGCCGCGAGCGAGCGGTCCGGGTCGTCCGCGGCGAGCACGGTCGCGAGGGCCTCGGCGGCGACGTCGGCGGCGACCGCGCGGTCGCCCGTGCGCGCCACGAGGTCCGCGAGCAGCGCCGGCAGCGCGTCGAGGCTACGGGCGATGACGTCGTCGCGGGCGCTCACCCGCCTAGTGTTGCGCCCCTACGGCCGGCGGGCGAGGATGTTCAGCCGAACGTAGTGGATGACCAGCGGGTCCTCGAGCCGCTCGAGCGCCGCGGCCACGAAGCCCGCGTGCAGCTCCTCCGGGAGCCGCTCGAGGAACGAGCCGAGGCAGATGGCGCGCAGGTACCCGACCGGGTCGCCCGGATCGACGTCCACGCGCGAGAGCCAGCACCACACGTCGGTGAACCCGGCGGCGCGCAGCCGCGCCTCGGTGTCCTCCGGCGTCGCGAACTGCCAGTCCGTCGTCCAGCCCTCGAGGTGGTCGGCGTACGGCGCATCCCGCGCCACGTCCAGACCGGCCTGCTTCACGGCGGCGACGTTGCCGGCGCCGCCGCACTGGGCGACGAGCCGCCCGCCCGGCTTGAGCGCCGCGCGGAGCCGCGAGAACAGCCGCGGGTGGTCGAGGATCCAGTGGAACGTCGCCGTCGACAGCACCGCGTCGACGGGCTCCTCCAGGTCGAGCTCGAGCAGGTCCGCCTCGCGGACGTCGGCGCCCGCGGGCAGCTCCGCCCGCGCGCGCTCGACCATCGAGCGCGACCCGTCGACGGCGATCACGCGCCCGCGCGGGAGCCGCTCCAGCAGCAGCCGCGTGACCCCGCCGGTCCCGCAGCCCGCGTCGAGCACCGTCTCGTCCCCGTCGAGCAGGAGCCGGTCGAGCACGTCGGTCCCCATCGCGGTCAGCGGCGCCGAGAGGCGCTGGTAGGTCGAGGCGTCCCAGTCGCGCGGCTTTGTCATACGATCGTACGTTATCACGTACAAAGACCGTCTACTGACGTGAGGAAGTGCTCAGACGCACTAGGATCCCGCGCCAACCCGAGGAGCGGGGTGAGGGGCCCCGCTCCGCACTTCACGGAGGTATGGGATGAGCAAGGGCCGTATGGCTCTGGCAGCGTGCGCCGCGCTGCTGATCGCAGCGCCCGCCGCGGACGCCGCGGGCGGCAAGAAGGAAGGCACGCCCGCCGACCCGCAGGCGAAGCACTTCGTCAAGAAGATCTCGGTGGAGCGCATGACCGCGCACCAGCAGGATCTGCAGGACATCGCGGACGCCAACGGCGGCAACCGCGCAGCCGTGGGAGAGGACGGCGGCATCGGAGCGGGCTACCAGGCCTCGGTCGACTACGTGGTCGACGAGCTCGAGAGCTACGGCTACGACGCGCAGATCAACATGTTCAACCACCCGTTCTGGGTGGAGACGCAGGCCTCGGTGCTCCGCACCCCGGCCAAGACCTACGTCGGCGGCGACGCCGATTCCGACCCGGCGACCGTCGACTACATCCCGATGGGCTACTCGTCCCGGGTCGTGCTCAACGACGCCCAGGTCGTCCCGGTCGACATCGAGACCCCGCCCACGGCCACCCGCTCGAGCGGCTGCCAGGCGGAGGACTTCGCGGGCCTCGACCTCGACGGCAAGGTTGCGCTGATCCAGCGCGGCGGCTGCGCGTTCGTCGACAAGTGGGCGAACGCGGAGGCGGCGGGCGCCGCGGCCGTGATCATCTTCAACGACAAGTTCACGGACGACCGCGTCAACCCGCAGTTCGTCGACGACTTCATCGAGGCCGACACGGCCGCGGTCATCTCGTCGTACCAGGTCGGCAAGGACCTCCTCGACCAGATCGCCGCCACCGGCAGCGCCACCGTCGACTTCGAGGTCTACGGCGCGCTGCAGGATCGCTTCCTGCCGCAGGTGCTCGCCAACACGAGGCAGGGCGACCGCAACAACGTCGTCGTCGTGGGCGCGCACCTCGACTCGGTCCCCGCGGGCCCCGGCATCAACGACGACGGCTCCGGCACGGCGATGCTCCTGACGTTCGCGGAGGAGCTCTCCCAGCAGCGCTACAAGCTGCGCCAGCAGGTGCGCTTCATGTTCTTCGGCGCCGAGGAGGACGGCCTCGTGGGCTCGCAGTACTACGCCCACAGCCTGAGCGACGCCGAGGTCGCGAAGATCGACGCGATGCTCGACTACGACATGCTCGCCTCGCCGAACTACGCGCGGTTCGTCTACGACGGTGACGGCTCCGAGCCGGGCAACGAGGCGTTCAAGGGCCCGGAGGGCTCGGGCTTCATCGAGCAGCTCCACGACGACTGGTTCGACGCGCAGGGCCAGTTCAACGAGCGCATCCCGTTCGACGGGCGCTCGGACTACGTCGGCTTCACCGACGAGGGCATCCCGGCCGGCGGCATCTTCTCCGGCGCCGAGGTCCCCAAGACGGAGGAGCAGGAGGCCATCTACGGCGGTGACGCGGGCTCGGCGTACGACCCGTGCTACCACGAGGCGTGCGACAGCACGGCGACCATCTTCAGCGGCATCCCGCCGCTGGACGCCGGCGGCCTCGACGGCGCGACCGACGCGGAGCGCGCCGCGAACGCCCAGAAGATGGCGGGCCTCGCGCTCAAGAGCTACGACGAGATGTCGGACGCCGCGAGCTACACGACGTGGTACCTCGCCACGCAGGACACGCCGTTCTCCGACGCCCCGACGGGCAAGAAGAAGGGCAAGCACAAGGCCGGCAAGCGCCTGAAGGCGCGGCCGCTCCACAAGAAGTCCCGCTAGACGCGGCCGATGGGCGGCCCGGCCACGTGGCCGGGCCGCCCTCTGCCGTCACGGGCCTGCCCCGCGTCGCCTCAGCGCACGCGCGCCCGGCGGTCCCCCATGTACTTGAAGCGGTAGCCCCGCTTCGCCTGCTTCGCCGCCTTCGCGGTCGAGGCGTCCGGGACCGTGCCGCCCTTGGTGCGGGCGAAGTACCACACGGCGTGCGTCAGGTTCGGCAGGAACTGCTCCAGCGAACGGATTGCGTTGCCGTTGAGCGAATCCGCCTGCTCCTGCGCGATCGCGAGGTTCTCGTCCGTCGGGTCGGCCTCGAACACGTTCATCGTCTCAGCCGGCGGCTGCCCGGTGATCGTGTCGTAGCTGTCGCAGGCCTCGTGGTAGCACGGGTCGAGCTGCTCGCCCTCCACGCCGCCGTAGAGCTCGACCTGCTCCGCCGTCTTGGGCGCCTCCGCGCCGGCGAACACGCCGCCGGACGGGATGCCGCGGTTCACGAAGCCGACGTAGTCGGAGCGACCGTCGAACGGGATGTTCTCGCTCGCGAGGCCCCGCTGCGACCAGTAGCGCTCGAAGACCTGCTCGATGAGCCCCGAGCCGGCCGGGCCGTCCTGGCCGCCCTCGGTCTCGTCGTTGTCGCCGTCGTACACGAGCCGCGCGAAGTTCGGCGAGGCGATCATGTCCGTGTCGATCATCACGTCGGTGCGGGCGACCTCGTCGTCGCTCATGTGTGCCGCGTAGTACTGCGACCCGACGAGCCCGTCCTCCTCACCGCCGAACCAGAGGAAGCGGATCTTGTTGCGGGGCGGCGTGCCGGGTCGGGCGAGCTGCTCGGCCAGCTCGAGCTGGAAGGCGGTGCCGGAGCCGTCGTCGTTGACGCCCGGGCCGGCCGGGACCGAGTCCAGGTGGGCGCCCGCGAAGACCATGTGGTCGGGGTCGCCGCCCTTCGTCTCCGCGACGACGTTCGGGTAGAACGTCGCCTCCTCGACGCCGAACGTCTGCAGGTTCACGACCGGGGCCTGGCCGGCCCGGTAGAGGTCGTAGAGCTCCTTGCCGACGGCGGTGCTGGCCGCCACGGCGGGGATCGGGTACCCCGGGTCCGCGGAGCGGAAGATCGCCGTGGAGCGCGCGGGCGTGTCGCCCTCGTTGAAGAGGATGACGCCGACGGCACCCGCGTCGAGCGCGAGCTGGAGCTTCGCGACGAAGGAGCAGTCACCGCGCTGGATCAGCGCGATCGCGCCGTCGATCGCCGCCGGGTAGTCCTCCGGCTCGCAGCCGGGCGACGCACCGCCGGGGCTCGGGATCACGACGTCGCTGATCGGCACGACCGGCGCGGTGACCGCGGCGGTCGGCGAGTGCTCGAACGTGATGAAGTCGACGGCCGGGTTGCCGTCGTCCTTGGCCGTCCCGGCGACGTAGGTCTTCGGCGTGGGCGCGGTGCGCGCGAGCACCGGTGGGGTCGTCTCGTGCCAGACCGGCATGTTGAACATCTCGTAGCGGGCGTCGTAGCCGGCCGCCTCGAGCGTGTTCAGGACGTACTCGGCCGACGCGGCGTACCCGGGGTTCCGGGTGTAGCGGTTGCCGCCGTTGGCGTCGGCGATCTCCTGCAGCGCCTTCTGGTGCTCCAGCACGCCGTCCACGGTGACGCGCTTCTCGAGCCGCTGCGCATTGATGTCCGGCGGTTTGGCCGCGGCGGTCGACGCGCCGCAGGCGAGTGCGGCGGCAACGGAAAACCACAGCACAGTGCGTGCTGTTCGCATGGTGGGCCCCTTCCCTCGGAGTCGGCGGCCCGCTCCCGACGGACCGCCCGATGAGAACGATCTTAGTATTCGGGCGGGGCGAGCACGAGGCGCTCCGCCTCGTCGCGGGCGCGCTCCACGAGCTCGCGCACCTCGCCGGCGCTCTGGCGCCACTTGCCCAGCACGTGGGCCGAGACGATCTCCGGATCCGTCGTGTCCGGCCGGCCGACGCCGATCCGCACGCGGTGGAAGTCCGGCCCGCCGAGCTCGCGCTTGAGCGACTTCAGCCCGTTGTGGCCCGCGAGCCCGCCGCCGAGGCGGACGCGGATGTCGCCGAACGGCAGGTCGATCTCGTCGTGCAGCACGAGCACGCGGTCGAGGTCGAGCTTGTACGAGCCGCGCGCGGGGCCGGCCGAGCGGCCGGCCTCGTTCATGTAGGTCTGCGGCTTGAGGAGCGCGATGCGCGGGCCGCCTGGACCGGCGCGGCCCTCGGCCAGCTCACCGCCGAACTTCTTCTTGTAGCGCGGGAGGTCCCAGCGCTCCGCCAGCGCGTCCGCGACCAGGAAGCCGACGTTGTGCGGCGTGTGCTCGTAGCGGGGCCCCGGGTTCCCGAGGCCCACGATCAGCCAGTCGGCGGGTGTCGACGCGAAGAGCTTCAGGACTCGTCGCCGGAGGCCGGCTCCTCGGCCTCGTCGCCACCCTCGCCCTCGGCGCCGGCCTCGCCCTCGCCGGGCTCCTCGCCCTCGCCGACGACGCCGGTCTCGGTCTCGATCTCCTCGGGCTCCGGCTCCTTCGTCGGCGGCGTCACCGTCGCGAGGACCGTCTCGTCGGGATCGTCGAGCAGCGTGACGCCCGCGGGCGCGGTGAGCTGCGACACCGTCGCGGTCTCGTTCATCTCCAGGCCGGAGACGTCGAACTGGATCGAGTCGGGGATGTCGCCCGGGAGCGCCTCGATGTGGAGCTCCACGACGCCCTGCGAGAGCACGCCGCCCTCGACGACGCCCGG
>JBEVIG010000163.1:0-38991 GCA_040510855.1 Solirubrobacteraceae bacterium
GCCGCGTCGACGGTGACGATGAAGAACTGCGAGCCGTTCGTGTTCGGCCCGGCGTTGGCCATCGCCAGCGCACCGCGGACGATCTTGTGGTCGTTGATCTCGTCCTCGAACTCGTAGCCCGGGCCGCCCGTGCCGGTGCCCTGCGGGCAGCCGCCCTGGATCATGAAGTCGCGGATGATCCGGTGGAAGGACAGGCCGTCGTAGAAGCCCTTGCCGGCGAGGTCGCGCATGTTGCCGACGGTCTTCGGGGCGTCGTCGTCGAACATCTCGAAGACGATGTCGCCCTTGTTCGTGGTCATCGTCATGGTGGACATGGCGGTTCCTCCGTTCAGGCGTTTGCCAGTTCGAGGCGCAGCGTGTGGCCGCGCACGTCGGTGCCGTCGACCGAGCCGGTGACGCGCTCGGCCTGCTCCGCGGGCACCTCGAAGAGCACGAAGTTCTCCAGGAGGCGCACGTTGCGGATCGCCTCGCCGTCGAGGCCGGTGGCGTGCACGGCGGCGATGAGGTCCGCCTCGGCGAGCCCGGCGGCGCGGCCGCCCGAGGCGATCACGGTGCGGTGGGCGCCGTTCACGCGCGCGGGCTCGTCGTGGGGCTTGCGGTGGCGGCGCGGGCGGCGCTCCTCCAGCGGGGTCGGCGCGACGTGCGCTCCCTCCGCCCACGGCGAGATCTTGGTGTTGGCGTGCTTCTCGATCGCTGCGAGCTCCCGCGCCTGGCGCGGCTCGACGAACGTGATCGCGCGGCCGCTGCGGCCGACGCGCCCCGTGCGCCCGATCCGGTGCACGTAGACGTCGGGCGAGGTCGGGACGTCGAAGTTGAAGATGTGGGTGACGGTCGAGATGTCGAGCCCGCGCGCCGCGACGTCGGTGGCGACGAGGATCTTCACGCGCTGGTCCTTGAACGAGATCATCACGCCGTCGCGGCCGCCCTGGGTCATGTCGCCGTGCAGCGCCTTCACGTTCATCCCGCGGTCGCGCAGCGTGCGGTAGAGCTGCTCGCAGCGGATCTTGGTGCGGACGAAGACGATCGCCTGGGCGGGCTGCTCGGCCTCGAGCACCTTGGCGAGCATCTCGGTCTTCTCGGCCTGCTTGACCTCGACGAAGAACTGCTCGACGGTGTCGATGGTCAGCGTGGCCGACTTGACCTTGACCGTGACGGGGTCGTAGAGGTGGCGCTCGGCGAGGCCGCGGATCTCGTTGGGCATCGTCGCGCTGAAGAGCGCGGTCTGGCGCCCGTTCGGCGTCAGCGCGAGGATCTTCTCGACGTCCTCGAGGAACCCCAGGTCGAGCATCTCGTCGGCCTCGTCGAGGACCATGTAGCGGCACGCGT
The DNA here is from genome assembly GCA_040510855.1 of Solirubrobacteraceae bacterium. GTDB lineage: Bacteria > Actinomycetota > Thermoleophilia > Solirubrobacterales > Solirubrobacteraceae > DASQMT01. The sequence continues at coordinate 1,327 of JBEVIG010000163.1, forward strand.
GCAGCACGAGCGAGTGGCGCGAGATCAGGTCGAGCACGCGGCCCACGGTGCCCACGACGACCTGCGCGCCCGCCTTGAGCTGGGCCTGCTGGGTGCGGATGGGCGCGCCGCCGAAGACGGCGACGGGGTCGATGCCGCGGTACTTCCCGTACGTGCGCAGCGCCTGCGTCACCTGGATGCAGAGCTCGCGCGTCGGCGTCAGCACGAGCGCCTGCGTGTCGGGGTCGTCGGGATCGACGAAGTCGATCATCGGCAGGCCGAAGGCGGCGGTCTTGCCCGTGCCCGTCTGGGCCTGGCCGATCACGTCCCTGCCCTGCAGGAGCTCGGGGATGGCCTGCTCCTGGATGGGACTCGGCGACTCGTAGCCGACGTCGCGGAGGGCGGAGAGGACGGGTTCTGAGAGCCGGAGGTCGGCGAAGGTCGTCATGTTCGGCTGGCCAGCTTAGAACGGCGCAGCCCCGCGGCTCAGCGCGACGGATCGAGCAGCAGCTTGCCCGTGGTCCGCCGCGCCTGCAGGTCCTCGTGCGCGCGGCGCACCTCGGAGAGCGGATACGTCTCGCCCTCGACGACGCGCAACTCGCCGCGCACCGCCCGCTCGAACAGGTCGCGCAGCGGCGCGTCGACCATCTCCGCCGGCCGCTGGAGGCAGTGCACGAGCCAGAAGCCGACCACCGCTCGGCTCGAGCGCATCAGCGCGCCGGTCGCGACCTCGTTGGGCTCGCGCGAGGCCATCCCGTAGGTCACGAGCCGGCCGAACGGGGCGAGGGCCCGCAGGCTCTCGTCGAACACGCGGCCGCCCGCCATCTCGAGCACGACGTCGACGCGCTCGCCCAGGTTCGCCGCCACGAGGGCGTCCTTCAGGTCGTCGCGGGTGACGTCGACGGCCTCGTCGGCGCCCAGCTCGAGCGCGAGCGCGCGCTTCTCCTCCGTCGACGCCGTCGCGATCACGCGGCCGGCGCCCAGCGGCTTGCCGAGCTGGACGGCGAGCGAGCCGACCCCGCCGGCGGCGGCATGCACGACGACGCTCTCGCCCGCGGCGAGCTTCGCCGACGTCTCGTAGAGGTGCCAGGCCGTCAGCCCCTGGAGCAGCAGCGCGAGCGCGGTCCCGTCGCTGACACCGTCGGGGATCGCGATCGTCGCCGCGGCCGGCGCGGCGACGTACTCGGCGTAGCCGCCCATGCCGACGAGCGCGACGACGCGCTGCCCCGCCTCGAACCCGCCGCCGTCCTCCTCGACCACGCCCGCCACCTCGGCGCCCGGCGAGAACGGCAGCTCGTAGCGCGCGAGGTAGCTGTTCTCGCGCGCGTGGGTGTCGGCGAAGTTGATCCCGGCCCGCGTCACCCGCACGAGCACGTGGTGCTCGTCGGCCCGCGGCCGCTCGGCCTCGACCAGCTCGAGGACCTCGGGCCCGCCCCATTCGCTGATCCGGATCGCGCGCATGGCGCGAACCGTAGCCGCGATGCGGGTAGGCTCGCGCCATGAGCGGGCCGCCAGCCTTCACGATCCGGATGCCCGAGCCCTACACGGCGCCGACGCCGCGCTGGATCCGGGTCCGCGCCGGCGACGCCTGGGTCGCCGACAGCCGCCGCGCGCTGCTCGTCTGCCGCTACGGCCCGGGGACGCTGCCGACCTACGCGTTCCCCGACGAGGACGTCGCCGACTCCTCCCTCGCCCACCGACTCGAGGGGCTGCCGCCCGAGCTGGCCGCCGCGGAGGGGATGTGGAGCTTCGACTGGGGCGGCGAGGCGCGCTGGTTCGAGGAGGCGACGGAGGTCTTCGTGCACGCGCGCGACCCGAGCAAGCGCGTCGACGCGATGCAGAGCGAGCGCCACGTCCGGGTGGAGCGCGACGGCGAGGTGCTGGCCGAGTCGACCCGCCCGACGGCGCTCTTCGAGACGTGGCTGCCGACGCGCTGGTACCTGCCGGCCGAGGACGTGCGGCTCGACGTGCTGACGCCGTCCGACAGCGTGACCCGCTGCCCGTACAAGGGGCAAGCACGGTTCTGGTCCGCGCCCGGCCGCGCCGACATCGCGTGGTCCTATCCGGAGCCGATCCCGGAGTGCCCGCGGATCGCCGGCCTGATCTGCTTCTACAACGAGCACGTCGACCTGACCGTCGACGGGGAGCCGCAGGAGCGACCCGTCACGCCCTGGTCCTGAGCGACGCCCGGGCGCCGCTTCGGTAGCCTGCCGCCCCGCTCATGACGCTCACCGTGGTCGGATCCATCGCCTTCGACGCCGTCGAGACCCCCTCGGGCAGCCGCGACCGGCTGCTCGGCGGCTCGGCCGTGCACTTCGCCATCGCCTCGTCGCAGTTCGCCGAGACCCGCGTGGTCGGGCCGGTCGGCGACGACTTCGGGGAGGGCGAGTACGAGATCCTCCGCAACCGCGGCGTCGTCACGGACGACATCGAGCACGTCCCGGGCGGCAAGACGTTCTTCTGGGCGGGCCGCTACCACCGCGACATCAACCAGCGCGACACGCTGCAGACCGACCTCAACGTGTTCCAGGACTTCGAGCCCAAGCTCTCGGAGGCCTCGCGCGCCGCGGACGTCGTCTTCCTCGCCAACATCCAGCCCGACCTCCAGCGCGAGGTCCGCGAGCAGTGCACGGGCGCGCGGTTCGTCGCGATGGACACGATGAACTTCTGGATCGAGTCCGCCCACGGGTCGCTGCTGCAGACGATCTCGCTCACGGACTGCCTCGTGCTCAACGACAGCGAGCTCGAGCAGCTCACGGACGAGCCGAACCTGACGCGCGCCGCGCGCAAGGCGCTCGAGCTCGGGCCCCGCTTCGTGATCGCCAAGCAGGGGGAGTACGGCGCCGCCCTCTACACGCGCGAGGGCGAGTACTTCGGGATCACCGCCTACCCGACGGCCGACATCGTCGAGCCGACGGGCGCCGGCGACACGTTCGCGGGCGGGCTGATGGGCTTCCTCGCCGCCCACGAGGGCGAGATCGACGGCGGCACGCTGCGCCGCGCGATGGCGTACGGGACCGCCTGCGCCTCGTTCAACGTCGAGGGCTTCGGCAGCGAGCGGCTCTACGAGCTCGGCCGCGCCGAGATCGACGCCCGCGTCGCGGACCTCGAGCAGATGACGCGCTTCTAGCGCCGTGGACCGCCGGGGGAACGGCGGCCCACGGCACTCAGAAGCAATGGCTCCAGCGGCGGCCGGCGCGGGGATGCACCGGCAGCATGTCGACGTCGACCGCCCCGCCCCGGGAAGTGAGGGAGTGGGGATGGAGTCCACGGCGGGCGCCGTCCGGGCGGGGCGAGCCGAAGCTCACCGCGCGAGTGTGGGGATGGGCGTGCGCCGAGGCGACAGGGTGGTCGTCGTCGGTGGCGTGGAGCATGGGAAGCATCCTGCACCTACGGACGACCGAGCACATCAGGGGATTCCCCGAACATCCACCCCGAGATTTGACCCTTACCCCCGCCGGGCCCCCCGGGGCGGGACATTGGGGGTTCATTGCGGACACCCTGGCGCCCGCGCGCTGCCCGGATGCGCCCGGCGCGGGTAGCATCCGCCACGAATGGAGTGGACGATGCTCTACCTGTTCGTGGGGCTGAAGATCCCCATCCTCATGCTCGGCGCGATCGTGTGGTGGGCCGTACGCCAGACGCCCGACCCCATCGAGTCCGAGGGCGGGGACGGCGGCGGCCGCCGCGTGCGCCCGCACGAGCCCCCGAAGCTGCCCCGGGCGCCGCGCCGCGGGCCGCATGGCGAGCGCGCCCCGCTGCCGCCGCCGCGCGTGCGCAAGGTGACCGCGCGCGCCCGGGAGCTGGACCGCTAGCGTTCCGCGCATGAGCGCGCCCGCCTCCGTCCTCAGCGACGGCACTATCCGCCGTCTCGTCGCGGCGGGGCGGGTGGTGATCGACCCCTGGGACCCGGGCATGGTGCAGCCCGCGTCGGTCGACCTGCGCCTGGGCCCGTCGTTCCGCGTCTTCCACAACCACCGGGCGGCGGCGATCGACCTCCGCGACCCCCCGACCAACCTCACCGAGGAGGTCGTGATCGCGGGCGACGAGCCGTTCGTGATCCACCCCGGCGAGTTCGCGCTCGGCCGCACGCAGGAGTACGTGGAGATCCCCGACGACCTGGTCTCGCGCATCGAGGGCAAGTCGAGCCTCGGCCGGCTCGGGCTGATCGTCCACGCGACCGCCGGTTTCGTCGATCCCGGCTTCAAGGGCACCCTCACGCTGGAGATCACGAACCTCACGCGCGTCCCGATCAAGCTCTACGAGGGCCTCCCCATCGCGCAGCTCTCGTTCATGACGCTCGACGCCCCCGCGGAGCACCCCTACGGCTCGCCCGAGCTCGGCTCGCACTACCAGGGCCAGACGGCCGCGACGGAGTCGCGCTACGGCCGCGCGGTGCGGTAGCTTCCCGCTCCATGCTGCTGTCGACGCTCGCGACGATCACGGCCTTCGCGCAGGAGGTCGTCGAGGAGGAGGAGTCCGAGCCGGTCGCCTTCTACATCCTCGGCGGGGTCGCCGCGGGATGGGCGATCGTGCTGTTCCTGATCGGCATGAGCAGGCCGAAGTTCCCCGGCAGCGCCGCCGCGCAGGCCGCCGCGACGCTCATCAGCATCCTCGTCGTCGCGGCCGCGATGGCGAGCGCCGTGCTGTCCAGCTGAGCGTGCCGACCGGCGGCGCCGCGCCGCTGCCATGATGAAGGCATGGGAACCGAGGAGCAGAGCACGAACGGCGGTGGGGTAGCGACCGCCTCGGACACGCTGACCGTCACCGACAACCGGACGGGCAGGACCTACGAGATCCCGATCGAGGACGGCACGATCCGCGCTCCTGCGCTGCGCGACATCAAGGTCGCGGAGGACGACTTCGGGCTGATGACGTACGACCCGGCCTTCATGAACACCGCGTCGTGTCGCTCGGCGATCACCTACCTCGACGGCGAGAACGGCGTGCTCGAGTACCGCGGCTACCCGATCGAGCAGCTCGCGGAGCAGTCGACCTACCTCGAGGTCGCGTATCTGCTGATCCACGGCGAGCTCCCGACCCAGCCGGAGCTCGACGAGTGGGAGCACGAGGTCACGATCCACACGTTCGTGCACGAGAACGTCAAGAACTTCATGCAGGGGTTCCGCTACGACGCGCACCCGATGGGGATGCTGCTCGCCTCGGTCGGCGCCCTCTCGACGTTCTATCCCGAGGCCTCGCAGATCAAGGACCCCGAGACGCGCTATCGCCAGATCGTCCGCCTCGTGGCGAAGATGCCGACGCTCGCGGCCTTCTCGTACCGCCACAACATGGGCCAGCCGTACGTCTATCCGGACAACGACCTGCGGTACCCCGGCAACTTCCTCTCGATGATGTACCGGATGACGGAGCTCAAGTACCAGCCGGATCCGCGGCTGGAGCGGGCGCTCGACATCCTCTTCATCCTCCACGCCGACCACGAGCAGAACTGCTCCACGTCGGCCGTCCGCGCGGTCGGCTCGTCCCAGGTCGACCCGTACTCGGCGGTCGCCGCCGGCGTCGCCGCCCTCTACGGCCCGCTGCACGGCGGCGCCAACGAGGCGGTGCTGCGGATGCTGCGCCGGATCGAGACCAAGGAGAACATCCCCGACTTCATCAAGGGCGTGAAGGCGGGCGACGAGCGCCTGATGGGCTTCGGCCACCGGGTCTACAAGAACTACGACCCGCGCGCCAAGATCATCAAGACGGCCTGCGACGAGGTCTTCGAGGTCACGGGCACGAACCCGCTGCTCGACATCGCCCTCGAGCTCGAGAAGGTCGCGCTCGAGGACGAGTACTTCGTCAAGCGCAAGCTCTACCCGAACGTCGACTTCTACTCCGGCCTCATCTACGAGGCGCTCGGCCTGCCGGTCGAGATGTTCCCGGTCATGTTCGCGATCCCGCGGACGTCGGGCTGGATCGCCCAGTGGCTCGAGATGATCGACGACAACGAGCAGAAGATCGCGCGCCCGCGCCAGATCTACACCGGCGAGCGCACGCGCGACTACGTCGCGGTCGGCGACCGGAGCTAGCTCACAGAACTCCCGTGGCGCATCGGTTGTAATTCGCAACCGATGCTCCACGAGCTCCCAGACGGCACGCGGGTCCTGATCCGCCCGGTCGAGCCCGGCGACAAGCCGCGGCTGGCGGCCGCCGTGGCGCGGCTGAGCGCCCAGAGCGCCCGCCTGCGCTTCATGGCGGCCAAGCCGTCGCTCTCCAACGCCGAGCTGCGCTACCTCACCGAGATCGACGGCTCGGACCACATCGCGCTGGTCGCGGTGCTCGCGGACGACCCGGACCGCGTCGCCGGGGTCGCGCGCTGCGTGCGCGTGGCGCCGGGCGCCGACACGGCCGAGTTCGCCATCGTCGTCGGCGACCCGCTCCAGGGCCTTGGTCTCGGCACCGTGCTCACCCGCGCGCTGGGCGAGGCCGCCGCCCGCGCGGGCATCCGCCGCTTCAGCGCGACCACGCTCGCCGAGAACGTCGCCGTCGAGCGGCTGATCGAGCACGTCGCGGAGCACGTCGAGCGCCGTCCGGGCGGCGGCGGGGTGCGCGAGCTGCTCGCGGACCTGCCCGGCGCAGCCTGATCGCCGGGCCGGCGAGGGTCAAGCGTTCGCGCCGCCCGCCGATGACGGTTATGTGGGGATGGACCGTTCCTTCAGACCGCTGTTCGCCGACGTCGACCCGGCGCGCCGCGAGGAGATCACCGAGGCGCTCGCCGCCGCCGGCTGGTCGCTGACGCACGCGCTCGCCGTCACGGGCACCGAGGCGCTCTCCTCCGCGCTCGCCCGCCGCGGCTGGGACGTCGTGATCTACGGCGGCGACGGACCCGACCCCGTGCCCGCCCGCAAGGCGACCGCGCTCGTCCGCGTCTCCGATCCCCAGCTCCCGTTCGTCGCCGCGGTCGCCTCCGTGCGCTCCGGCGACCTCTCCGCGTTCGTGCAGGGCTTCGGGCCCGAGGCCGTGTTCGCGCCGGACCCCGCCCGGCTGCCCGAGGTGCTCGAGCCGATCCTCGCCAAGCGGCTCGCCGAGCGCGGCGAGGGCAACGAGGCCTACCGGCTCCTCCTCGCCCAGCAGGCCATCACGGACCACGTCGCCGCCGGCCTCGACCCCGACGAGCTCTGCGCCCGCGTCCTGGAGACGCTCGGCGAGACCACGGGCTGGACCTACGGCGCCGTCTGGCGCCCGGACGGCGACGCGGGGATGCTCCGCTGCAGCGCGATGTGGCACGACCCGGCCGCCGGCCCGCAGGTCGCCGCCTTCGCCGAGGTCTCGCGGCGCCTGCGGATCGCCCCCGGCCGCGGGCTGCCCGGCCGCACCTACGCCTTCCGCCGCCCCTCGTGGGTCGCCAGCGTGACCGCCGACGGGAACATGCCGCGGAACGGCCACGCGGTGCGGGCGGGGCTGACGACCGCGGTCGCCTTCCCCATCACGCTCGCGGACGACTGCGCGGGCGTGATCGAGTTCTTCTCCGCCGACATCGCGGAGCCCGACGCGCAGATGGCGGCCATGTTCGCCACCGTCGCGGGCCAGCTCGCCCAGTACCTCGAGCGCCGCCGCCTCCAGGCCGACGAGAGCCGCCGCGTGGAGCAGATGCTGCGCGGGGAGCGCGACCGCGCGCAGCGCTACCTCGACGTCGCGGGGACGATGATCGTCGTCCTCGACGCCGAGGGCCGCGTGCTGCTCATCAACCGCAAGGGCTGCGCGGTGCTCGGGCGCGAGGAGCGCGACGTCCTGGGGCAGGACTGGTTCGGCCTCGCCATCCCCAAGCACGAGCGCGACGCGGCGAGCAACGTCTTCGCGCAGCTCATGGCGGGCGACGAGGACTCCGCCGGCCGCAACGAGAACGCCGTGATCACGCTCGACGGCCAGATGCGGACGATCGCCTGGCACAACACGATCCTGCGCGACGCCGACGGCACGATCGTCGGGACGCTCTCCTCGGGCGAGGACGTCACGGAGCGGATCGCGGCCGAGCAGCAGATCACGTACCTCGCCTACCACGACCCGCTGACCGGCCTCGGCAACCAGGCGCTGCTGGCGGAGCACCTCAAGCTCGCGCTCGCCCGCTCGCGCCGTACGGGCGCCGGCGTCGCGCTGCTCCACCTCGACATCGACAACTTCAAGCTCGTGAACGACTCGCTCGGCCACCGCGCGGGCGACGAGCTGCTGTGCCGGCTCGCCGTGCGCCTGCAGGAGTCGATCCGCGCGACCGACATGCTGGCCCGGGCCGGCGGCGACAACTTCCTGCTCCTGCTCGCCGACCTGCACGACGACGTCCAGCGCGCCGCCGAGCGCGTCGCCGCCCAGGTCGTCGCCTGCCTCGCCGAGCCGTTCGAGATCGCCGGCGCGGAGTTCCAGATCTCCGCCTCGACGGGGATCGCGCTCGCGCCGCGCGACGCGCGCGACGCCGAGGCGCTGCTGGCGCACGCCGACTCCGCGATGTACCAGGCGAAGGAGACCGCCCGCGGCGCCTGGGCGGGCTTCGTCGCCGCGGGCCGCGACCCGCTCGAGCGCCTCTCGATGGCCGCCCGGCTGCGCCGCGCGCTCGCCAACGAGGAGTTCCAGCTCCACTACCAGCCGATCTTCGGCGCCGACGGGACGCTCGCGGGCGTCGAGGCGCTGCTGCGCTGGCACGACCCGGAGCGCGGCGGGCTCGTCCCCCCGAGCGAGTTCATCCCGGTGGCCGAGGACACGGGCCTGATCGAGTCGATCGGCGACTGGGTGATCGGCGCCGTGTGCGAGCAGCAGATCGCGTGGTCCGGCCGCGGCCACGAGCCGCAGATCTCCGTCAACGTCTCGCCGCGCCAGCTGCGGCGGCTCGACTTCATCCCGCGGGTGCGCGAGCACCTCGCGCGCACCGGGGCCGACCCGGCGCGGATCACCGTCGAGCTGACGGAGACCGCGATGCACGCCGACGCGGGCGACCCGGAGCCCGTGCTGCGCGCCCTGCACGACCTGGGGCTCCAGCTCGCGCTCGACGACTTCGGGAGCGGGTACTCCTCGCTCTCGCGCCTGCGGGAGATGCCGATGGACACGCTCAAGATCGACCGCGCGTTCCTGCGCCAGGTGCCCGAGAACCGCGAGGCGGCCGCGATCATCACCGCGATCCTGGCCCTCGCCCGCGCGCTCGGGCGCGCGACGGTGGCCGAGGGCGTCGAGACGGAGGCCCAGCGCGCGTTCCTCATCGAGCAGCAGTGCCCGCTGCTGCAGGGCTTCCTCCTCGCGCGGCCGATGCCGGTCGACGAGGTCGAGGCGCTCATGAGCGCGACGCCCGCGACGGCCTAGCCGGTCAGCACCCGCCGCAACGCCGCGTACGGGGACTCGCGGCCCTCCTGCTCGACGACCCGGCGGCGGACGCGGCCGGTCCAGGCCTCCGTGTCACCGTTGCCGCGCACGTCGACGCCGGCCCGCACCCCCGGCCCGCTCAGCTCCACCCGCCCCGCGACCTGCTGCTGGGGCGTGAACTCGCGTTGGCGCATCGACACCGTCCGCCGCCCCGGCCCGGCGGCGAGCGCGCGGCCCTCCCGCTCGACCAGGTCGAGCGCCGCCTCGAGGTCCTCCGCGCGGAGCTTCTCCACGCGCGGCCCGTGCCGCACCAGGATGCGCCAGCTCATCGCCGGCACAGCCTGTCAGAGGACCAGCGTGGAGCCGTAGCGGCGCAGCCAGGACGCGTGGCGGCGCCAGTCGGGCACGCGGGACTCGAGCAGCGCCCAGAAGCGCGGCGAGTGGTCCATCACCTCGAGGTGGCAGACCTCGTGCTCCACCACGTAGTCGACGATCTCGGGCGGCGCGAGCAGCAGCCGCCAGTTGAAGGACATCCCGCCGTCGGACGAGCACGACGCCCAGCGCGTGCGCTGCGCGCGGATCGTCAGCGCGCGGTACGTCGTGCCCGCGCGCGCGGTCGCCGCGTCGAGCCGCGCGCCGATCTCCTCGCGGGCGGCCCGCCGGTAGAAGCGCTCGATCGCGGGCTTCGGGTCGCCGGCCGGGACGTACAGCCGGTCGCCGCGGCGGTGCGCGCGCGTGCGGCCGGCCTGGGGGACGAGCGTGAGGTGCTCCCCGAGGTACGGGACGGTGCCCTCGGGGAGGGCCCGGTCCTCCGCGGCGCGGGCGAGCGCCTTGCGCCGGCGGGCGATCCAGGGCGCGAGCTCCTGCACCGCCTCGGCGGCGAGCCGCTCGGGCGCGCGGCTCGGGAGCGTGACCGTGACCGTCCCGTCCGGGTCCACGCTCACGCGCACGCGGCGGGCGCGCGTGGAGCGGCGGATCCTGTAGGCCGCGGTCGACACGGGCGATCACCCTAGCCACCGCGGCGGTCGGCCCCGGCAGCCTGGCCGGAAGGCGGTGGCAGCGGCTCCCGGGGTCGGGTACGCTCGCGCTCCCGCGTCCCGTGAAGGCGCCTTGGCTCGCAGAAACCTCGTCATCTCCGCCCTCGTGGCCGTGGCCTATGCGGCCGGAGCGCAGCTCGCGTACTCGTGGTTCGGCGCCGGGATCTTCCCCGTCTTCTTCCCCGCCGCGGGCGTCACGCTCGCCGCGCTCGTGCTCACGCGCCGCGCGGCATGGCCGTTCGTCCTCGCGGGCGCCGGCCTCGCCGAGGTGGGCGTCGACCTGGCGCACGGCAGCGACCTGCTGCCCGCCTTCGGCTGGGCGGCGGCGAACCTCACCGAGGCGCTCGTCGGCGCGACGCTGCTCCTGTGGGCGTGCCGCGGGCGCGCGCCGGACCTGAGCCGCCGCACCGACCTGCTGGCCTTCCTCGCGCTCCCGGTCGCGGCCGCGCCGGTCGTCGGCGGACTCGTCGGATTCCTGAACGCCGAGCTGCTCGGCGACGGCGCGGCGTGGCCCGAGTACGTGCTGCGCTGGTGGGTGGGCGACGGGCTCGGCGTGCTCGTGGTCGGCGGCGCGGTGATCGCGCTCGCCCGCACGGGGCTCGGGCACGCACGGGAGCGCTGGGTCGAGGCGGCGCTCCTCGGCACGGCGGCGGTCGTCGCCACCACGCTCGTCTTCCACGTCGACGCCGTCCACTGGGCCTACGTGCCGTTCGTGGTGATGCCGTGGATCGCGCTGCGGCTGGGCACGCCCGCCGTCGCCGTCGTCGGTGCGCTGATCGCCACCGTCGCGGCCCAGGAGGTCTCGCTCGCACCGTCGCTGTGGGAGACGGTCGACGTCACGCCCAGCTCGGGCGTCGTCTACGTCCAGCTCGCGGTCGCGCTGCTCACCGCCACCTCGCTGCTGCTCGCCGCCGAGGCCGGCGAGCGCGACGACGCGGTCCGCGCGCGGGCGCGGGCCGACGAGGTCCACAGCTACGAGCACGACGTCGCGGTGAGCCTGCAGCGCGCGCTGCTCCCCACCCGGCTGGTGCACCACGAGCACGTCGCGGTCGCCGCCACGTACCGGCCGAGCGACCAGCGCCTCGAGGTCGGCGGGGACTGGTACGAGACGCTCGAGCTGCCGGGCGACCGCATCGGCATCGCGGTGGGCGACGTCGTCGGCCACGGGCTCGAGGCGGCCGCGGCGATGGGGCAGCTGCGCACCGCGGTGGCGGCGCTCGGCCCGGACTGCGCCTCGCCCGTCGACCTCCTCCACCAGCTCGACGAGTTCGCCCTGCACTCGCCGGCGATGCTCTTCTCGACCGCGCTCTTCGCCACCCTCGACCCCGCCTCGGGCGTCGTCCGCCACGCGGCGGCGGGGCACCCGCCCGCGCTGCTGATCGACCCGCGCGGCACGACGCGCTACCTCCAGGACGGCCGCTCCTGGCCGCTGTGCGCCGACGAGGGCCCGCGCACCCCGCACGGCACGGCGGTGCTCGCGCCCGGCGCCACGCTGGTGCTCTACTCCGACGGCCTCGTCGAGCGCCGCGGGGAGGAGATCGACCGCGGCCTCGACCGGCTCGCGATCGCGGCGCGCCGCCTCCACGCGCTCGAGCTCGACGACCTCTGCGAGCGGCTCGTCGCGGAGCTGATCGACGGCCGCCCGCTCATCGACGACGTCGTCGTGATCGCGGCCCGGCTGCTGCCGACCGCGCTCTACGGCACGCGCAACGTGGCCGGCGACGTGGCGCGGGCGGCGGTCGCGCCGCCGCTGTCGCGGGCCACGCGCCGGTAGCAGGGCCAGTCGCCGATCCGCGTCCGGATGGGCCATGATGACGCGTCCATGGCCGAGTCCCGGGTGCGTCTACCCCGCGGTGTGCGCGAGCCGTTCACCGTCTTCCTCAACGGCGTGCGCCTCGAGGAGGGCGACGACTACACGGTGCGCGGCGACGAGCTGCGCTTCCCGCGCGAGCTCGTGCAGGAGGGCCGTCTCGGCTTCTGGCGCTGGTTCTGGGGCGCCTGGGGCATCGGCACCTACCGCCGCGACGACCAGGTCGACGTCGCCTGGGACGTCGGCGGGCACCCGCAGGTGGCGCACAAGCTCGAGGTGCTGAAGGACTGACGCTCGGGGAGTCGGACCCGGCGGGCGACCCGCGAGGACGTGGTAGCGACTTCACCCCCTATACGGAGGTCAACTCGCTACCAGGCCGATCGGCCATGGACGATCGGGCGGATCCGCCCGTCCCGGACGACCGATCGTCCCGCTCCCTACCCAGCCGCCGTTGACGTTGACGTTCGTGTGCCCCGGCCCGCTCAGGCCGCGACGGCGTTGCGCCACGGCGCCATGAGCCGCAGCGCGCTGAGGATCGCCCGCGTCGCGGGGGAGCGGTTCAGCGTGTAGAAGTGGATCCCGGGGGCGCCGTTGGCCAGCAGCTCGGCGCACTGGAGCGTCGCGTAGGCCACGCCGATGTCCTTGACCGCGTCCGGCTGGTCCCCGCGCAGCTCGAGCTCCCGCAGCAGCGCGTCGGGCAGCTTCGCCCCGCACATCTCCGTCACCCGCTTGATCTGGCTCGCGTTCGTGATCGGCCAGATGCCCGGGATGATCGGGACGTCGATGCCGAGGTCGCGCGCCCGGGCGACGAAGTCGTAGTACGACTGGTTCTCGAAGAAGAGCTGCGTGATGAGGAACCGGGCGCCCGCGTCGACCTTCTCCTTGAGGTAGCGCAGGTCGCTCTCGGCGTCGACCGCGTGGATGTGGACCTCGGGGAAGCACGCCGCGCCGATCGCGAAGTCGTACTCGTCGCGGATCAGCTCGATCAGCTCGCGGGAGTACTCCAGCCCGCCGTCGGTCGCCGTCCACTCCGTCTCGCCCTTCGGCGGGTCGCCGCGCAGCGCGAGCACGTTGTCGATGCCCGCGTCGCGCATCCGGTCGAGCATCGTGCGCAGCTCGCCGGTCGTGGCGCCGACGCAGGTGAAGTGCGCCATCGCCTCCATGCCGTAGTCGCGCTTGAGGTGCGCGACGATCTCGACGGTCTTGGCCTTCTCCGTGATCGAGCCGCCCGCGCCGTAGGTCACGGACACGAACGCGGGCTTGAGCCGCGACAGCTCCGCCAGCGCGCGGCCGAGGTTGCGCTCGCCCTCGTCGGTGCGCGGCGGGAAGAACTCGAAGGAGAACGAGGGCTCGTCGCCCGCGGCGATCCGTTCGTCGATCCGCATCCCGGACGATTCTACGGGCGGCCGGGGAATGCCCCGCCGGAGGCGCGCGTCGTTCGGGGCATGCCTTCCCCACGCCTTCTCTCCCGCGGCATGCGCCGCCTTCTCGTCGCCGCGGCGGTCCTGGACCTGCTCGCAGGCACCCAGGCCTTCCTGCTCGCCGACCACGCCGCGACGTTCTTCGCCTGGCCGATCGACGCACCGCTGAGTGCGGCCTTCATCGGCGCCTCGTTCTGGGCCGCGGGCGTGCTGATCTTCTGGAGCGCCCGGCAGGAGACGTGGGTCCGCGCGCGCGTCGCGATCCCCGCCGTGGCCGTCGTCGTCAGCACGCTGCTGGCCGCGACGCTGCGCCACCTCGAGGCGTTCGGCTCGCCGCTCGGGCTCGTCTGGATCGAGGTCTACGCCCTGGTCGGGCCGATCGCGGCCGTGCTGGTCGCGCTCCAGCTCGCCGCCCCCGGCGAGGACCTGCACAGCGGCCACCGCATCCCGGCCGGCCTGCGCGCCGGGCTCGCGCTGCTCGCGGGCGGTCTCGGCGCGGCGGGCGCGCTGCTCTTCCTCGCGCCGGGGACCGCGGCGGACGTCTGGCCGTGGCCCCTGACCGAGCTCACGAGCATGGCGCTCGGCGGCTGGCTGGGCGGGATCGCGGTCACCGCCGCGTACCTCGTCTGGTTCGACGACCGCGCCGACCTGGGCGGCGCCCTGCTCTCCGTGACGGTGCTCGCGGCCTGCCAGCTGCTCGCGCTCGCCCTGCACCCCGCGCAGCTCGACGCCGCCGATCCCGCGCTGTGGGCCTACGTGGCCGCCTGGGCGGGTGTGCTCGCGCTCGGCCTCGCCGGCGTCCGCGTGGCCCGCGCCGACGGGCGCTACCGCGTCGTGCGCGGCCCGGGCGGCGTCCCCGTCGAGATGGTCGGCCCCGCGTTCGCCGCGCAGGCGAACGGCCGGGTCGCGCCGCTCGAGCTCGTCAGGAGCTGAGGCCTAGGCCAACCGCCAGCGCTCGGGCTCGCCCTCGAGGCGCTCGACGGCGCCGAGCCGCTCCAGGTGCTCGAGGTAGCAGAGCATCTTCGTGAGCAGCCAGGCGGTCGTCTCGGGGATCAGCTTCTCGCCGTAGACCCCCGGGAGGAGCCCGAAGGCGGTGGCCTCGCCGTCTGCGGCGAGCCCCGCGCGGACGGCGGCCAGCCGCTCGCGGACGAGCGCGCGGTTGCCCTCGACGTGGCCGTGGAGGTCGGTGAACGGGCGGCCGTGGCCGGAGAGCGAGAGGCGGACGTCGAGCGCGTCGACCACGTCGAGTGAGGCCAGGAACTCGCCCACGGGGTCGGGCGTCCAGCCGTGGTCGAAGTAGTGCGAGATGCGCCCGAGCACGTGGTCGCCCGACAGCAGCAGCCGCTGCGCGCCGAGGTGGAGGACGACGTGCGAGGGCGCGTGGCCGGGCGTCTCGTGGACCTGCCAGACCCCGTGGTCCGTCACGACCTCGACACCGGGGAGCAGGTCGCGGGCGGGCTCGAGCGGGCCGGACATGCCGCTCTCGTCCTCCTGGCGGCGCTCGGCCCAGCGGCGCAGCGGCGCCTCCGGCACGCCGCTCTGGCGCGCGACCTCGATCCGCCGCTGCAGCGCGGTCTCGCGGTCGCCGGCCGTCAGGTGCTCGTGGCGCGGGTGGATCCACAGCTCGCACCCCGTGCGCGCCTGGATCGCCGCCGCCTGGCCGCAGTGATCGATGTGGGCGTGGGTGCAGACGAGCAGCCGCACGTCCTCGACCCGCAGCCCCACCTGGTCCAGCGCGCGCTCGAGGTGCGCCATCGAGCCGCGCGTGTGCATGCCGCAGTCCACGAGCACGACCCCGTCGCCGGCGGCGAGCGCCCAGGCGTTGCAGTGCGGCACGCCCGGCCACGGGAGCGGCAGCCGCAGCCGCCAGACCCCCGGCACCACGCGCTCCCCGCGCCCGACCTCCGTCCGCCGAGTGGGCTTCCGCATCGCCGCGGACGGTACCGTTGCGCGATGCCCGCCGACGCCCGCTCCGTCGTCACCGCGTACTTCGACGCGCTGGCCGCCCACGACCTGCAGGCCGCGGGCGACTGCTGGGCGCCGGACGGCGTCGACGAGCTGGTCGGCCAGGCCACCGTCCAGGGCCCGGACGGCGTGCGGGAATTCTTCGGCGGGCTCTTCGCCGCCATGCCCGACTTCACGATGGCCGTCGAGGACCTGATCGCCGACGGCGACCGCGTGGCGGCGCTGTGGCGCGCCTCGGGCACGTTCGCGGGCGAGAGCGACTACCAGGGCATCCGCCCCACCGGCGGCCGCGTCGAGCTGCGCGGGCTCGACCTCTTCACCGTCCGCGACGGGCTGATCGCCGCCAACGTCGCGTTCCCCGACGGGCTCGGCTTCGCCCGCCAGATCGGGATGCTCCCCGAGCCGGGGACCGGTGCCGAGACGGCGGTGCTGCGCGCCTTCAACGCGAAGACGAGGGCCGCGCGCAGGCTCGCCGGCAAGCCGGCGGAGCCGGTGGCCGACGGCGTCTGGCGGGTGCGCGGCGGCGTCCCGCGGGCGATGAACGTGTACCTGCTCGAGGACGACGGCGGCGGGGTCACGGTCTTCGATGCGGGCATCAAGGGCATGGGCCCGGCGATCGCGGCCGCGGCGACGGCGCTCGGCGGCATCAACCGCGTCGTGCTCGGCCACAGCCACGTCGACCACCGCGGCGCCGCGCCCGAGCTGCGCGCGCCCGTCTTCTGCCACGCCGACGACCGCGCGCAGGCGGAGGGCGACGGCGGCCTGCACTACGTCGACTACGACAAGCTCCGGGCCTACGCGCGGCCGTTCTACCGGCGCATCCTCCACGTCTGGGACGGCGGGCCCGTGACGGTGGCGGGCACGATCGCCGAGGGCGACGACGTCAGCGGCTTCCGCGCCGTCCACATCCCCGGCCACTCGCCGGGCATGATCGCGCTGTACCGCGAGCGCGACGGCCTGATGCTGGCGAGCGACCTCGTCTACACGCTCGACGTGCAGACCTCGCGCCCCAGCGCGCCGCAGCTCCCGCTCGACGCGTTCAACCTCGACTCGGAGCTGGCGCGCGCCTCGGTGCGCAAGGTGGCCGAGATCGGCCCGAGCGCACTGTGGCCGGGGCACGCCGAGCCGGTCACGGGCGACGTCGCCGCGCAGCTGGCGAAGATCTGAGGCGATGGGCAAGCGCAGCCGCAGGCGCGGGCAGGAGGTGATGCCGGACGCGCCCGAGAGCGCGTACACCTCGCCCACGGGCGACGTGCTGACGCTGCGCGGGGCGATGACGGTCGCCACGCGGCAGGAGTACGCCGCGCTCGGCGGGTCGGCGGCGGCGGGCGCGGAGGACATCTGGCAGCGCCGGGTCGAGTTCCTCTTCGAGCGCCTTGCGGTGCGCTGGGAGCTCGCGGGCGCCGAGCCGCTCGTCAGGCAGAAGGAGCTGCTCGGCCGCTACCGCTTCGCGTCGGCGGACGAGCGGCGCTGGATCCGCGACGCGCTGCGCGAGCACCTCGCGGAGTGGTTCCCCGACGTGGAGGCGCCGTGAGCGTCGACGCCGCGGGCTTCGCCCGGCTCATCACGGACTACTGCCTGGAGGTGCAGCCCGGCCAGCAGGTCGTCGTGCGCTCCACGACGCTCGCCGCGCCGCTGCTGCTCGCGCTCCAGGCCGAGATCCTCGGCCGCGGCGCGTGGCCGCTCCTGCGCACGTCGCTCCCGGGCGAGGGCGAGGCGTGGTGGGCCTCGGCGCGCGACGAGCACCTCGACGGCTTCGCGCCCGCCGACCTGTTCGAGGCGGCCGAGACGGACGCCTCGGTGACGATCCAGGCGCCGGAGAACACGACCGCGCTCGCCGGCGTCGACCCCGCCCGGATCGCCCGCTCGGCCCGCGCCCGGGCGCCGGTCCGCGAGGCCGCGATGCGCCGCCGCTGGTGCTCCACCTACTGGCCGACGCCGGCCGCCGCCCAGCAGGCGCGGATGGGCACCGCCGAGTTCGAGGCCTTCGTCACCCGCGCGACGTTCCTCGACCGCCCGGACCCGACCGCCGCCTGGCACGAGCTCAGCGCCCAGCAGGCGGCGCTCGCCGAGCGGTTGGGCGCGGCCGAGGAGCTGCGCATCGAGGCCGAGGGCACGGACCTCCGGCTCCGTGTGGGCGGGCGCACCTGGATCAACTCCGACGGCCGCCGCAACATGCCCTCGGGCGAGGTCTTCACCGGCCCGCACGAGGACTCCGCGAACGGCCGCATCCGCTTCACCGTCCCGTCGAGCCCGCGCGGCGTCGAGGTCTCCGGGATCGAGCTCGAGTTCCGCGACGGCCTCGTCGTCGACGCGCGCGCCGAGCACGGCCAGGACTACCTCCTGGCGGCGCTCGACACGGACCCGGGCGCCCGCCGGCTGGGCGAGATCGGCATCGGCACGAACGCGGGCATCGACCGCCCCGTCGGGGCGATCCTGTTCGACGAGAAGATCGGCGGGACCGTCCACCTCGCCGTCGGCCGCTCGTATCCCGAGACCGGCGGCACGAACGAGAGCGCCGTGCACTGGGACATGATCTGCGACCTCCGGGCCGGCGGCCGGCTCACCGCCGACGGCGAGATCGTGCAGGAGGACGGCGTCTTCCGCTGAGGAGCGCTACGGTCTTCGCCGCTCATGCGCCGTACGAAGATCGTCGCCACCATCGGCCCCGCGTCCCGCGACCCCGAGGTCCTCGTCCAGATGATCGAGGCCGGGATGGACGTCGCCCGCCTGAACTTCTCCCACGGGAGCGCCGAGGAGCACGGGGAGACGGCGCAGCGCGTGCGCGACGCCGCGAACCGCGCCGGGCGCCCCGTGGCGATCCTCCAGGACCTGCCGGGGCCGAAGCTGCGGATCGGCAAGCTCGCGGGCGGGGTCGCGGAGCTCAAGCCCGGCGACGACGTCACGTTCGTCTGCGGCGAGCACGCCGAGGAGGGCGACGCGCGCCGGATGTTCATCACCTGGGCGGGCCTGGCCGACACGGTCGAGGCCGACGAGGTGATGTACCTGGCGGACGGCGCGGTGCGCCTCCGGATCGAGCGGACCCGTCCGGGCGAGGGCGAGATCGACGCGGTCGTCGAGATCGGCGGCTCGGTCGCCTCCCGCCAGGGCCTGAACATCCCGGGCGAGACGGCGGCGCTCCCGTCCGTGCCCGAGGAGGACTTCCGCCACCTCGAGACGGGCGAGAAGATCGGCGTCGACCTGGTCGCGCTCTCCTTCGTGCGCCGCAAGGAGGACATCGAAGCGGTCAGGGAGAAGACCCGGCTCCCGCTGATCGCCAAGATCGAGAAGCCGCAGGCAGTGCAGCGTGCCGAGGAGATCGTGCGCGCCGCGGACTGCGTGATGGTGGCGCGCGGCGACCTCGGCATCGAGATGCGGATCGAGGAGGTGCCGATCGTCCAGAAGCAGATCATCTCGCTCGCCGGCGCCCTCGCCCGCCCCGTCATCACCGCGACGCAGATGCTCGACTCGATGGTCGCCTCGTCGCGGCCGACGCGCGCCGAGGTGACCGACGTCGCCAACGCGATCCTCGACGGCACGGACGCGGTCATGCTCTCCCAGGAGAGCGCGGTCGGCCAGTACCCCGTCGGCGCCGTGGCGATGCTGGCCTCGATCGCCGAGCGCACCGAGCTGACCGCGCCGTACCGGGAGTGGAACGAGCGCCGCGTGCGGCGCGACCGCCGCGACCCGGCCTACACGCTCGCCTACACCGCCTGCCGCGCGGCGCACGAGCTCGGCCTGGCCGCGCTCGTCTGCCCCACGCTGTCCGGCCGCTCGGCGCGGCTGATCTCCGCGCACCGGCCGACGGTGCCGATCCTCGCCCTCTCCCCCGGCCGCGAGACGGTCCGCCGCTGCGGGCTCATGTGGGGCGTCAGGGCGGCCTCGATCCAGCGCTGGGAGGTCACCGAGGACCTGATCAGGGCGAGCGCGGAGCGCGTCGTCGAGCTCGGCTGGGTCAAGCCCGGCGAGCGCGTCGGGATCACGGCGGGCCTGCCGTCCGGGAAGCCCGGGACGACGTCGCTGCTGCAGATCCAGACCGTTTGAGGGCCACGAGCCCGCCGACGCCCATCACGATCAGCACGACGTAGGCGGCGATCGCCTCCGGCGAGCCGAGGTCGTCGAGCGAGCCGCCCAGCGCCGTGTACGCGAACGCGCGCGGGGCCGCGCCCAGCGCGGTCGCCGCGGCGAAGGTGCCGAGGCCGATCGGGGCGAGCCCGGCGGCGTAGTTGACGAAGTTGTACGGGACCGCGGGCAGGATCCGGGCGTACAGGACGGCCAGGAAGCCGCGGCGGCCGATCGCGGTCCGGAGGCGGCTGACGCGCGGGCCGGCGAGCCGCTCGACCGCGTCGCGGCCCATCGCGTGGGCGAGCAGGAAGGCCATGCAGGCACCGAGCACGGCGGCCGTGAGGCTCAGCGGGAAGCCGAGGGCGGTGCCGAAGAGCAGCCCGGAGGCGCCCGCCAGCAGCGGCCCCGGGAAGAGCACGACGGTCAGGCAGGCGGAGATCAGGACGAACGCGACCGGGGCCCACACGCCCGCCTCGTCGACCCAGTCGCGCACCCGGTCGGCTGACAGGTCGCCCGAGGTCGCGACGAGCACGAACGCGACGACCAGGACGACCGCCAGGACCGCCAGGCGGGCGATGTCAGCGCGGATAGAAGGCGGCCTCCTGGAGCCCGAGCTCCGTCACCGGCGCCTCGCCGTACATCCACTCCCGCGCGATGCGGTGGAAGTTCGCGTGGACCCGCAGCTGCGACAGCACCGCGAGCGTGAGCAGCTCGACCCGGCGGCCGAAGAGGTGGTCGGCGGGGAGCGTCTCGTGGCGCATCTGGCCGAAGTGCTCCGAGCGCGGGTCGCTCATGTCGATCATCACCTCGGTGGCGATCTCCGGCGTGAGCTCGATGTCCTCGTCGAGCACGTACCACCACGTCGCGTCGCGAAACTGCGCGAGCAGCTTGTCGGGCCGGAAGCGGTCCGGATGGGCGAGGAAGCCGGTCTCCGACCAGATCGCGTGCAGCCGCTCGCCGTCGCCCTCGTGGCCGGCGCGCTGGCAGGCGAGCTCCAGCTCGATCAGCTCCTTCGGCATGACCTTGAACAGGCCGAAGTCGAGGAACGCGACCCGCCCGTCGCCGAGCAGCATGAAGTTGCCCGGATGCGGGTCGCCGGAGAACTGGTGGTGGCGGTACATGCACCCGAAGAAGAAGCGGAAGACGATCTCGCCGATCCGGTCGCGGGTCGCCTGGTCCATCCCCTTCATCTCCTCGAAGCCGGCGCCCTCGACGAACTCCGTGACGATCACCTTCTCGCGCGACAGGCCGGTGACGACGTCGGGGACGACGATGAACGGGTGGCCGCGGAAGATCCGCGCCAGCGAGCGCTGGTTCTGTGCCTCGAGCTCGTAGTCGAGCTCCTCGCCGATCCGGGCGCGGACCTCCTCCGCCGTCGCCTTGACGTCCAGGCCCGGCGCGACCTGCTTCATCAGCCGCAGGATCATGCCCAGGTTCTGCATGTTGGCCCGGACGGCCTGGGCGACGCCGGGGTACTGGACCTTCACCGCGACGTCGCGGCCGTCGTGGAGCCGCGCCCGGTAGACCTGGCCGATCGAGGCCGCGGCGACCGGCGTCTGGTCGAACGACTCGAACGTCTCCTTGAGCGGCTCGTCCAGCTCGGACTCGATCACCTTGCGCATGTCGGCGAACCGCACCTTCGGCGCAGCGTCGCGCAGCTTGCCGAGCTTGCGCTGGAACTCCTCGCGGTGCTCCTCGGGCACGAGGCCGACGTCGAGGAAGCTGAGCACCTGGCCGAGCTTCATCGCCGCGCCCTTCATCGTCCCCAGGGCGGTGACGATCTGCTCGGCGGCCTCGAGGTGGCGGCGCTCGAGCGCCTCCTGCTTGCCCTTCTCGTCGCGCCCCAGGTTCGCGACGTTCGTGCCGAGCTGCCGCGTCCCCTGGTCGGCGGCGAGGCGGGCGACCTTGGCGGCGCGCGCGATGCGCGAGGTCGGGATCCGGTCCTTCGCCACGCGCTGGATGGTGTCAGGGAACCGGGGTGGGGCTCGCCGCGGGCGGCTCGGCCGCCGGCGCCGGGGCCGCCTGCGGGGTCGGCGTCGCGGTCGGCGAGGGTGCCGGGGTCTGCGTGGGGACCGCGGTCGGCGTCGGCGTCGGCGTGGCGGTCGCGCCGGGCGTCCGCGTGGCCTCCGGGGTCGCCTTCTCCTTCTGCTTCCCGTCGCCCGAGCCGCTCCCGCCGTTGTCGCGGCCGCGGTTGCCGAAGAACGTCGTCGGGTTGCTCGTGCTGCCCACCTTCTCGCCAGCGAGCAGCTCCGAGGCCGTGACGAAGGTCACCGCGAGCACGAACGCCAGCGCCCCGGTGGCGAGCGCGATCTTCCACTGGCGCGGCGTGAGCCGGAAGCCGCGCGAGGACTGGACGGTGCGCTGCGTCGTCGTGGCCGGCAGCGCCTCGAGGTCCTCGGGCGGCGGCGGCGCGAGCGGGTCGAAGTCCTCGCGCTCGTACTCCCAGCCCGCGGTGCGGCGGGAGGTCGCGACGCTCTTCACCGTCTCCGTCGGGCGCTTCAGGCCCTCGGTGACGACGGCGACGATGATCGGCGTCATCGCGGCGGCGAACACCGTTCCCGGCCGCCAGAAGAGCGGGATGATGAAGGCGGCCGCCGCGCTCGCGGCGCCGGCGATCAGGAGGGTGTGGACCGAGAGGCCGGTCTGGGGGCGTGGCTCTGCGCGCACGCCCCTTCACGCTAGCGAGATGGCTCTTCGAGGTACTTCGAGTGGAGCCGGGAGAGCAGCCCGAGGAGCTTCTCGAGGCGCGGCGGCGGCGTGCCGCCCGAGGTGAGGCGCACGCGGTGGCCCTTGGCCCGGACGGTGTCCGTGATGCCGTCGAACACGACCACGCCGTCCGGCGGCCCGTACTCGCGCTTCAGCGACCCGAACCGCCGCAGGCGCTGCTTCACCCTCGCCTTGTCGGCCCGGCTGATCCGGGCCTCGGCGCCCGCGGCCGGATCGTCGCCGGTGGCGCGGATCGTGCGGTCCTTGAAGATCGTCATGGCCGGCCGCCCGCCCGGCGCGAGTCCGCCGGCCTGGTCCCAGGAGACCAGCCGCTCCGCGGCCGGCGCGACGGCCGGCAGCGCGAGCGCGGCGATCAGTCCCGCTGCACCTGCGATCCGGGAACGATGTCGTCCGAGCCGTCCGGCCAGCGCACCCATGCCTTGTGCCCTCCGTCGTAGTCGTCGCCGAGGAGGATGAGCGTCGCAGGTTCGCCCATCGCCGTGCAGGCCTCGTCGCCCTCGGGGTCGACGCCGCGCCAGACGCGGACGAAGGCGTTGGACTCGAGCTCCTCCGCCACCGTCGTCGGATCGGTGTGGCCCGGGCGGATCGTCGTCTCGGGCGGGAGCGCGAGCAGCACGTCCATCACGGAGTGCCTCAGGTCCGCGTACGTCGTGTGGCCGGGCGCGCGGACGCCGCCGACGGAGTTCTTGAACAGCGTGTCGCCGGTGAAGACGTCGCTGCCGTCGACGAGCAGGGAGAGCATCCCGCGGGTGTGGCCCGGGGTGTGCAGCGTCGTGACGGAGACGCCGCCGACCTCGAGCGTCTCGTCCTCGTTCAGGTCGCCCGTGACGCCGTCGACGAGCTCGCGCTCGGACGGGTGGATCAGCACCTCGGCGTCCGGGAAGCGGTCCGTGATCGCCGCGAGCTCGGCCACGTGGTCGTGGTGGTGGTGCGTGAGCAGGACGTGGGTGACCGTGATCCCCTCCGCCTCGGCCTTGTCGAGCAGCGGCCGTACCGGGCCGCCCGCGTCGACGAAGAACCCCTCCCCGCCGGGCCCCGCGGCCACGAGGTACGTGTTGGAGAGCCAGTCCGGGTGCATCGAGCGCTCGACGATCATGGAGCGGGAGGCTAATGGGTAGCCTCACGCCGCATGGAGCTCATCCATACCTGCTACCGGATCGGCGACATCGACCGGTCCGTCGCGTTCTACGAGGCGCTCGGGTTCGAGGAGCGCCGGCGGATGCCCATCCGCGAGGAGGCGATCAACGTCTTCATGGGCCTGCCGGGTGACGGCGACCGGCTCGAGCTGACCTACAACTTCGGCGTCGACTCCTACGAGCTCGGCACGGGGTACAACCACATCGCGCTGACCGTCGACGACCTCGACGGCACGCTCGCGGCGCTGGGCGAGAAGGGCATCGACCCCGAGAAGCCGCCCTACCGGGTGCGCGAGGGCGGCTCGCGGATCTGCTTCGTGCGCGACCCGGACGGCTACCGGGTGGAGCTCATCGAGCGCTCGTAGGCGGCGCTGCAACGCCGCGCCAACGCTCCTGCAAGGGCGGCGGAGCACGATCCGCCCCATGACCAACGAGACCATCTCCGCCGGCCCGGCCGGGCTCGCGGACCTCAAGCAG
This sequence comes from Solirubrobacteraceae bacterium, assembly GCA_040510855.1. Taxonomy (GTDB): domain Bacteria; phylum Actinomycetota; class Thermoleophilia; order Solirubrobacterales; family Solirubrobacteraceae; genus DASQMT01. Next base: position 25,232 of record JBEVIG010000163.1, read on the forward strand.
GCGCACCGCGGCATCTGGGCCTCGGGCGACTACGCCGCCGTCGCCGAGCGCATGATCGACGACGTCCCGCCGCGCCACCTCATGGAGCGCGTTGCCATCGAGCCCGGCATGGAGGTGCTCGACATCGCCGCCGGCACCGGCAACGCCGCGCTCCGCGCCGCGGCGCTCGGCGCCCGCGTCACGGCGCTCGACCTCACCCCGGAGCTGTTCGACCGCGGCCGCGAGCGCGCCGCCGCGGCCGGCCTCGAGATCGACTGGGTCGAGGGCGACGCCGAGGACCTGCCGTTCGAGGCCGGCCGCTTCGACCGCGTCATCTCCACCTTCGGCATCCAGTTCGCGCCGCGCCATGAGGTGTCGGCACGCGAGGCGCTCCGCGTCACCGCCCCCGGCGGCGTGATCGGCTTCATCAACTGGACGCCGCAGGGCCACATCGGCCAGATCCTCAAGGCCGTCGGCGGCTCGCTGCCCAAGCCGCCCGGCTACGCGTCGCCGCCGCCGCTGTGGGGCGACGAGACGCACGTCGACGCGCTCTTCGCCACGGAGGACGTGGCGATCGAGCACGAGCGCCGGCTGAACCCGTTCGTCGGCTTCAGCTCGCCCGAGGACTGGGTCGGGTTCATGGAGACCTCCTACGGCCCGCTGCTGACCGCGCGCGCCAAGCTCGAGCCCACGGGCGCGTGGCAGCCGCTGCGCGACCGGATCGTCGCGATGACCGAGCTCGCCGACCGCGGCGCGCCGGGCGCGATGCACGTCGACTCGGAGTACCTCCTGACGCGCATCCGGGTGGCTTAGACTCGCGCTCGATGACGGGGCCGCGCACCAGGGTCTGGCTGTGCGGCCCGCTGCGCCTCGAGATCGACGGCCACGACGTCGCCGCCGCCCTGCCGGGCGGCCAGGCGGCGGCGCTGCTCTGCTTCCTGCTGGCCGCCCGCGAGCGGGCCGCCGACCGCGACGAGCTCGTCGACCTGCTGTGGGCGGAGCGGCCGCCGCGCGATCCCGGCGCGGCGCTCCGCCCGCTGCTGTCGCGGCTGCGGCGGGCGCTCGCGCCCGCGACGCTGGAGGGCCGTGAGCGCCTGCGGCTGTCGCTGCCCGAGCCCGTGTGGGTCGACGTCGAGGCGGCCGTCCAGGCGACCGCGGAGGCGCGCGCCGCCGCGCAGGCCGGCCGCTGGACCGACGCGCGCGAGCGGTCGGAGGCGGTGCGGGAGCTGCTCGGCCCCGGGCTGCTGCCCGGGCAGGACGGCGACTGGCTCGAGGCGCGCCGGCGGGAGCTCGGCGAGCTCGAGCTCGAGGCGCTCGAGACGACGGCCCGCAGCGGCCTGGCGCTCGGCGGGACCGGGCTCGGCGCGGCCGAGCGCGCGAGCCGCGAGCTGATCGACCGCTCGCCGTTCCGCGAGGCCGGCCACCGGCTGCTGATGGAGGCGCTCGCCGGCGCCGGCAACGACGCCGAGGCGCTCCGCGTCTACGAGGCGCTGCGGGTGCTCCTGCGCGACGAGCTCGGGACCGCGCCGGCCGCCGACGTGCAGGCGCTGCATCTGCGGCTGCTCTCGGGCGAGGGCGCCGAGCCCGCGCCCGCGGGCCCTTCCGCGGCCGCGAGCGAGCTCCCCGCCCCGCTCGCGCTCACCTCCCGGCTGCCGTTCGCCGGCCGCGCCGCCGAGCTTGCGACGCTGCGCGCGCAGCTCCCCTGGGACGAGCACGCCGGGCGCCGCGCCGTGCTGATCGGCGGCGAGGCCGGCTCGGGCAAGAGCCGCCTCGTGCGCGAGTTCGCCGCGGAGGCGGCCGCGGGCGGCGCGCTGGTCCTCCACGGCGGCTGCGACCCGACGGTCCGCGCGCCCTACGGCCCGTTCGTCGAGGCGCTCGACCACCTCACGCGGGTCACCGGCGCCGAGGCGCTGCGCGCGGCGCTCGGGCCGACGCACGGGGAGCTCGTGCGCCTGCTCCCCGACCTCCCGGCCCGGACGGGCGAGCCGGCCGCCCCGGTGGAGGCGGACCCGGACACGGAGCGCCACCGGCTGCACACCGCGGTGACCGACCTGCTCGCCGGGATCGGCCGGACGGCGCCGCTGCTGCTCGTGCTCGAGGACGCGCACTGGGCCGACGCCCCCACGCTCGACCTCGTGCGGCACCTCGCGCGCGCGGGCGGCCGGGCGCGGCTGCTGCTCGTCGTGACCTTCCGCGACACGGAGGCCGACATGCCCGCCGCGCTGGCGGAGGCGCTCGCCGACGTGCGCCGGTCCGAGGACGTCGTGCGGCTGCGGCTCACCGGCCTCTCCGGCGAGGAGGTCGGCGAGTTCGTCCGGCGGGCGGCGGGGACGGAGCGCGACGCGCCGGAGCTGACGAGCGCGATCGGCGAGCTGACCGGTGGCAACGCCTTCCTCGTCTGCGAGCTCTGGCACTCGCTGGTGGACGACGACGTGATCGAGGTCGGCCGGGGCGGCGTGCGCCTGACCCGGCCGCCGGCCGCGCTCGGCTCGCCCGAGAGCGTGCGCGAGCTCGTCGGGCTGCGCCTGTCGCGGCTCGAGCCCGCCACCCGCGAGCTGCTCGAGCTGGCCGCCACGGCAGGGCCGGAGTTCGACCTCGACGCGCTCGGCGCCGGCGGGCCCGGCGCGCCGGTGGAGGCCCTCGACGAGGCCGTGCGCAGCGGCCTGATCGAGGAGCTGCCGGCGGGCGGGCTCGCCTACCGCTTCGCCCACGAGCTGCTCCGGCGCGCGCTCTACGACGGCCTCACCCGCGCCCGGCGCGCCGCACTGCACCTGCGCGTGGGCGAGGCCCTGGAGCGGACGGGCGACCGGTCGGGCCGCCGGCTCGCCGACCTCGCGCATCACTTCGCGGCCGCGGCGCCGGTCGGCGGCGCGGCGCGCGGCCTCGAGTACAACGTGCTCGCCGCCCGCGCGGCCGACGCCGCGCTCGCGTTCGAGGAGGCGGCCGAGCGGCTGCGGGTGGCGCTCGGCCTCGGCGTGGCCGACCCGGCGCAGCGGGCGGAGATCCTGCTCGAGCTGGGGACCGCCCTTCACCGCGCGGGCCGCGCGCACGAGGCACTCGCCGCGTACGCGGAAGCCGCGGCGACGGCGCGCGAGCTCGGCGACACGGAGCTCCTCGCGCGCGCCGCGATCGGTTACGAGCAGGCCTGCTGGCGCCCGGCGATCATCGATCCCGCCGCGGTCGGGCTCCTCGAGGAGGCGGCGGCCGTGCTGGACGACGACGAGCCCTCGCGGCTGCTCGTCGGCGTCCTCGGCGGGCTCGCCCGCGCGCTGCTGATGCGCGGGGAGCACCGGCGCGGCGCCGACGTGCGGGCGCGGGCGGTGACGGCGGCGCGCGAGCTGGGCGACCGCGCGGCGCTCGCGGGCGTGCTCGCCGGCGCGGCCTGGGCCCGGGGCACCGAGCCGCCGGAGCGGATCCTTGCGGAGCTCACGGAGGCCCGCGAGCTGGCCGAGGCGCTCGGCGACGCCGAGCTGGGCGTGGACGCGATGTTCTGGCGGGCGACGATGCTCCTCTCCCTCGCCGAGCTCGGGGCGGCGCGGCGCGAGGTCACCGAGGTGCGCGCGCTCGCGGGGCGCACCGCGCAGCCGTTCCAGATCCACTCGGCGGAGCAGTGCGAGTCCGCCATCGCGCTGTGCGAGGGACGGCTCGCGGACGCCGAGGCCGCCGCGCAGCGCTCGCACGAGTGGAGCACGCTGCTGACCGGCCGCGAGGAGTCGGGCGTGTTCGGGATCCAGATGTTCGGCGTGCGCCGCGAGCAGGGGCGGCTCGCCGAGGTCGCGCCGGTGATCCGGCTGCTCGCCGGCGGCGCGGGCGACGGCTCCTGGCGGCCCGGGCTCGTCTCGCTGCTCGCCGAGATCGGCCTCGAGGAGGAGGCCGGGAGCGAGCTGGCGCGCATCGCCGCCGACGGGCTCGACGGCTTCCGCGCCTCGCTCTGGCTCGCCTCGCTCACCTTCCTCACCGACGCCGCGGCGGCGCTCGGCGACCGGGCGGCGGCCGCGCTGCTCTACCCGGAGCTTGAGCCGTACGGAGGGACGAACGTCGTCATCGGCAACGGGGTCGCGTGCTACGGCGCCGCCGATCGCTTCCTCGGGATGCTGGCCGCGACGCTCGGCGACGCGCCGCTGGCCGAGCGCCACTTCGGGGTCGCGCTGGCGCTGAACCGCCGGATGGGCGCGCGGACGTGGGTCGCCCGCACGGCCTACGAGCACGGGCGGATGCTGCACGCCCGCGGCGACCGCGAGCGTGCCGCGGAGCTGCTCGGCGAGGCGCAGGATCTCGCCCGCGAGATCGGCATGCCGACGCTCCTCGACCGGATCGATGCCGCCCGGTAGCATCGCCCGACCATGCCCCTGTTTCTCGTCCAACGGGACTTCGCCGAGGCCATCGAGGTCAAGGGCGAGGACGTGAAGCTGTGGGACGAGATCTACGTCGACGAGGGCGTGCGCTGGCTGTACTCGTTCCTCAGCGCGGACAAGCGGCACGCGTACTGCCTCTACGAGGCGCCGTCCGCGGACGTGATCCGTGCCGCGGCGAAGCGCACGCTGCCGACCGACGCGATCGTCGAGGTGAGCGCGTCGTCGCCCGAATTCGGCCCGCGGCTCACGGACTGGGTCGGCGCCCAGACGGACGGGGGCCGGGCCTCGTCGTGAGGCCCGACCCCGCGCGCAGCGTCTAGAACCCGGGCGGCACCTCGAGGCCGAGGTGGCCGCCGTTGGCGCCCGCACCCGCGCCGGTCGCGCCGCCGGTGGCGGTCGACTCGAAGAGGCGCTTGGTCTGCGCGAGCGTGATCGTCGCGTGGGCCGCGGCGTCGCTCATCTGGTCGAGCGCGACGGCGTTGAGGTTGCTCGTGTCGTCGCAGCCGAGGTGGTAGCAGGGGTCGTACGGCTCCCCGGCGGTGCCGCCGTAGATCGCGGCCTCCTCGGCGGTCTTGATCCCCTCGGCGCCGGTGAACAGGCCGCCGGCCGGGATGCCGGCGAAGATGAACGGCCCGTAGTCCGAGCGGCCGTCGAACGCCGTCGGCTCCGTCTCGAGCCCCTGCTCGGCGAAGTAGTCGAGGAACAGGTCCTCGATCTCGGCCGAGGCCGGGGGCGCGCCGCCCTCGGGCGGCTCGGAGTCCGACAGGTCGCCGTCGTAGACGAAGCGGACGAAGTTCGGCGAGCCGACCATGTCGAAGTTCAGCATCGCCGCGATCTTGTCCCGCTCGCTCTGCGGCAGGCTGTCGACGTAGGCGGTCGAGCCGAGCAGGCCGGACTCCTCCGCCCCGAACCAGATGAAGCGGATCCTGTGCCGCGGCTTGACCTTGCGGATCTGCTCCGCGATCTCGAGGATCGTCGCCGAGCCCGAGCCGTTGTCGTTGATGCCCGGGCCGGGGCCGACGCTGTCGAGGTGGGCGCCGACGACGATGACGCTGTCGGGGTCGCCGTCACGCGTCTCCGCGATGACGTTCGACGTCGCGTACGTGCCCGGCCGCCAGTCGACCTTCAGCCGCGCGGTGAGGCCGGTCGCCCCCTGCTCGCGGCCGTTCGCCAGCGCGGTCGCCGTCTCCAGCGTGGCCGCCACGGAGGGGATCGCGATGCCCGTGACGTTGATCCACGTGCCGCCCTCCGCGTCGAAGAACACGATCGCGCCCGCCCCGAGCTGCTGCGCGCCGAAGAACTTCGTGCCGAGCGAGCAGGACGTGCCGTCCTGCAGGAGCACGATCGCGCCCGCCGGCATCCCGGCGTAGTCCGCCGCCTGACAGCCGCTCGTGTTGCTCGCCGCGGTCGCGGGGTCGAGATCGAGGTCGGCCGCCCACACGGGCCGCGTGATGTCGCCGGACGGGGAGGCGTACATCGAGCCGAAGTCGCCGTTGCTGAAGAGCGTGCCGCCGATGCCGGGCACGAACGAGCGCGCCGGCCCGCCGGCGGTGACGCTCAGGACCGGCGGCGTGAAGTCGGCGAGCGCGTCCAGCTCGTAGTCGAAGTCGAACCGGCTGACCTCCATGCCCGCCGCCGCCGCGCGCTCGGCGACGTAGTCGGCCGAGGCGTCGTAGCCCGCGGTGCCGGAGAGCCGGTTGCCCCCGGTGATGGTCGCGATGTCCTCGAACGCCTGCTGGTGCTCCATGATCCCGGCGACCGTCACCGCCTCGCGGAGCTTCTTCGAGGTGTTGTTGGTGCTGTGCTCGCGATCCGCCCATGCGGGCGCCGCGAACACCAGGACGCCGGCGACCGCCAGCGCGAGGCTGCGCCTCATCGTCTCCCCTTCCGCTCATGGGCCGATCCCCTCGGCCCTTCTGCCCGGCACCATCTCCCACAGCGGCCCGTCGCGTCAAGGGCGCCCGCGCGGGGCGTAGGCTCCCGCCCCGTGGAGCAGCGACTCGCCGTCATCGACCTCGGCTCGAACAGCTTCCGCCTCGTCGTCTTCTCCCACACGCCCGAATGGTGGAAGCGGACGGACGAGATCTACGAGCCCGTGCGCGTCGGCGAGGGGCAGGAGGAGGGCGGGCCGCTGCGGCCCGGGCCGGTGGAGCGGGCGCTGGAGACGATCGACCTCTTCGCGCACTTCTGCCGCGCCAGCGGGATCGAGCACGTCCGCCCGCTCGCGACCTCCGCGATCCGCGAGGCGACCAACCGCGACGCGTTCGTCGCCGCGGCCAAGGAGCGCTCGGGGCTCGACGTCGAGGTCCTCTCGCGCGAGCGCGAGGCCCACTACGGCTACCTCGCGGCGGTCAACAGCACCACGCTCGCCGACGGGATCGCGCTCGACATCGGCGGCGGCTCGATGCAGCTCACGAGCGTCCGCGACCGGCGGGCGACGCAGGCGCGCTCGTGGCGGCTCGGCGCCGTCGTCACGACGGAGCGCTTCCTCAACGGCGACCGGGTCCGCCCCAAGCACGTCAAGGCGCTCCGCGCCCACGTCCGCGAGGAGCTCGAGCAGGCGCCGTGGCTGCCGCGGACCGGCGCGCGGCTCACCGGCGTCGGCGGCGCGGTCCGCAACCTCGCCGCCGCCGCGATGCTCGCCGAGGAGCTCCCGAGCTACGGCGTGCAGGGCTACCTCCTGCACCGCGACTACCTCGGCGACCTGATCGACGAGGTCGTCGACATGACGCCGCGCGAGCGCCGCCGGATCCCGGGCATCAAGCCCGAGCGCGGCGACCTGATCCTCGGCTCCGCGACCGTCATCGACACGGTGCTCGAGCACGTCGGCGCCGACGCGATCGAGGTCACGCAGGCCGGCCTGCGCGAGGGCGCGTTCTTCGAGACGCTGCTCGCCGGCCAGGACGAGCCGCTGTTCGACGACGTCCGCGAGGCGAGTGTCCGCAACCTCGCCGCCCAGTACCACCCGGACCGCCCGCACACGGAGCACGTCGCGCGGCTCGCGCTGGAGATCTGGGACGGGCTCGCCGCCGCCGGGCTCCACCCCGGCGACCCGGACGAGCGCGAGCTGCTGTGGGCCGCGGCGATGCTCCACGACGTGGGCACCGCCGTCGACTACGACGACCATCACAAGCACTCGCGCTACCTGATCCTCAACGCCGGCCTGCCGGGCTACTCGCCGCGCGAGACCGCGATCATCGGCCAGGCCGCCCGCTACCACCGCAAGGGCCGCCCGGCGATGCGCGAGTTCGAGCCGCTCGCGCACCGCGGCGACGCCGCCCTGCTCCTACGGGCGAGCGCGTCGCTCCGGCTCGCCGAGCAGCTCGAGCGCGCCCGCGACCAGAGCGTGCAGCACGTGCGGATCGGCGTGGACGACGGCACCGTCGAGCTCGCGCTCGAAGCCGATGCCGACGTCACCGTGAGCCGCTGGGCGGCCGCCCGCCAGGCGGAGCTGTTCCGCCTGGCGTTCGACCGCGAGATGGAGGTCCTTACGGCGCGAACTGCATGACCTGGTGGATGCCGCTCGGCCGGTTCGTGTACTGCATGTCCACGAGCGGGAGCGGGCTGAAGGAGATCTTCACCGTCGGCGTCTTCCACTTCGACGGGTCGGGGGTCCCCTGCTTCTGGGCCGCCGCCGTGGCGCCGGCCTCGATCGCCGCCCACAGGTCGTCGGCGCAGTCCGTCACGTCGCCCTCGCCGCAGTAGCGCACCTTGAACTTGCCCTTCACGGGCTGCCCGAGGAGCGTCCGCAGGTCCTTCGAGATGTACTGGTGCCAGCCGCCGTACATGCCGCTCGGGGGCGACTGGAACGGGGACTGGCGCGTGCGGAGCGCCTCGCAGACGTCCTCGCCGAGGCGGCCGCACATGGCCGCGGTGGCGAGCGGCTCCCAGACGGCCGCCATCGCCGCCTGGCCGGGCGCGTCGATGAACCCGTCGAGGTTCGCGTCGACCCAGCTCGCGTCACCCGCCGACCACGCCGTGATCCGGTTCACGACCGAGGTCGCGAGCGGGCTCGGCGACGTGCCGCGGTCGAGCACGGCCTTGATCGCCGGCCACATCAGGCCGCGCGGGTCGGCCGTGGCGCCGGCGTTGGCCGCGCCGAGCACGGAGGCCGGCGTGTGCTTCGGCTTCTTGGCGAGCTCGGCCAGCAGCCAGTCGACCCGCTGCGTGCCGCCCTCGTCCCAGCGTTCGTCGCCGGCGGGGAAGTTCTTCGCCGGCTTGTTGTTCCAGTTGACGAGCAGGCCGCTGGACGGCGAGACGTCCTGCGGGTGCTTGGACGCCTTCAAGAAGCCGCGCCACTCGAACTTGCCGCGGCCGTCGACGGGCAGGTCGGGGTTGACGCCCTTGCGCCGGTTCGGCAGGCGCCCCGTGGTGACGAACGCGATGTCCGTGTCGTCCGCGTAGAACGAGTTGAACGTCTGCGGCGTCGCCGCGGCCGCCCGGACGAAGTCCTGCGCGCTGCGCACCCGGCCGGTCGAGAGCCGCTGGAAGAAGATCTGGTCCGTCGTCTCCCGGCCCATGCTCGACCGCTTCTGGGCGAGCGCGACGCGCTTGCCGCTGCCCGCGACGCGGGCGTAGCCGACGACCGGGCCGTGCACCGTCGTGCGGTAGCGCACCTTCACGCTGTCGTCGCCCTTGGTGATCGTGCCGGCCTTGACCGTCTTCATCTTCCGGCACTTGCCCTTGTACTCGTACCTCGTGCTCGAGCCGCCGCAGAGCCGTTCGGCGTACGTGTCGATGATGTCGGCGCCCGCGGAGGTGAGCGTCCAGCTGAAGCCCTCGCCGCGGCCGATGAGCATGTAGCCGGGGAACGGGGCGGAGGACGCGCCGCGAGCGCGCAGCGTCGGCCCGTAGAGCCCCATCTCCATCGTCAGGCCGGGGTAGTTGTAGCCGATCTGCGGGCCGCCGACCATGATCGGCGTGCCGGTCGCGGAGCGCTCCCCGTCGACCAGGAGGACGTTGGACGCCTCCTTGTGCGGGCGCGCTCCGGCGGCGCTCGCGGCGGCGGACGCGTCGGCACCCGGCAGTGTCACGCCGGACGAGCGGAACGAGCCCTCCTCGATCCGCACGAGGCCCTTCGGCTTCTTCACCGGGACGTTCGTCTGGTGCGGCGCCGGGCGCTGCGTCGTCGTCGACGTCTCCGGGTCGTTGCGCATCCGCAGGTCCTGGTAGACGCGCGTGCCCGCCTTGTTGCCGAGGTCGTCGCGCGCGGCGTCGAGGAACAGCCCGTTCGGGATCTCGTCACCGCCGCCCTCGCCGAGGAACTGGGCCTTGATGGCGTTCAGGGCGAAGATGTCGGCGCGGTCGAACTGCCGCGCGCCGGGCCGGTTCTCGTCGTACCACTTGTTGATGCCGACGAGGTAGGTGTCGATGTCGCGCAGCACGCGGCGGCCGTCCGGCCCCGCCTTGCGCAGCGAGCGCTCCTGCTGGCGGGCGACGGTCTTGCGAACCTTCGCCGTCGGCTTGTACGAGTACAGGCCGAGCACGAGGCTGATGGCCGGCGCGCCCGGGATGTCGAGCGCCCCGGCGAGGCCGTTGTCGCGGGCCTGGTCGAGCAGCAGGTTGCGGTCCTGCGCCGTGACGTACCCCGCGCCGACGATCACGCCGTCGTCGCTGGCCGAGTAGATGTGCGGGACGCCGTACGCGTCGCGGCGGATCCGCGCGCTCACGTTCGTGCCCTGGACGCTCGCGCTGATGGTGTCGTCGGTGATGAGCGACGGGTCGTCGGGCGCCAGCAGCTTGGCCGACTTGAAGTAGCCCGTCCCGTCGGCGCTCGGCGCGAGCGTCGCGTCCGTCACGTTGCGGCCCAGCGGGGTCAGGCGGTCGTACATGAGCGCCTGCGCGTTCGCCGGCAGCATGCCGGGCGCGCTGGCCCACGACGCGCCGGGCTCCTGCTGGCCATGCGGGATGACGTTCAGCTCCGTCTCGGCGCTCGCGACCGCGGGTGCGGCCGCAAGGGCGATCGCGGCCGCGAACAGGGCACGACGTACCAAAGCAGCTCCTCTCCTCAAAGGAGCGATGACGGTATCAGCGCCGACGCGGTGTCAGTTGTAGTTCGGGCTGCCGCCCGGGCCCACCGGCTGCAGCTCGCGCTCGGCCGCGACCGCCTCGACGGTCTCGACCTCCTCCTCCTCGGAGCGGCCACCGCCGTCGCCCTCGGCGTCGCACGTCACGCGCATCATCCCGGTCGCCACGGTCTCGTCGCCCACGACCACGAGGCCGCAGATGACGTCGCCCTCCTCCCAGCCGATCCGCTCGATGTCGAACCAGTTCATGTGGACCTCGGTGCCGGTCCCGCCCCAGGGGCAGGACTTGTCGTGCTGCTCCTTGGCCTTGCACACGGCCTGCATGTTCTTGGCGGACGCGTCGACGCTCACCCGGCCAAGGCTACCCTCCTTCGCGAGCGTGACACTGACTCCCGGCATCCTCGCCCGCGGCCCTTGGCGGACGGACCAGATCGCGACGCGCTGGAGAGAGGACCGCTTCGAGCCCGACCCCGGCCTGAGCGCGAAGGCCGACGCCGCCGTCGCGGCGCTGGAGGACCGCGGCTCGCCCTCCCACGACGGCGTCGCCGCCCGGCTCGCCGGCTTCGAGCTCGCCGACGGCGGGCTGACGGTCGAGCTCCAGCCCGTCCGCTGGGCGCTGCGGCTGCTCCACGACGACGCCCAGGGCTCCCTGTCCGTGCTGTGCGCCGTGCGCGACGCCGAGGGGCGCTGGCTCGCCGGCCGGCGCGCGCCGTGGGTCGCGACCTGGGCCGGGCGCTGGGCGCTCGGCGCGGGCGGCGCGGTCGAGGTCGGCGAGGACCCGGTCGTGACGCTCACGCGCGAGCTCGAGGAGGAGTGGTCGGTCGAGCCGGAGCGGCTCGCGGTGGAGGCCCTCGTGTGCCTGCCCAACCGGCTCGTGATGCTCATCGGGCAGGCCTGGCTCGCGCCGGGCGCAACCGTGACCCCCGACCCGGAGCACGACGCCCACGCCTGGTGGCCGGCCGACCCGGCGGGGTGGCCGGGCGAGGCCCACGCGTCGCTGCGCGCGATGGCGACCATGCTGGGGTCGGGCGCATGACGTTCGAGCAGCTCAAGTACCTCTCCTTCACGCACTCGGCCATCTACCTGACGCTCCTGGTCGTCTGGCTAGTCCCGCGGCTCGAGGGCGCGACGACCGTCTTCGGCTGGGCGCACGGCATCGGCTGGATCGTCATGTCGCTGCTCTGCATCGACGCGGTCCGCCGCCGCGTGATCCCGCTGTGGCTCGGCGTGACCGTGGCCGTCATCGGCGGCATCGGTCCGTTCGCCGGCACGATCGGTTTCATCTACGCCGAACGTCGACAGCAACGACCGCTCGCGCGATAAGGTCTGATGCGGTTCCAATGGCGATAGACGCGACGACGGTTGAGGTCGTCATGCCGGCGATGGGTGACTCGGTCAGCGAGGGCACCGTCCTGGAATGGCACAAGGCGGAGGGCGACTCCGTCACGGCGGACGAGACGCTGGTCGAGATCTCGACCGACAAGGTGGACGCGGAGGTCCCCGCCCCGATCGCCGGCACTGTCATCAAGCTGCACGCCGCCGAGGGCGACACCGTCACCGTCGGCGCCGTCCTCGCCGAGATCGCGCCCACCAACGGCAGCGCCCCCGCCACGCCGGACGCGCCCCCGCCCGCCGCGGCCGAGGAGCCCGGGGCCGGCGAGGCCGAGCTCGTCGACGTCGTGATGCCGGCGATGGGCGAGTCGGTCACCGAGGGCGTCGTGCTCGAGTGGGCCAAGGCCGTCGGCGACGCGATCGACGCCGACGACACCATCGTCGAGATCTCCACGGACAAGGTCGACGCGGAGGTGCCCTCGCCGGCGACCGGCACCGTGGCCGAGATCCTCGCCGAGGCGGGCGACACGGTCACGGTGGGCCAGGTCATCGGCCGGATCGCCGCCGGGGCGGGCGCGGCGAAGCCCGCCGCGCCGCAGACCGCGCCCGAGCCCGCGAGCGCGCCGGATCCCGCGGCCGGCGCCGGCACGGCCGCCGCCGCCGCGCCCGACGGCTCCAAGGCCACGCCCGTCGCGCGCCGCGTCGCCGCGGCCCACGGCGTCGACCTCGGAAACGTCCAGGGCACCGGCCCCGCCGGCCGGATCGGCAAGGAGGACGTGCTCGCCGCCGCCAACGGGGCCTCCCCCGCGGCGCCCGCCGCACCGGCCGCCAAGCCCGCCGGCGCGACCCTCATCAAGGGCGCCTCGGCGATGCTCGCGCGCTACATGGACGAGTCGCGCTCCGTCCCGACCGCGACCTCGTTCCGCACGCTCGCCGTCACCACGCTCGACGCGCGGCGCAAGCAGCTCAAGGAGGCGGGGCACCGCGTCTCCTTCACCCACCTGATCGCCTACGCCATCGCGCGCGCCGCCACCGAGCAGATGCCGGTGATGGCCCGCCACTTCGACGAGATCGACGGCAAGCCGCACGTGATCGACGACGGCGCCTGCAACCTCGGCATCGCGGTCGACGTCGAGCGCAAGGACGGCGGGCGCACGCTGATGGTCCCGATCATCCGCGACGCCGGCCGGCTCACCTTCCCGCAGTTCCTCGACGCGTTCGGCGAGCTGATCGCCAAGGCGCGCGAGAACCGGCTCACCGCGGACGACCTCCAGGGCGGCAACGTCTCGCTCACCAACCCGGGCGGCATCGGCACGATCGCCTCCGTCCCGCGGCTCATGAAGGGCCAGGGCACGATCGTCGCCACCGGCTCGATCGGGTACCCGCCCGGCCTCGCCGCCGTCGGCGCCATGATCGGCGCCGAGAAGGTGATGACGATGACGTCGACGTACGACCATCGCATCATCCAGGGCGCCGAGTCCGGCCAGTTCCTGCAGGTGGTCGAGGCCTACCTCCAGGGCGAGCACGAGTTCTACGAGCAGCTCTTCAAGGAGCTCGACGCCCCGCTCGGCGCGACCCCGCAGGCGCCGGCCCCGGCCGCCGCGGCCGCCGCCGCGCGCGAGGCCGCCCCCGCGCCGGCGGACGAGACCGGGCCGATCGACGAGTCGCTGCTCCAGGCGGTCCAGGCCGCCACGTCGCTGCTGAAGGCGCACCGCATGCACGGGCACCTCGCGGCGAAGCTCGACCCGCTCGGGTCCGAGCCCGAGGGCGACCCGGCGCTCGACCCCGAGACCGTCGGCCTGACGCCCGAGCTGATGGCACGGATCCCGGCGAAGATCCTGCGCACGCACGTGCCGGGCGCGACGCTCGCCGACGCGCTCCCGCACCTGCGCGAGACCTACTGCGGCACGATCGCCTACGAGATCGAGCACATCGCCTCGCACCGCCAGCGCACCTGGCTGCGCGAGAAGATCGAGTCGGGCGCGTTCCGCACGCCGCTCACGAACGAGGAGAACCGCACGCTGCTGCGGCGCCTCACCCAGGTCGACTCGCTCGAGCGCTTCATGCA
>JBEVIG010000164.1:0-22669 GCA_040510855.1 Solirubrobacteraceae bacterium
GTGGCGCCGTCGGCCGCCGCGCGCGACGTTGTGCCCGTTGAGAGGGCACAACGTCAAGCGGGGGGGCACCGTCGCCGCTGCGCCTGACGTTTCGCCCGCGCGCCGCCGGCGACGTCCGCCGGGTCAGCCCGCGGTGACGACCAGCGTATGCATGGAGCCCGGGTCGGCCGCGACCCGGACCTCGAGGCCGCGGTTGGTGACGCGGCTCTCGTAGTCGGTCACCGGCGCGCCGTCGAGCTGCACCGACGCGACGGTCGCGTCGCGCGGCAGCGTGTGGCCGACCCAGAGCGTCTCGAGGCCCGGGACGCCCGCGGCGTCGACCTTCGTCGTGTAGGCCGAGCCGTCGCGCGACGCGTGCACGTCCGCCGCACCCTGCCCGAGCCGCACGTTCGACGCCGACGCGCGCGACGCGCCGTCGACCAGTTGCGGCACCACCTCGAGCCAGTTCCGCCCGAGGCTCGGCCGGATGCCGAGCTCCTGGTGCACGACCGCCCAGGAGGTCCCGTAGTGGCCCCAGGCCTGCATGAACATCGAGCGGCAGGTCCAGCACCTGTCGATGTTCGGCGGCGTGGCGTACGTCGTCGTGCCCGGCGTGACCGACGGCATGATCTCGGGCATCGCGCCCGGCTGCTCGTCCGGCGTCCCGCCCGTCGCGGGCTCGGAGAACTGGGTCTCGGCGTTCGCGGTCGTGTATCGCTGCTGCTGCTCGGTGCCGAGCCGCCCGTAGTTCCCTTCGCCCACCACCTGGATCCCGGTGTTGAGCGAGAAGACGGCGAACTCGCCGGCGCCCGTCGGACCTCCGCCGCAGCCGGTGTGGAACAGGCCGCGGTTGCCGGGTCGCGTGCCGCTGTAGCAGTCGTTCTCACGGGTCGCGAGCGCGCGCGAGCCGTTCGCGTACGCCGCCAGGCCGGGGACGACCTCGCCGTCGGCCCAGAGCTCCGCCTCCATCGGGTCGACGCCGATCCAGTGCTTCTGGTTGATCTTCTCGCCGGCCGGCCCGAGCGAGTCGGCGTACTGCGTGTCCGCCTCGATCCACCACTCGTCCTCGAAGCGGTCGAGCAGCGCGTCCGCGCGGGAGGTGGCCGCCGCTGCGGCCGCGTCCTGGCCCGCCGACGACGCCATGTCCGCGTAGTCATAGAGCGCGCGGATGTAGTAGACGGCGTTGTCGAGCTTCTCCTCGCCCATGCCCGGCCGCTCGACGTTCCCGTTGCCCTCGGGCCAGCCGTCGCTGTCCTCGTCGAGCTCCGTGCGCACGTACTCCAGGTTGCGCGCCGTGAAGTCGAGCATCTGGTCGCGGAACGCATCATCGCCCGTCCAGCGCCAGATCAGCGCGACCGCGGCCGGGAACTTGACGATCTCGTCCGTATTGAAGTCGTACGTCGTCGCGCCCGTCTCGGGATTCGTCGTCCGCGAGTCCTTGCCGTGCCAGATCGAGCCGTCCGCGACCACCTCGTGGACGACGACGCCGGAGCCGTCGCTGAGCTGGTCGGAGATGTCGCGCAGCGCCCGCATGTGGTCCTTGATCGGACCGAACTGGCCGAGCGTCACCGAAGCGTGCGCCGTGTACTCGCCGTCGACGCCGAACAGCCACGGGTAGTCGGGGAAGCCCGCGCCGATCCAGCGCATGCGGCCCAGCGAGCCTGTCGGCTCCCACACCTTGCCCTCGTCGGCCCAGCGCAGGTCGACGTCCTCGGCGACCTGGGTGAGGTCGCGCAGGTTCTGCTTGCCCCACTCGACCGAGTCGGCGA
Source organism: Solirubrobacteraceae bacterium (assembly GCA_040510855.1). Taxonomy (GTDB): domain Bacteria; phylum Actinomycetota; class Thermoleophilia; order Solirubrobacterales; family Solirubrobacteraceae; genus DASQMT01. The sequence continues at coordinate 1,749 of JBEVIG010000164.1, forward strand.
GCTGCCGGTCGGCCGGGAGGTCGAGCTGCGTCCACTGCGCCACCCGGTCACGCCGCTCGCGCTTGCGCGCGAGCAGCCCCGCCGGGTCGGCGGTCAGCTTCCGGAACTCGGAGCGCGCCTCGGCCGGCGAGTTCTCCGAGCCCGCCGCGGCGACCCAGACGGTCGTGGAGCGCTGGCCGGGAACGCGGACGCGGTAGTGCAAGCGGCCGCCCGTGCCATTGCCGAACGGCCCGTCATCGCACGCCGAGGGCATCGCCTGCGAATCGGCGGCGCATCGGCGCCCGAGCCCGTAGGGTCCGTAGAAGCCCCGGCCGAGCACCGCGTTCACCGGGCTCCGGTCCGAGCCGACGATCGCGGTGTAGGAGTGCGGCGCCGTCTCGCCCGTGAGCTTCCCGGTGTCGCGGAAGATCAGCTTGTCGGTGTCGAACGCCCCGCGGTCGGGCGCGTTCTCGCTGGCGTTGGGCACAGTCCCGCCGAAGCCCCACGGGTACTGCGTCATCAGCTCGGAGTGCGCGTCGACGAACACGTTCACCGTCCGCGCGTTCTTCTTCGGGTTGGTGAGCTCGAGCCCGAGCAGCGCGCCGCGCCGGCGGTCCGGCGCGACGTCAGTCCGCCGCAGCCCGATCCCGTCGACCGACGGGAACGCATAGCGCACGTACCCCGCGCCCGACGTGAACTTCGTCGCGGGAGGGACCCAGGTGTCGTTGACCCGGAACGAGATCGAGTCGAGCAGCTTCAGCGGCGGCGTGACGATGCCGCCCATCTCCCCCGTGATGTGCCAGCCGTTGGCGTAGAACCGGCCGTCCTGGAACCCGAGCACCTGCGCCCGGGTCCCGGCCGCGACCTCCCGCCGGTCCTCCAGCCGCTGGCCCACCGACAACTCCGGCGTCGCCGCCTGCGCGCCGCCTGCCGCCAGCGTCGCCAGGACGACGCCGGCCCCCACCGCACTCTTGAAACGCACCTTCCACCTCCATACGAGGACGCTCTCCCGCCTCCTCGCGTACCCGGTTCTGCCGGGAATCCCTCAGACGGTGGCGTGCTCGCGGTCGGGCGCGGAGCTCGCGCGCCGGCGCGGCCGCTTGACCTTGACCTCCTGGGCGATCACGTAGGACCCGATCACGAAGGCGAAGGCGACGACCTGCGCCCCGAGCGTCTCCCACGTCGGGAAGACGCCGAACCAGAGCCCGGCCCAGTAGGGCACGTCGACGGGCGCCGGCGTGATCGGCAGCCAGCCCGTGCCCTGCATCGTCCGCGCGGTCTGCCCGACCATCACGACGAGCACGAAGGCGAGCAGGATGCCGGTGACGATGAGCATCTTCTTGTAGGGCAGCTTGCGCTGGAGGGCGAACGTGAAGACGGCCACGAGGAACGTCGCCGCCAGGCCGAGCCCGGCGCCCTCGAGCACCGTCACCGTGCCCGCGCTCAACTCGAGCGACTGGAGGAAGAGCACGGTCTCGAACCCCTCGCGGTAGACGCTCGTCAGCCCCAGCAGCGCCAGGCCGAGGACCTGCGCGGAGAAGAACCCGCGCCGCTCGTCGGCCAGCAGCTCGCGGCGGCGCCGGTGGAAGCGCCCGATCCACTCGCTCCAGTACACGCGGTGGAAGAACCAGTTCATGATCAGCAGCAGCACCGCGATCGCGATCAGCCCCACGACCGCCTCGAGCTTCTCGCCGTACTGCTGGAGCGACTGCAGCAGCGTCTGGGCCAGCACCCAGGTGATCACGGAGACCAGCAGGCCGCCGAGCGCGCCGATCAGCACGGGGCGCCGCAGCCGCCGCCGCACGCCGATGAACGAGGCGGTGATGGCCGCGAGGATGAGCACGGCCTCGAGCCCCTCGCGGAACACGATCAGCGCCGAGTTGGTCACGACGGTCGCCTTGCTCGCGGCGTCGCCGAGCGTGGCCGCGGCGTCGCCGAGCTTCTCGTCGAGCACGATCCGCGTCTCGCGCACCTCGCGCCGCTGCTTGTGGTCGGCGATCAGCTGGGCGAGGCCCGGCTTGCCGACGGCGCCGAACCAGATCAGGCCCTCGATGTCCGTCGCACGTCCGGGATCGAACGACTGCAGCCGCCGCTCCGGCCCGAACTCGAAGAACGCGTAGGCCTCCAGCCGCGCCTGCTCCGCCTGCTGGTACTCGCCGGCGCCGATCGCGGCCTCCATGCGGTCGAGCGTGAGCGCGATGAGGTCGTAGTCGGACTCGTCGGTCGGCGTCTTCCACGCGTCGGGCATCGCCACGCCGAGCGCGTCCTCGATCGCGTCCGTCTTCGCCTGCACGGCCTCGGCCTCGGGCACGCCCTCCTTGCTCTGCGTGGCCTGGGCGACCATCGCGCCGAGCGCGTCGAGGTCGCGCGCCGCGGCGCCGGCCCGCGCCGGGTCGCGCTTGGCGAGCTGGTCCTGGAGGTCGGCCATCGCCGCCTCGGCGCCCGTGTGGAAGGCGGCCGCCTCCTGGATCTCGAAGTCGAGGGTGACCTGCGTGCCGGAGACGCCGCGGTCGTACTCGACCGGGACGAGGGCGAGGAAGCGCAGGAGCTGCTGCGCGCGCCGCGCCGACTCGTCGGCCGTGAGCGGCGCGGCGGTGAAGCTCTCGAGGCCCGCGTCGATCGCGCCGCGCGCGGCCCGCACGCCCTCGACGTCGTCCGCGGCGCCGGCCTGCGCCAGCGACGCGAACTGCGCGCCGAGCGCGTCCGCGGCGGCCTGCCCGCGGTCCTCCGCGTAGCGCGCGGCGAGGATCGGCCAGTACGCGGCCGCGGCGGCCGTCGCCTCCGCGAGCGGCACTGCCAGCCCGCGTTCGGCCGCGCCGTCGGCGTCGCCCAGCAGGTCGCGCTGGCGCGCCTGGTAGGCGTCGAGCAGGTCCTTCTGGACGGCCTGCGCCGCGGCGTCGGGCGAGATCCGGCCGCGCGCGAGGCCCTCGACGGCGAGCGTCGCGTCCGCGCCCGGGCGGGTGAGCCGGGTCGCCGCGCGGAACTCGCGCAGCAGCAGCCACGAGCGGGCGGCCTCGGCGTCGCCGTCGCGGACGGCGGCGAGCGTCGCGGCGAACGAGCCGCGCAGCAGCGCGCCGCGGAGGGTGCCGCGCGCGGCGGCGAGCCGCTCGGCGTGGCCGCGGGCGGCGGCCCGCCGGGCGGCGCGCAGCGCGGCCCGGGCGGCGGCGCCGGCCGCCGGGTCGTGCTCCTCGATCCCCGCGCGCAGCGTGCCCCGGTAGCGGCGCGCGACGCGCTCGGCCGCGGCGGTCGCGCGTGCCCGGTCGCCGAGGATCAGCTCCGTCTGGGCGTCGAAGAGGCCGCTCCGCAGGGCCTCGGCATCCTGCTCGGGCGTGGCCGCGCCGGCGACCGCCGCCGGCCCCGCGACCAGCGCGAGGCAGGCGAGGACGACGACCGCCGCGAACCGCCACGCGAGGATGCCCGCCCGCGGCACTACGACTCCGCGAGCGGGATGTTCAGCTTGCCCGCGGCCTGGGAGACCTGCCCGGCGATCGCCTCGGCCTGGTCCTGCGCCTGGGTGCCGAGCGTCTCGGCGTCCTCCGCGTCGAACCTCCGGCCGTCCGCCTCCTCGTCGCGCAGCTTCTCGGCGAAGTCGGTGAGCGCGGCGAGGTCGCGGCCGGTCTGCCTCGCCTGGGCGTCGTCGACGGCGGCGATGCGCGGCTGCACGCCCGCGTAGACGGTCTCGAGGCCGCCGAGGATGTCAGCGATGTCCTGGAGGCGCGAGGCGGCCACGAAGGCCTTCTCCTTCGCCTTGTCGCCGGCGACGAAGCGCGAGTTCTTCCAGGCGTCGAAGTACTCCGACATCGTCGGCGTCATCACCACGAGCGCGGTGAAGGCGTCCTGCGGCGTCGGCTCCCACTCGCGCGCCGCCGCGCCGAGCTCCTTCGCCGTCGTCTCGAAGTCGCGCGCGGCGGTCACGTAGAAGTCGGCGTCGGGCATCGCCTCGCCGAACTCGACCGTGCCGTCGCCGTCGAGGTCGGGCCGCACGCCCTTCGCCGCCCACTTGGGCTCCGTGCCGAAGACGGCGGTCTCGATCAGGTAGTTGAAGTTGCCCGGCTGCTTCCAGGTCTTCCCGGCCGGGGTCTTGAGCGAGAACGGCACCGCGTTCTCCGGGTCGCTGCCGTCGGCGCCCGCGTCGATGATCACGTCGTAGTCGGCGAGCGACGGGACGCCGGCCACGACGCCCTCCATCTCCTCGTAGGCGGGATTCGCGCGGGCGAACGCGGCCTGCGACTCCGAGATGAACTTCTCCACGCCCGCGCGGTCGGTCTCGAGCAGCTTCGCGTAGTCGAAGCCGACGGCCTCGGCCTGGGCGTGGTAGTCCTCTGCCGCGGCGCGGATCGCCGCGGTGTCCTCCTCGAGGCGGTCCGTGTGGTCGGTCAGGAACGACTTGAGCGAGGCGAGGTCGCCGGCCGGCTTCGTGGCGGTCGGCTGCTCCTCGGCGGAGTCGTCGTCGCCACCGCAGGCGGTGGCGCCGAGCGCGCAGCAGGACAGGACGAGGGCGGCAGCGATCCGCCTCCGCGAGAAGGGCATTTTGCGAGGTCCTCCGAACGTTGGGCGAAGTGGTGCGCCCCGCGTCCGGGGGCTTCGTTAGGCAACCCTAACACAATGCCGACCGGCGGTGTACGGATTACCGGGTCGGCACGAATTGCGCCGTGAAGCCGCCGTCCGCGGCGACGGGGACGGTGAGCGCGTCCGCCGCCCCGACGGTGCGGGTGCTCGCCGCGAGGCCGCCCGCGCCGTCGTCGGTGATCACCGTCGCAGCGTACGCACGGCCCGGCGCGAGGAAGCCGAGCGCGAGCGTCTCGGTCCGCGCGGGGGTCGCCGAGAGGCCGCCGACGAACCACGCCTCCCCCGCGCGGCGCGCGACCGTGGCGTACGTGCCGGGCGCGCCGGCCAGCAGCCGCGTGTCGTCCCACGCCGCGGGCGCCGCCTCGAGCAGCGCGAGCGCGGCCGGGTGCTCCGCGTAGCTCTCCGGTCGGTCGGCGTAGTGCTGGAGGCCCGACTCGAAGGCGATCGCCTGCGCCAGCCGGTGCGCCATCGTCGAGGCCTGCCCGCGCGCGGAGAGCGCCGCGGGCGTGTAGTCCATCGAGCCGATCGCGTTGCGGGTGAAGACGAGGTCGACGTCGTGGGCCGGGTCGATCGGGCGCCCGGGCTTCGCGTGCTCCGCGCCGTAGACGCCCTCGAACGTGAGCGCGTTCGGCCACGTGCGCTGGAAGCCGCGCGGGATGGTGACCCCGTGGTAGGCGACGACGAGCTCGCGGCGGGCGGCGGCGCGGGCCGCGGCGGCCATGAACGCCATCCGCGGCGCGCGGTCGGACTGCAGGAAGTCGAGCTTCACGCCCGCCACGCCCCAGCGCGCGAGGCGGTCGAGGAAGCGCGTGCGCTCGCGCCCCGTCGCGAGGTCGTGCCAGTCGGCCCAGAGCAGGATCCGCACCCCGCGCTGCGCGGCGTAGCGGACGAGGTCCGGAGCCCAGGCCGCGTCCCAGCCCTCGTCGACGAGGACGTACTCCCAGCCGGCGGCGGCCGCGGCGTCGACGTGGCGCTGCTGGTCGGCGAGCCGCCGCGGGCTGGACGAGTCGGCCCACCAGGACCACGCCGCCCGGCCGGGGACGATCCACGACGAGTCGCGGATCCGCGACGGGCGGCCGAGCGCGAGCGGCAGATCCGAGCCGACGACCGTCGCCGCCGAGCCGAGGACGGCGAGCCGCCACGACGTGCCGCGGGTCGCCTTCTCCCCCGACGGGAGCGCCACCCGCAGGTCGCCGCGGGCGCCGCGCACGAGATGGCCCGCCGCGGCGTGCCAGGGGAGCCCCGACTCCGTGAGCAGCGCGTAGTCGCCCGCGGGTGTCCGCAGCAGCGCCGGGTACGCGTACTCGCCGCGCCGGGCGGCGCGCATCCGCACCGACCGGTACGGGTTCTCGTAGTTGAACCGCAGCTTCTGGAGCCATGTGCGGCTCGCGCGGGCGACGCGCCAGCGGACCGCGTCGCGATGCGCGCCGCGCGCGCGGAAGGCCACCCCGTCGGCCGCGACGAGCAGCTCGATCGAGCGGCGCGGGAACGCGAGGCGCAGCCGCCTGGCATCGAGCCGGTGCTCGCGGCGCTTCCCCGCGGGCGTCGTGAAGGCCTCCGCGCGGCGATCGCGGCGGGCGTGCCGCAGCGCGCCCGTGGCACGCCCGAGCGCGGCCCGGACGACCGTGCGGCCGTCGCGGCGGGCGGCGAGCGTCAGCTTCCCGCCGCGCTTCGCGACGGTCGCGACGACCTCGCCGCCGGGCGACCGGGCCGTCCACTGCGCGGCGCCGGCCGCGGGGGGCGCCGCCACGACGAGGGCGACGGCGAGGATGAGCGCGGGGCGGAGCATCCGGTCCCCATTCAACCGACCGCCGCGCCGGGAGTCGCGGCGGGCGGGTGACGACCCGGGCGCGAGGCGCGCGCTACGCCGCGATCCGCCCCCGGATCGCAGTGCGGTAGACGTCCTCGTAGCCGCGCACGACGGCCTCGACGCCGAAGCGCTCCTCGCAGTCGCGCCGGCAGGCGTGCGGGTCGATGTCGCCCGTGCGCTCGATCGCCGCGGCCATCGCGTGCTCGTCGTCGACCACGAACCCCGTCTCGCCATCGCGCACCACCTCGGGCACCGAGCCCTCCGGGTACGCGATCACCGGCGTGCCGCAGGCGAGCGCCTCGACCATCACGAGCCCGAACGGCTCGGGCCAGCGGATCGGCATCAGCAGCGCCCTCGCGCCGAGGTAGAGCTCCCGCTTGCGGTCCGCGTCCGCCTCGCCGACGTACTCGATCCCGTCCCCCAGCGCCGGCTCGACCTCCTCCGCGAAGTACTGCTCCTGGCCCGGCTGCACCGGTCCGGCGAGCAGGAGCGGCACGCCCGCCTCGCGTGCCGCGGCGATCGCCCGGTGCGGTCCCTTGTCGGGCGACATCCGGCCGATCCAGAGGGTGTAGTCGTCCTTCTCGGCGCGGAACGGCCACTCCGACGTGTCGATCGGGTTGTGGACGACGCGGCCGCCGCCCATCTCCGCGGGGCCCGAGTCGAGCTGGGCCTGCGAGATCCCGACGATGCAGGCCTTGTGGCCGTGCTCGGCGTAGAAGCGGCACGCGTCGTCGGTGAACGGGCCGTGCAGCGTGTGGACGAGCGGTGCGGACAGCCGGTCCGCCATCGCCAGCGCGGTGTGGCCGACGTGGTCGTGCACGACGTCGTAGGGCTCGCCGCGCTCGGCGGCGACGTCGATCGCCCCGAACGCGCGGGCGACGTGGTCGGACTCGAACTGGGCCTTCTGGATGTCGTCCGGGTGCGAGTCCTCGAGGACGATCACGACGTCCACCGCGGCGTCGGCGCTCGAGCCCGGCGGCGCGAACAGCGTCACATGGTGGCCGCGGGCGACCAGGCCGCCCGTCAGCAACCGCACGACCTCCTCGATGCCTCCGTATGCCGGTGCCGGGACCGGGATCCAGGGCGGGGCCAGCATCGCGATCCGCAGCGGGCCGCCGTCATGTCCTGCCGTCAAGGCGTTCACCTCCGTCACCCGGCGGCCGGGGAACTGGCCGGGCTCTTCCCGCCGGTTGTCGTACCCCGCGGGCCGATACCCGCATGCATCGCGTAAGAACGGGCACCCATCGCACGGATGAGCATCGAAGCCCATGCCACCGCCGCCGGCGCCGGCCATCCCCCGCAAGGCGAGGAGCCGCCGCCCGGCGCGCTCGTCAATCTCGCCGAGACGGAGGTCATCAAGGAGGAGAACGTCTTCGTCGTGAGCCGCCGCGACGGCTCCCTCCCGATCGGCACGTCGCATCCGCTCGGCCTCTACCGCGACGACTGCCGCTACCTGTCCGGCCACGAGCTGTGCGTCAACCGCGTCCGGCCGCGGCTGCTCGTCTCCTCCGCCGCGCCCGGCTCGGAGTCCGTCCACGAGCTCACCAACCCGGCGCTGCCGCTGCCCGGCGGCCGGGTCCTGCCGCTCCAGAGCCTGCAGCTGCGGCTGGAGCGGCGGATCGTCTCCGGCGACGAGATCGAGGAGACGCTGCTGGTGCACTCCTACGACCGCGAGCCGCTCTACCTCGACCTCGACCTGCTGCTCGCCGCCGACTTCGAGCCGATGCTGGCGATCCGCGGCATCCTGGCCACCGGGAAGGGCGAGCCGGTCGCCGTGCAGCGGCTCGAGCGCGGCGTGCGCTTCGCGCAGCACGGCCGGGACGGGCTCCACCGCGCCCTGACCGTCACGGCGGACCGCGCGGTCGAGCATGGGAACGCCCCGCACGAGCTGCGTTTCGCGCTCTCCCTGCCGCCGGGCGGCGAGGAGACGATCGCGCTGCGGTACTGCCTGCACGAGGGCGACGGCCCGGCCGGGGAGACCGGGGCGCGCGCGACCGCCCAGCGCCGCACGCCCGACGCGTGGTTGCGGGAGCGCACGGTCGTGGAGACGGACGACGAGCTGTTCAACCGCATCCTGCGGCGCTCCCTGCTCGACATCCGGATGCTGCACTCCCGGTACGACGGCGCGGGGTACTACGCCGCGGGCGTGCCGTGGTACGCGACCCTGTTCGGCCGCGACTCGCTGATCACGGCGACCCAGCTGCTCGCCTTCGACCCGGCGATGGCCGGGGACACGCTGCGCGTCCTGGCCGGGCTGATCGGCACGCGGGACGATCCCGAGCACGACGAGGAGCCCGGGAAGATCCTCCACGAGCTGCGCGCCGGCGAGGTCGCGCGGCTGGGCCTCTCCCCGCTCGCCCGCTACTACGGCACGGTCGACGCGACGCCGCTGTTCCTCTGCCTGCTCTGCGACCACGCGGACTGGACCGGCGACCTGGGCCTCTTCCGCGAGCTGCGCGGCGAGGTCGACGCGATGCTCGGCTGGATCGACGGAGCCGGCGACCGCGACGGCGACGGGCTGCTCGACTACCGGCGGCGGACGCCGGACGGGCTCCGCAACCAGGGCTGGAAGGACTCCGACGAGGGCGTGCTCGACGAGCACGGCGCGCCGCTGGAGCCGCCGGTCACGCTCGTCGAGCCGCAGGCGTACGCGCTCCGGGCGAAGCGGCGGCTCGCGCGGCTCTTCGAGCTCGACGGCGACGCGGCGCGCGCGGCCGAGCTGCGGCGCGAGGCCGATGCCCTGCGCGAGCGGCTCGACCGCTTCTGGCTCGCCGACCGCGGCTTCTACTCGATGGGCTGGGGCAGCGACGGGCGGCCCAGCCGGGCGCTCGCGTCGAACCAGGGCCATCTGCTCTGGGCCCTGGCCGTCCCGCCCGGGCGCGCGAGCTCGATCCGCGACGCGCTGATGTCCCCGGCGATGTTCTCCGGGTGGGGGATCCGCACGCTCGCCGAGGGCGAGGGCGGCTACAACCCCGTCGGGTACCACCTCGGCACGGTGTGGCCCCACGACACCGCGATGATCGCCGACGGGCTGCGCTCGTACGGCTTCGACGAGGACTTCGACGCCGTCTTCGAGGCGCTGCTGGAGGCGGCGGCGAACGCGGAGGCCTACCGGCTGCCCGAGCTGTACGCGGGGTTCGGCCGGACGGACTTCGCGACACCGGTCCCGTACCCCGTCGCCTGCCAGCCGCAGGCGTGGGCCGCGGGGGCGATCCCCTTCCTCGTCACGGGCGCGCTCGGCCTGGTGCCGGACGCGCTGGAGCGGCGGCTGCGCATCCGCCGGCCCTCGCTGCCGCGCTGGCTCTCGCGCGTCGACGTCCGCGGCCTGCGGATCGCCGGCGCCACGGTCGACCTCCGCTTCGAGCGGACCGGCGCCGGCGGGCCGGTGGCGCTGGCCGACGTGCGGATCGAGGGCGACGTGGAGGTCGTGCTCGAGATCTCGGGCACCCGCGGGCCTTCGGGCGCCTAGCCGCGGCCGTCCCAGTCGTGCTCGAGCGCCCAGCGCGCGCCGACCGTCCACGCCTGCACGCGGTTCGCGACCGGAACCGGTTCCAGGGCCCCGTCCTCACCGACCGCGTAGAGCTCCGGAGCGAGCCCGAGCGCGTCGAGCGCGCCGAGGACGCCCGCGCGGACCCGCTCGGCGTCGGCTGCGCGGCCGGCGGCGCGCAGCGCGCCCCACCCGAGCCAGCAGTCGAACGGCCACACGCCGCCGCGGTGATACGCCTGCGGGGAGAACGCCGGATGCCGGGCCGACAGCGTGCGGAGCCCGTGCGGGGTGAGCACGTCCGGCGCCGTGAGGCGGTCCGCCGCCGCGGCGGCGGCCGCGGGCTCGAGCGCCTCCGCCCACAGCAGCCAGCCGAGCTGCGAGCCCGCGCCGGGGACGAGCTCGCCGCCGCCCTCCTCGGCCATCGTCTCGGCGCCCCACGCGGAGAGCCGTGCGCGCAATGCCGTCGCGCGGTCGCGCCAGCCGCCGCCCGGGTCGAGCCGCGCGAGCGCGTCCAGCGCGGCGACCGCGACCGCCTGCGAGTCGGCGTCGGCCAGCGGCGGTGAGGGGGCCGAGCCGTCGGGGCGGACGATCCCCGCGCCGTACGGGTGGCGATCGACGGGCGCGATCGAATCGCGCCAGCCCTGCTGGGCGAGCCCGCCCGGGTGCTGCCGCGGGCCGTGGCGGACGAGCCCGCCGCCCGCGTCCAACGCGCCCGCGAGCCACGCGCCCGCCGCCCGCCACGCGCCGTCGAGCTCGGCCGTGAGCGCCGGGTCGCCCAGCGCCGTGAGCACGACGAGGAACCAGCTCGTCGCGTCGGCGGTGCCGTAGTAGAGGAGCGAGCCGTCGCGCACCGGCCAGCCCATCTCGGCGAACCGCGGCTCGGCGACCGGGCGGTACTCGTGCAGGATCTTGCCCGCCTGCTCGTCGACCTCCGGGTCCGTCACGCGGCCCTGCCGCGCGGCCAGCGCCCGCAGCGTCGCCCGCGCCACCTCGGGCGCGGCGGGGAGCACCTGGAGCGCGGTGATCAGCGAGTCGCGGCCGAAGAGCGCGTGGAAGCGCCCGGGGTCGCCCGGCTCCTGCGGCGGCGCCGAGGCGTACGCCCAGCCCTCGTCCGAGAGCAGCGGCTCGAGCGCGCTCACCCCACGCGGACCAGCGCTCCCTCCCACGGCCCGAGGGCCAGCGTGCCGGCGACGGCCTCGCCGTCGCGCGCCCGGTCCGTGCCGATCTCGATCGTCCCCGTGACGCCCGCCAGCTCGGCCGGCGCATCGGCGAGGTTCAGCGCGACCGCGAACGCGTCGCCGCGCCGCCAGGCCCAGAGGCCGCCGGGCGTGTCGAGCGCCGCGTACGCGCCCGTCCGCAGCGCCGCCTCCTCGCGCCGCAGCGCGATCAGGTCGCGCGTGAGCCAGAGCTGGGAGCCGCGGTCCTCGACCTGGTCGGCCACGTTGCACGCCGCCAGGTCGCCGAACGGCAGCCACGGCGTCGCGCCGTCGGGCGTGAACCCGCCGCCCGGCTCCGCGCTCCACGGCATCGGCGTCCGGCAGCGGTCGCGGTTGCGCGACGCGTCGCCGGTGCGCCGGGCGACGGGGTCGAGCGCGGTCCGCCAGTCCGTCTCCACCTCGGGCAGCCCGAGCTCGTCGCCGTAGTAGAGGAACGGCGTGCCGCGCAGCGTCAGCAGCATGAGCAGCACCAGCCGCGACTTCCGCGGATCGTCGCCCGCCCAGCGGGTCGTGAAGCGCCCGCCGTCGTGGTTGGATCCCGTGTAGACCGGCCACGCCCCCTGCGGCAGCTTCTCCTCGACCCCCGCGACGATCGTGCGCAGCTCGTCCGCGTCGAGGCCGGCATGGAGGAACAGGAAGTTGAAGGCCAGGTTCAGCTCGTCCTCGCCGTTGCCGTAGTAGGGCATCAGGCCGTCGAGGTTGAGCACGTAGGTCTCCCCCACCAGGACCGCCCGCGGGTCGTAGTCGTCGGCGACCCCGCGCCAGCGGCGCAGCACCTCGTGGACCTCGGGCCGGTTCATCGAGAAGACCTGCTTGACGGCGCGGCGGCGGACCTCGGGATGGTCGTCCGGCGTGACCGCCGGGTCGTCGCGGAGCTCGCGGTCCTTGACGATCGCGTGGCAGACGTCGATCCGGAAGCCGGCGATCCCGCGGTCGAACCAGAACCGCAGGACGTCGTCGAAGGCGACCCGCACGTCCTCGTTCCACCAGTTCAGGTCGGGCTGGGTCGGCAGGAAGTTGTTGAGGTAGTACTGGCCCGTCGGCTCGTGCCACTGCCAGGCCGAGCCGCCGAAGTTCGACTCCCAGTTGTTGGGCGGCCCGCCGCCCGGAGCGGGGTCGGCCCAGACGTAGTAGTCGCGGAACTCCGCGTCGCGGCCGCCGAGCGCGTCGACGAACCAGGCGTGCGACGAGCTCGAGTGGTTGGGGACGAGGTCGAGCAGGACGCGGATCCCGCGCTCCCCCGCGGCGGCGACCAGCGCGTCGACGTCCTCGAGCGTCCCCAGCGCCGGGTGGACGCCGACGTAGTCGGACACATCGTAGCCCCAGTCGTCGTTCGGCGAGGGCATCGTCGGATTCAGCCAGATGCCGTCGACGCCCAGCCACTCGAGATGGTCCAGGCGCCCGATCAGCCCCTGCAGATCGCCCACGCCGTCGCCGTCGGAGTCCGCGAAGGAGCGTGGATAGATCTGGTACAGGACGCCGTCGCGCCACCACGTCTGGGAGGACATGGCGCGGCAGCATACGCATCTTCCCTTGACACAAGTGCCACGATTGGAACCGCTTCCACGAGGAGGTGATTCGGGGTGAGGAGGAGCACGATCGCTGCCGTCGCAGCAGAAGCCGGCGTGGGCGTCGGCACGGTGTCGCGGGTGTTGAACGGTTCACCGTCGGTGAGCGAGGACACCCGCCGTCGCGTGCTCGAGGCCATCGCCACGCTCGACTACCAGCCGAGCGCCGTCGCCCGCGCGCTCTCCACGGGCCGTACCCATGCGGTCGCCGTGGTGGCGCCGTTCTTCACCCAGCCTTCGGTGGTCGAGCGGCTCCGCGGGATGTCCCGCACGCTCTCCGAGTCGCGCCACCAGCTCATCCTCATCGACGTCGAGCGCCCGGAGCAGCGCCGCGACGTCTTCCGCTCCGCCTCGGTGCGCGGGCGATACGACGCATTGCTGACCGTGTCGCTCGCACCGACCGAGACCGAGGCGCGGCGCTTGGCGGCCGCCGGCGTCCCGCTGGTTCTGATCGACCGGGCCCACCCCACCCTGCCGGCGATCACGGTGGACGACGTCGCCGGCGGCCGCCTCGCGGCCGAGCACCTGCTCGCCCTCGGCCACCGCGACATGGCCTTCCTCGGCGACGAAGCCCAGAACGCCTTTGGCTTCGACTCGAGCGCCAACCGCCAGGAGGGCTTCGCCGCCGCGCTCGCCGAGGCGGGCCACGAGCTCCGGCCGGAGCGCGTGATCCTACGGCGCCACGGGCGCGAGGCCGCGCGCGCCGCCGCCATGGAGCTGCTCGCCTCCGGCGAGCGCCCCAGTGCCATCTTCGCAACCTCGGACATGCAGGCCATCGGTGTGCTGGAGGCCGCTCAGGAACTGGGCCTCCGCGTGCCGGAGGACGTGTCCGTGATCGGCTTCGACGATGTCGAGGCCGCGACGTACGTCCGGCTCACCACCGTGGCGCAACCACTCCGTGAGAGCGGTGCGCTGGGGGCCCGGATGGTCCTGCGCCGGCTCGCAGGGGAGGAAGTCGAGTCGGTCCAGCTGGATCTGCAGGTCGTGGACCGCGGTTCGACAGCGGCGCACATGGGGTTGGTGAGCGGGAAGTGAGGGGTAGGTGCAGGGCCACACAGGGGCACACGACTCCCGGAGGAGGGTTGTAGAGGTGAGATATAGGAAGTTCGCGGCGCTGCTCGGTTGCGTCGCACTCATGGGCGGCGTCGCAGCATGCGGCGACGACGACGACAGCGGTGGTGGCGGCAGCAGTGGCGACACCGAGACGGGCTCGACCGAGGGCGCCAAGGCCGTCGATCCCGCGTCGATGGAGAACGCGTCCGGCGACGTCACCGTCTGCATGGGCAAGGACACGGCCGGCGACATCAAGCTGGCCATCGAGGAGTTCAACAAGCAGAACAACGGCGTGACCGTGAAGCTGGTCGAGTTCTCGACGTCCGCGGATGAGCAGCGGGCGCAGTTCGTCCAGCGCCAGGAAGCCAAGTCCGGCGAGTGCGACATCTTCTCGTCCGACGTGATCTGGACGGCGGAGTTCGCGTCGCAGAAGTGGCTGATGGACATGACGCCGTACGTCGACTCCCGCAAGGACGAGATCATCCCGGCGACGCTCGACACCGTCACCTACGACGGGAAGATCTGGGGGATGCCGCAGCAGACGGACGCGGGCTTCCTCTACTACCGCACCGACCAGGTCAAGGGCGACCTGCCGCAGACCTGGCAGGACGTCTACGCGTCCGCGGCGGATCTGGACGGCATCGTCTACCAGGGCGCGCCGTACGAGGGCCTGACGTGCAACTTCCTCGAGATCGCGTACGCCGCCGGCGGCGAGGTGCTCAACGAGGACGGCACCGAGGCGGTCATCGACTCGCCCGAGAACCTCGCGGCGCTCGAATTCATGGCCAACGGCGTCAAGGACGGCACGGCCGCCAAGGGCGTCACGACCTACATGGAGGAGGAGTCGCGCCGCTACTTCGAGAGCGGCAAGGCGACCTGGATGCGCAACTGGCCGTACGCGTACGCGCTCGGAGAGGACGCCCCGGCGGTCAAGGGGAAGTTCGACGTCATGCCGTTCCCTGCGTGGGAGACCCCGGACGGCGGCAAGGCGGGCATCCTCGGCGGCCACAACCAGGTCATCTCCGTGTACTCGGACAACCCGGGCGGCGCGCTGAAGTACATCGACTACGTCACCGGGCCTGAGCATCAGGTGCAGCAGATGCTCGAGTTCTCGCAGTCGTCGACGCTGAAGGCGACGTACGACGATCCGGCGATCACGAAGAAGTACGCGTTCGCCCCGCAGCTGCTGGACGCGATCTCGCAGGCGCGGGCGCGGCCGGTCTCGCCGGTCTACCCGCAGATCTCCCAGGCGATCTACGAGAACGTGAACGCGGCGCTCGCCGGGCAGACCTCCCCCGCGGACGCGCTGAAGAAGGCGCAGTCCGACATGCAGGCCGCGCTGGAGACCTTCTGATCTCCAATGGCTGACACGGCTGCCATCCCGGCCGGCCGGACCGTGAAGCGGCGCTCCCGGGGTCTCCCGGAGCGCCGCCTCGCGCTGTTCATGGTGGCGCCGTCGATGATCCTCATCGCCGTCGTCGCCCTCTGGCCGATCATCTACGCGATCTGGCTGTCGATGCACGAGTACTCGCTTCGACAGGCCGGCGTCTCACGCTGGGCCGAGCCCGCCGGGCTCGGCAACTACATCGACGCGCTCCAGAGCTCCGAGTTCTGGGACGCGACGCGCATCACGTTCATCTTCACGATCGCCTCGGTGTTCCTCGAGACGATCATCGGCCTCGCGATGGCGATGGCCATGCACGCGGCCTTCAAGGGCCAGGGCATCCTGCGCACGGTCGTGCTCGTGCCGTGGGCGGTGCTCACCGTCGTCACCGCGATCATGTGGAAGACGATCTTCGACCCGAACCTGGGCTTCGTGAACCAGGTCCTCGGGACCAACAAAGTATGGCTGGGGGAGGAGCCAGAAGCACTGATGGTGATGATCTTCGCCGACGTGTGGAAGACGGCGCCGTTCATGGCGCTGCTGCTGCTCGCCGGCCTCCAGGTCATACCCGGGGAGATCTACGAGTCGGCCAAGGTGGACGGCGCGACGGCGTGGCAGCGGTTCCAGAAGATCACGCTCCCGCTCCTGATGCCGGCGCTGCTCGTGGCGCTCATCTTCCGCACGCTGGACGCGCTGCGCGCGTTCGACCTCCCGAAGGTGCTGACCAACGGTGCGAACGGGACGGAGACGCTGTCGCTGCTCGCGTTCCGGACGTTCCAGGAGAACCGCTTGTACGGCGAGGGATCGGCCTTGTCGATCCTGACGTTCATCATCGTCATGGCGGTCTCCTTCGCCTACATCCGCCTGGTCGGCGGCAACATCCGCGGAATGACGGAGGACTAGGCCATGTCAGCTGCTTCCGCACCGGCCAGTGCCGGCAGCGCGGCCCGGGCAGAACCCAAGGCCGCGTCCAAGCGCAAGAAGGCCCCCGGGGCGAAGACCCCGTGGTGGCTGTGGGTCGCCGTCGCGGCGATCGTGATCTTCTGCCTGCTGCCGTTCTACTGGCTCGTCAACATCTCGCTCAAGACGGGGCCCGACCTGTCGTCGGCGAGCGTGTTCCCGCCGAACCCGAGCCTGGAGAACTACAAGTCGGTCTTCCAGAACGACGACTTCACGAGGGCGCTCCGCAACAGCGCCATCGTCGCGCTCGTCACGACGTTCCTGGGCGTGGTCGTGGGCTCGTTCTGCGCCTACGCGCTCGCCCGTCTGAAGATGCGGGGCAAGGTGCTCCTGCTCGGCATCGTCCTGTCCATCACGACGTTCCCGCAGATCGCGATCGCGGCGCCGCTGTTCCGGCTGTGGTCGGAGATCGGCCTGTACAACACGCTGCAGGGCCTGATCATCCCGTACCTCTGCTTCGCGCTCCCGCTCTCGATCTACATCCTTGTGTCGTTCTTCCGCGAGATCCCGCGGGATCTCGAGGAGGCCGCGCTCGTCGACGGCGCAACGCACTTCCAGGCGTTCCGGAAGGTCGTCGTGCCGCTCGCGGCGCCCGGCCTGGCCACCACCTCGATCCTCACGTTCATCGCGGCGTGGAACGAGTTCCTGCTCGCCTCGACGCTCACGTCCGACCCGCAGTACCGGACCGTGCCCGTGGCGATCGCGCAGTTCACCGGCTCCTCGCAGTTCGAGGTGCCGCTCGGTACGCAGTCCGCGGCATCGGTCATCATCTCGATCCCGCTGATCCTGCTCGTTCTCTTGTTCCAGAAGCGGATCGTCGCCGGCCTCACCGCCGGCGCGGTGAAGGGGTGATGCGACGTGTCTGAGATCACGCTGGACGGGATCTGGAAGCGCTATCCGGACGGGTTCGAGGCCGTGAAGGACATGAACCTCGGCATCAAGGACGGCGAGTTCATGATCCTGGTCGGTCCGTCCGGCTGCGGGAAGTCGACCGCCCTGCGGATGATCGCGGGGCTCGAGGACATCTCCGACGGCAACCTCGTGATCGACGGCGACCGGGTCAACGACCTGGCGCCGCGCGACCGCGACATCGCGATGGTGTTCCAGAACTACGCGCTCTACCCGCACATGACCGTGCGCGACAACATGGGCTTCGCGCTGAAGCTGGCGAAGGAGCCCAAGGAGGACATCGACCGGCGCGTCAACGAGGCCGCGAAGATCCTCGACCTGGAGCAGCACCTCGAGCGCAAGCCGGCGAACCTGTCCGGCGGCCAGCGCCAGCGCGTGGCCATGGGCCGCGCCATCGTGCGCTCGCCGAAGGCGTTCCTGATGGACGAGCCGCTCTCGAACCTCGACGCGAAGCTGCGCGTGCAGATGCGCACCGAGGTGGCACGGATCCAGCAGCGGCTCGAGACGACCACGGTCTACGTGACGCACGACCAGACCGAGGCGATGACGCTCGGGGACCGCGTGGCGGTCATGCGCGGCGGCATCATCCAGCAGGTCGCACCCCCGAAGGAGCTCTACGAGCAGCCCGCCAACCTGTTCGTGGCCGGGTTCATCGGCTCTCCCGCGATGAACTTCGTCCCTGCCCACCTGGAGGGGGACACGATCAAGTTCCCGTTCGGCGAGGCGGAGATCCCGGGGTGGATCAAGACCCGCATGAAGGGCGGCGAGGGCCAGGGCGCGCGCGACGTCATCGCGGGCGTGCGGCCGGAGCACTTCGAGGACGCGCAGGTCGAGCCCGACCGGCCCGGCCTGCGGTTCAAGGCACCGGTCGCGGTCGTCGAGTCGATGGGTTCCGAGCTCTACGCCTACTTCGACGTCAAGTCGGAGCACGTGGAATCCGCCGAGCTCGTCGAGCTCGCCGCGGACGCGGGCCTGAGCGACCTGCCGAGCCACGGCGGCGACGAGCAGCAGATGGTCGCGCGCCTCTCCGCGGCGTCGAATGCCGCGCCCAACACGGAGATCGAGATGGTGCTCGACACGTCGCAGGTCCAGCTCTTCGACCCGAAGTCGGGCCGCAGCCTGGCGCAGCCGGGCGATTGACGCAATCGACGCCGGCGCCCGGGCCTGCCGCTACTGTGGCAGGCTCGTGCGCCGGCTCGTCGTCCTGCTGCTCGCCGCCCTCGCGGCGGCAGTCCTCATCGCCCCCGCCGCCGGCGCGGCGGAGCGCAAGGTCCCGTTCGGGTTCCTCGGGACGATGGCCGACGGCGCGTTCGTCGAGGAGCCGTCGATCGACCTCGACGCCGAGACGAGCGCGATGGTGCGCACCGGCGTGGAGCGGCTCCGGCTCGCCGTCTACTGGGACCAGGCGCAGCCGGACCCGGCCACCGCACCGGACTTCGCGGCCACGGAGCGGATCGTCGGCGCCGCGGCGCGGCGCGGCATCCCCGTGTTCCTGACGATCGTCGCCGCCCCGGCGTGGGCGCGCAAGGACCCGTCGAGGCACTGGTCGCCACCGGCCGACCCGGCCGCGTACGGCCGTTTCGCGGGCCAGGTCGCCGCGCGCTTCGGCAGCCGCGGCACCTTCTGGTCCGAGCATCCCGAGCTCCCGCGCGTGCCGGTCCGCGACTACCAGATCTGGAACGAGCCGGCGGGCTTCGCGCCCGGCGAGCCCTCCGTGTTCTGGGACGACAAGGGCGAGCCCTACCAGCAGCGCTACGTCGCCATGCTCCGCGCCGCCCGGCAGCAAGTCCGCGCGGCCGACCCGGCGGCCAACATCGTGCTCGCCGCGTTCTTCGGGCGCGCGTGGCAGACGATGCCGAAGCTGCTGAAGGCGGGCGCGGACGGGCTCTTCGACCAGTTCGCGCTGAACATCTTCACGGCGCGCCCGGGTGACCTCGTGCGCGCCGCGCGCAAGACGCGCAAGGCGATGCGCCGGGTGGGCGCGCGCCGCGTCCCGGTCGTCTTCACCGAGGTGAGCTGGACGGCGTCGCGCGGCCGCCTGCGCGAGGGCACGGAGCTGCAGACCTACGACCTCACGCCCAAGAAGCAGGCAAGGCGCCTCGTGGCGGCGATGACGCGGCTCGCGGCCGCGCGCAAGTCGCTCAAGATCGCCGGCGCCTTCTGGTACACGTGGCTCTCCCGGTACTCGAGCCCGACCTACCGCTTCGACTACGCGGGCCTGCGGCGGCTCGACGGCGGGCGGGTCGTGACGACGCGGGCGCAGAGCGCCTTCCGCGGCGTGGCGCGCACCCTCGAGGGCTGCGCCAAGCGCGCGATCCGCGACTGCTAGATCCCGAGCTCGTCCGCGTACTCGCGACGGTAGTCGCGGCGCGCGTCGAGGACCTTCGAGACGTAGGCCCGCGTCTCGGGGTAGGGGATGTCGGCGACCTTGAACTCGCGGTCGTTCGCCGCCGCGTCGGCGAGCCAGCCGTCGACGGTGCCGTGGCCGGCGTTGTAGGCGGCGAGCGCGAGCGGCTCGGAGCCGTCGTAGCGGTCGAGCAGGTAGCGCAGGTACCAGGAGCCGTAGGCGATGTTGACCTGCGGCGTGGCGAGGTCCTGCTGCCGGAAGGCGATGCCGCCCGACTTCTGCGCGATGAAGTCCGCCGTGTCGGGCATGAGCTGCATCAGGCCCTTCGCGCCGGCGTGCGACGTCTGGTCGCGGAAGTGCGACTCGGCGAAGATCACGCCCGCGATCAGCGCCGGGTCGAGGTCCTTGTCGTGCGCCTGCTGGCGGATGATGTCTTCGTGGCGCAGCGGGAGCGTCACGACCTCCTGGACGGCCTCGTCGGCCCAGGGCGCGAGCAGCAGGGCCGAGCCGGCCGCCGCGACGACGACGGTGAGCACCAGCAGCAGCCGGCGGCGCAGCGCCTGGGCGCGTGTCGGGCCCCCGGGCGAACGCGGCCGTCGGGCCGACGACGATGCGGTACGGGTGCTCATGCGCTCCGTTCCAGCTTCTCAAGTACCCCGGAGAGTTCCTTCTCGAGCGCCCGGATATCCCGGTCGTTGCGGACGATGTGATCGGCGCGGGCCGCCTTCTCCTCCTGGGAGAGCTGCCGCGCGATCCGCTCGTCGACCGCCGCGTGGCCGCGGGCGGCCGCCCGCTCGGCCCGGATCGCCTCGTCGGCGATCACGACGATGGTGGCGTCGTAGACCTTCTCCATGCCCGCCTCGAAGAGCAGCGGCGTCTCGACGACGAGGGCGCGGGGGCCGCTCGCGCCCGCCTCCGCGCGCCACGCCTGGACGCGGGCGCCGACGCGGGGCCACAGCAGGCCCTCGAGCCAGGCGCGCTCGTCGGGCGACGCGAACGCGTGCCGTGCGATGGCGGCGCGGTCGACGGCGCCGCCGGGCGCGACCTCGGCGCCCCAGCGTGCGACGACCGCCTCACGCACCTCGGGATCCTGGTACAGCTCGTGCACGACGGCATCCGTCGAGAGCGTGGCGGCGCCCAACCGGGCGAGCGCCGCCAGCGCCTCGGACTTGCCGGCGCCGATACCGCCGGTCAAGCCCACGAAAGGGACTGCGCTTACGCCTGCTCCTCGCCGGCGTCGGCCTCGGCGGCCGGGGTCTCCTCGGACTCCGCGGTCGGCTCGTCCTCGACGGCGGGGGCCTCCTCGGACTCGGCGGCGGGCTCGTCCTCGGCGGCGGGCGGCTCCTCGGCGACCTCGGCGGCGGGCTCCTCCTCGACCGCGGGCGCCGCCTCGGCGACCTCGGCGGCCTCGGCGGCGGGCTCCTCCTCGACCGCGGGCGCCTCCTCGGCGGCCTCGGCGGCGGGCTCCTCCTCGGCGACCTCCGCGTCGGGCGCCTCGGGCGCCTCCGCGAAGACGTCCTCGGAGAGCCCCAGCTCGGGCACGTTGTCCAGATCGCCCGCGTCGGTCTCGCCGTCGGTCGCGACCACCTCGCGGCGCGGCAGGATCTGGTCCTCCACGCGCTTGATGGACAGCGACAG
>JBEVIG010000165.1:0-15756 GCA_040510855.1 Solirubrobacteraceae bacterium
CTCGACCAGCCACGAGTAGAACTCCTCGGACAGGACGCCGGAGCCGTGGTCCTCGATGAACTTCAGCTGCTCGGCGGTGAGCGACTCGTCGGCCGCCGCCATCGCGTTCTTGTAGGGGTTGGCCGGCGTGCGGTCCAGCGGCGCGACGAACTCGACCGTGAGCGAGCCGTCGTAGCCGATGTCCTTCAGCGTGCCGATGATGTCCGCCCAGGGGAGCTGCCCCTGGCCGCAGGCCATGCGGTTGTTGTCGGCCACGTGGACGTCGAAGAGGCGGTCGCCGGCGTTGCGGAACGCCTGCAGGACGTCCGCCTCCTCCTGGTTCATGTGGTAGACGTCGAGGCAGACGCCGACGTCGTCGCCGACCTCCTGCGCGAGCAGGAGCGCCTGGTCGTGGCGGTTGATGAAGTTCGTCTCGAAGCGGTTGAGCGCCTCGATGGCGATCCGCACGCCCTCGCCCTTCGCGTGCTCGTTGACCTCCTTGAGGCCCTCGACCGCCCAGGCCCACTCCTCCTCGGGGGAGGCCATCTCCTTCACCTTGCCGACCTCGGACGGGACGATGCTCATCGTGCCCGGGTCGGAGAGGCCGTCGCGCAGCTCCTTGATCATCGTGATCGCGCCCTTGAGGTAGTCCACGGAGCCCGCCCGCACGGCGGGGTCGGCGTGGATCAGGTCGCGGCCGGCGAACATGAGCGAGATCGAGCCGACGCACTCGATGCCGTTGTCCTTCAGGCACTGGCGCACCGCGGCGGACCCGGGCGCGTTGTCGCCGAGGGCCACCGAGTCGTACGAGATCTCGATGCCGTCGTAGCCGAACTTCGCGAGCCGGCGGATCGTCGTCTCGACAGGTTCCGCACGCATCCAGTTGTGCATCGCGACCTTCATGCGCTCCTCCTCGTCATCCGGTTGACTCCTGCTCGGTCCGTGCTCCGCGTCATCAGACGATCTGGCGCCATTCGCGGGTGTGGACCTCCACCTCGAGCTTCTCGAACTCCGCGAGCGCGGCCGCGAGGTGCTCGGCGTAGCGCTCGTACGTGCGGTTGCCCTTCTCCGCGCTGGAGCGCAGCGGGTTGCCGATCACGCCCGACGGCGTGAACTCCTGGTGGTCCGTGGCGAAGAGGAAGAACTCGTGGCCCTGGAAGGCGACGTCGGGCGCGCCGTCCTTCTTGACGAACGAGTCGGGGATCGAGGACGGGCGCTCCGGGACCTGCGCGACCGCGCGGTCCATCCGGACGAGATCCTCGTTGTGCGCCATGACCTGCGACGTCTCGAGCTCGGAGGAGTGCCAGCCCGGCGTCTCCTCGGGCGGGTTCTCCATGATGTCGTCGATCAGCGCGAGGTAGCGCTCGCCGTAGAGGCGCGACATCGCGA
Organism: Solirubrobacteraceae bacterium; assembly: GCA_040510855.1. Taxonomy (GTDB): domain Bacteria; phylum Actinomycetota; class Thermoleophilia; order Solirubrobacterales; family Solirubrobacteraceae; genus DASQMT01. The sequence goes on from JBEVIG010000165.1 coordinate 1,369, forward strand.
CCATGGCGCCGGTGTCGTAGCGCAGGCGGCGCAGCAGCGGCTCGATGATCTTCTGGTTCGAGCCGTGGTTGTTGACGAACACGATCTTGTTGAAGCCGTGGTGGATCAGCGAGCGGCCGACGTCGTACCAGAGCTCCAGGAGGAGGTTCGGGCGGATCGTGATCGTGCCGGTGCCGGCCCCCGCGTCGTACATGTGCTGCGGGGAGTAGCCCATCCACACCGTCGGCGTGTAGAGCACCTGCGCCCTGGCCGCCGCGCGCTTGGTGATCTCCTCGGCCTGGATCGTGTCCGTGAGCAGCGGCAGGTGCGGACCGTGCTGCTCGAGCGACGCGATCGGGACCATCACGACGTCCTTCTCCTCGAGGTACGCCCGGATGTCGACCGGCGACAGGTCTCCGAGGTTGTAGGTCGGAAGCTCCACTCTCTCGATCTCCTCTGGCTCATGCCACCGGCAGCCCGGCGGACATGGCAACTTCTAACATGTTCTTGCAGAACTTGACAAGAACTTGTCACTATTGATCGACTGACCTGGTCGACCGAGAGGCATCCGTGACGCTCCCCACCTCCTTCATCGAAGATCTCCGCGGCCGGGTGGCGGACGTCTCGACGGATCCCGACGAGCTCGCGCGCACCGCCAAGGACTGGTCGTGGCCGGCGAAGTTCGCCGAGCAGGAGGGCCGTCCCGCGCTGCCCGCGGCGGTCGTCCGTGCGCGCGGCGACGAGGACGTCGCCGCTGCCGTGCGGCTCGCCGCGGCCGCCGGCGTGCCGATCGTCCCGCGGGGCGGGGGCTCGGGCGTGATGGGCGCCGCGGTGCCGCACGCCGGGGGCATCGTCATCGACGTCAGCGGGATGGACCGCGTCGTCGAGATCGACGAGGAGGCGATGACCGCGACCGTCGAGGCCGGTCACAACGGGCGCGCCTTCGAGACCCTGCTGAACGAGCGCGGGCTCTCCTTCCCGCACTACCCGGCCTCGGCGGAATGGGCGTCGGTGGGCGGCTACGTCGCGGCGCGCGGCTCGGGCGTGCTCTCGTCGCGCTACGGCAAGATCGAGGATCTGCTGATCGCGCTGCGCGTCGTCACGCCGACGGGCGAGATCATCGACACGGTGCCGGTCCCGCGCCACGCCGTCGGGCCGGAGCTCACGCAGCTCTTCGTCGGCTCGGAGGGCACGCTCGGCGTGATCACGCGCGTGACGGTCAAGCTCATCAAGCTGCCCGCGCACCGCCGCTTCGAGGCGGTCTCGCTTCCGACGCTGGAGGGCGGCGTGGCCGCGCTGCGCACGGTCATGCAGCGCGGCCTGAAGCCGGCCGTCATCCGCTTCTACGACGCGGAGGCGAGCGCGGGCTCGCTCTCGCCCGTCGTCGGTCAGCCGCTCGAGGGCCCGACCGCGCTCCTGATGTTCGAGGGCGAGCCTGAGGTCGCCGACGCGGAGGCCGAGGCCACGCTGCGGATCGTCGGCGAGCACGGCGGCGCGCCGCTCTCCGGCGACCTGTGCGCGACCTGGTGGGAGCGCCGCTACGACTTCTACCACCCGCCCCACTACCCCTCGCTGCCGGCGATGTGGGGCACGATCGACGCCGTCGCGCCGTACGGGCGGATCCTCGACGTCTACCACGGGATCCGCGCCGCGCTCGCGCCCTTCGAGGCCGACGGCATGCGCCTGCGCACGCACTTCAGCCACTGGTACGAGTGGGGGACGATGGTCTACCCGCGCTTCGTCATCCCGGACGCGTCGGGCTTCGAGGACCCGCTCGCGACCTACCACGAGATCTGGCGCGCCGGGGTGGAGGCGATCCTCGCCGCGGGCGGCGTCATCAACGACCACCACGGGGTCGGCTCGACGCTCTCGCCGTACCTGGCGACGCAGCTCGGCGCCGCGCACGGGACGCTGATGCAGATCAAGCGGGCGCTCGACCCGGCGAACGTGATGAACCCGGGCAAGCTCGGCTTCCCGGTCGGCGAGTTGACCGCCTGAGGCGCGGTAGCCTCGGGGCGGTGAGTTCACCTGATCAGACCGGCACCCTGCAGCGCGAGGACGCGCTGCGTGAGCACTACCTCACCCTCCTCAAGCAGGCGCTGACGCGCTCGGAAGGCCGTGCCTACGCCCCCCAGCGGAGCTGGGCGCGCGCGGCCGCCGCGCCGCTGCAGTGGGCGCTCGGCCGGGCGGAGCTGGAGATCGTGCACCGCGAGGACGGCGCCGCGGTGAAGGCCGGGCGCGTCTGGCCCGCCGAGGCCGAGACGATGATCGGGCTGCCGCGGCTCGACAACCTCCAGCGCTGCATCGAGCAGGCGATCGCCGACGACGTCCCCGGCGACGTGATCGAGTGCGGCGTCTGGCGCGGCGGCGCGACGATCCTCGCGCGCGGCGTGCTGATGGCGCACGGCGTCACGGACCGCACCGTCTGGGTCGCGGACTCCTTCGCCGGACTCCCGGAGCCCGACGCGCGCTACCCCGCCGACGCCGGCGACCCGCACCACACATTCGACGAGCTCGCGATCCCGGCGGCGCAGGTCCGGGCGAACTTCCGCAAGTACGGCCTGCTCGACGAGCAGGTGCGGTTCCTCGAGGGCTGGTTCGCCGACACGCTGCCCGGCGCGCCGATCGAGCGGCTCGCCGTCCTGCGCCTCGACGGCGACATGTACTCCTCGACGATCGACGCGCTGACCGCCCTCTACGACAAGGTGTCGCCCGGCGGGTTCGTGATCATCGACGACTACTCGCTGCCGACCTGCCGCGAGGCCGTGCACGACTTCCGGCGGGACCGCGGCATCGAGGACCCGATCGTCGCCATCGACGCCATCGGCTCCTACTGGCGCCGCGCGACCTAGCCGGCCCGCTCGATCACCATCGCGATGCCCTGGCCGACGCCGATGCACATCGTCGCCAGGGCGTAGCGCACGTCGTCGCGCTCCGGCAGCTCGTGCGCGAGCGTCGTCACGAGCCGCGCGCCGGAGCAGCCCAGCGGGTGGCCCAGCGCGATCGCCCCGCCGTTGACGTTCACGCGCGGGTCGTCGTCGGCGATGCCCCACTCGCGGGTGACGGCGAGCGACTGCGCGGCGAACGCCTCGTTGAGCTCGATCACGCCGACCTCGGCGAGCCCGATCCCCGCCCGCTCCAGCGCCCTGGCGGTCGCGGGCACGGGGCCGATGCCCATGATCCGCGGTGGGACGCCCGCCGTCGCGATCGCCTTGACCGTCGCGACCGGGCTGAGCCCGTGGGCGGCGGCGTACTCCCGGCTCGCGACGAGCACCGCGGCGGCGCCGTCGTTGAGCGGGCTGCTGTTGCCGGCCGTGACCGTGCCGTCCGCGGCGAACGCCGGGCGGAGCTTCGCGAGCGCCTCGGGCGTGGAGTCCGCGCGCGGGCCCTCGTCCTCGGTGAGCGTCACCGTCTCCTTGCGGCCGCGCGGCGCGTCGATGGGGACGATCTCCCGCGCGAGCCGGCCGCTGCGCTGCGCGGCGACCGCCTTGGCGTGGCTGTGCAGGGCGAAGGCGTCCTGGTCGGCGCGGGCGATGCCGCGCTCGGACGCGAGCGTCTCGGCGGTGATGCCGAGCGCGTCGGTGTGGCCGAGCGCCTCCATGCGCGGGTTCACGAGCCGCCAGCCGAGCGTCGTGTCGTAGCTCGTCACGGGCCCGGTCGCGTACGGCCGCGCGGCCTTGGGCTGGACGTAGGGCGCGCGGCTCATCGACTCGACGCCGGCGCCGATCGCGAGCTCCGCGTCGCCCGTCATCACGGCGCGGGCGGCCTGGGCGACGGCCTCGAGCCCCGAGCCGCAGAGCCGGTTGACGGTCACGCCCGGCACGCTCTCCGGGAAGCCGGCGAGGAGCACCGCCATCCGCGCGACGTCGCGGTTGTCCTCGCCCGCCTGGTTCGCGCAGCCCATGAACACGTCGTCGACGTCGGTGGCGTCGAGGTGATGGGCGGCGACGAGCTGCGCGAGGACGTGCGCGGCGAGGTCGTCGGGGCGGACGCCGGCGAGCTGTCCGCCGTGGCGGCCGAGCGGCGTGCGCAGGGCGCCCGCGATCACGGCCTCCCTCACGCCTCCTCCTCCCGGAACGGCGCCGCCGTGTGTGCGGCGACCCACGCGCGGTCGAAGCCGGGCGCGACCTCGGTGAGCACAAGGCCGCCGTCGCGGACGGTGAACGTCGCCGCCTCGGTGACGACCAGGTCCGCGGGGCGCTCCGCGGTGAGCGGGAGCGCGCACTCCGCGACGAGCTTCGGCTCGCCGTCCTTGGTCAGGTGCGTCGTGGCGGCGATCACGCGGCGGGCGCCGACGAGCAGGTCCATCGCGCCGCCGACGCCGAGGATCGGCCGCCCCGGCAGCGCCCAGTTGGCGATCCGGCCGCGGCCGTCGATCTGGAGCGCGCCGAGGATCGAGGTGGTGACGTGGCCGCCGCGGATGAACGCGAAGGACGTGGAGCTCGAGAAGTACGAGGCGCCCGGCAGCGCGGTGATCGGGAGCTTCCCGGCGTTGACGAGCGCGGGGTCGGCCTCGCCCTCGCCGGGCGCCGGGCCGACGCCGAGCATGCCGTTCTCCGTCTGCAGGACCACGCCCTCGCGATCGCCGAGGGAGTCGGCGACGAGCGTCGGGATGCCGATCCCGAGGTTGACGACCTCGCCGTCGCGCAGGTGGCCGGCGACGCGGCGCGCGATGTCGCGCTGGACGCTCACGGCGTCAGCACCAGGTGGTCGACCAGCAGGTGCGGGGTCACGACGGCCTCCGGGTCGATCGCGCCGACCGGCACGACCTCGTCGACCTGGGCGATGACGAGGTCGGCTGCGGTCGCCATGTCGGGATTGAAGTTGCGCGCCGTCTTCTCGTAGACGAGGTTGCCGAGCTCGTCGGCGCGGCGCGCGCGCAGCAGCGCGACGTCGGCGCGGAGCGCGTGCTGGAGGAGGTGCGGGACGCCGTCGAACTCGCGCGTCTCCTTCCCCTCGGCGAGGAGGGTGCCGGCCGCGGTCGCGACGTAGAAGGCGGCGATGCCGGCGCCGCCGGCGCGGATGGCCTCCGACATCGTGCCCTGGGGCAGGAGCTCGACCTCGAGCCGCCCCTCGGCATGGGCGAGGACCGCGTCGCGATTGCTCGTGAAGTAGGAGCCGATGGCCTTGGCGATCCGGCCCTCGGCGAGCAGCCGCCCGAGGCCCTTCCCCGGCTCGCCGACGTTGTTCGAGATGACGGTGAGCTCCGTCGCCTCGGGATGCTCGAGCAGGCGCTCGACGAGCGCGACCGGCTTGCCGACCAGGCCGAAGCCGCCGACCATGATCGTCGCGCCGCGCGGCACGAGCGCGGCGGCGTCGTCGAGGGAGATGAGCGTCGCGGCCGTCACGCGCGGCATGCTCGCATGCCGCGCGCCGACGATCCGGCGGGTTACTTGACCGGCGAGGGGACGATCCGGATGTACGGCTTGGGCTCCTCCCAGCCGTCCGGGTAGCGCTCCTTCGCCTGCTCGTTCGAGACGGAGCCGGAGATGATCACGTTCTCGCCCTGCTTCCAGTTCGCCGGCGTGGCGACCTGGTGCTCGGCGGTGAGCTGCAGGGAGTCGATCACGCGCAGCACCTCGTCGAAGTTGCGGCCGGTCGTCATGGGGTAGATGAGGATCAGCTTGATCTTCTTGTCCGGCCCGATGACGAAGACGTTGCGCAGGGTCGAGTTCTGCGCCGGCGTGCGCTCCGTCGGGTCGCCCTCGACGTCGTTCGGCAGCATCCCGTAGGTCTTCGCGACGTTGAAGTCCGTGTCGGCGATGATCGGGTAGTTGACGGTGGCGCCCTGCGTCTCCTCGATGTCCTTGACCCACTGCTCGTGGTTCGTGCTCGGGTCGACGGAGATGCCGATGATCTTCACGTTGCGGCTGTCGAAGTCCGGCTTGATGCGCGCCATGTAGCCCAGCTCGGTGGTGCAGACGGGCGTGAAGTCGCGCGGGTGCGAGAACAGGACGGCCCACGAGTCGCCGATCCAGTCGTGGAAGCTGATGCGGCCCTCGGTGGTGTCGGCATCGAAGTCCGGGGCGGTGTCGCCGATGGTCAGGCTCATTGGCATCTCCATACGGAAAAGTTGACTGTCTTTAGAGGGTATCTGATGGGGGTCACTCGGACTCCCCCGCCCGCTCCTGCTTCATGGCGCTGAAGTTCAGCGTCCAGGACTCGAGCCCGCCCTCGCCCTCGGCCCCGCCCGACGTCGAGTAGCTGCTGATCAGCGCGTTCTCGAGCGTCAGCTTGAGCTTGCCCTGCCCCATGACGATCTCGACCGTCATCGGCCCGCCCGAGACCGCGGCCTTCGCCAGGAGGCTCGAGTGCTTGCCCTGCCGCGAGGTCACCACGATCTCGCGCGGGCCGGCCGCATCGCGTTCGCCGCCGCCGCCGGCGGCGCCTTCGCGTCCGCGGGTGCCGGCTCGCGGGCCAGCATGGCGCTCACGGCCCGGTTGCCCGCGCTCTGCTGCAGCGCGAGCACGTCCTCGGCCGCCGCCCGCGCCGGCGGCGCGGGCGTGGTGCGCCCGTGGACGGGTTCCTCCTCGGGGCGGAGCGCCGAGCGGCGTCCCATGCGACGACCGTATCCGCTCGGCCCGCGCGGCGCTACGGCCCCTTGACGCCGTGGCGCCTCAGGTAGTCGAGGTAGAACGGGCGCATCATCTCGGCGACCTCGCCCTCGCGGGCCTGCGCCACGTCGTCGACGTGCGCGCTCAGCCGGAGCACGTCGGTCTCCGCCTCGTCGATCTCCCCGGCGGCGGCCTCGGCCGCGGGCAGCGTGTTCATCAGGTCCCAGTAGAACTTGACGTCGAGGTGTCGCTTCGCGCGACGCACCGCGAGATCGTGCAGCTCCTGGGACGAGAGGCTCTCGAGATCGTCGTCGCTCATGGACCCGACTCTACGCGGACGACAGGATCTCCGCGACCGCGGCGATCGCGCCGGGCAGGGCGACGAGCACGAGGACGCCCGCTGCGACGCGGCCGGCGGTGGCCGCGCGCCCGGCGCGCGGGAGCGGTGAGAACAGCCGCCGCCCCCCGGCGGCACGGCCGGCGAGCGCGACGAGCAGCATCCCCTGGAACAGCCCGATCGCGACGAAGAGCACCACCGCGAGCCAGCCCGGCCCGAGCAGGTCGAAGTCGAAGTTGTCCTCCCGCAGCGGCTCCATCCGCACGCCGGCGAGGAGCAGCAGCAGCGCGCCGAGGACGACCCCGCCCGTCCGCCCGCGCGGCAGGAGCGGATGCAGGACCGCGTAGAAGACGGCCGAGATCAGGCCGCCGAAGCCGCCGGCGAAGATGATCAGGCCGAGCGTCCCGCCGGCCGTGATCTCGCCGACGAGCGCGCCGCCCTCGGTGAACGAGCCGTGCGCGTCGGGCGTGGTGAGCGCGAGGACGCGCATCACGAGCCGCCCGCCGGCGCCGCCCGCGACGAACCCGGCCAGGACGCCGGCGCCGCCGATGACGAGCCCGGTGCGCACGACGCCGGCGACCGGCGCCGGGGGCGCCGTCGGCGGGCCGTCGCCCCAGCGGACGATGGCGGCGATGCCGGCGAGGACGACCGCCGCGCAGAGCGCGATCACGAGCATCCGCGGGACCCTAGGAGGTCGCGCGGCACCCGCGCGGCGGTCTGGACGATCAGCCGATGAGCCCGCGCTCCCGCAGCGCGGCGATGATGCCGCGGCGGCGGCCGAACGGGGCGCGGGCGAGGTCCGCGAGCGCCTCCTGCGCCTCCCGCGCGTCCGCGTCGCGCTCGTCGCACTCGCGGCTGAGCCGGTCGATCTCGACGCGCTGGCGGGCGACCGTGTCCTGGAGCGCGTCGAGCTCCGCGGTCTTGCCCGAGTCCCAGTCCCAGCCGGGCGGGTCCGGCGCCCCGGGGAGCACGGACCGCGAGCGGCGCGCGCCCTTGCCGGCACCCGCGCCGAGTGCCGTCCGGAGATCCTGTGCGGTGATGTGAGGTTGTTCGGCGGCCATGCGCCGGACTTCCGCGGCGGCCGCCCGGCTCCTCCCGCGGGCTGGGCGATCCGTTGCGAGGTGCCGCGCTAGTCCTCGCCGATGTCCTCGTGCCAGAGCTCCGGGTGGGCGGCGATGAAGCCGCCGAGCAGCTCGATGCACTCGCGCGCGGCGAGGTCGACCACGTCGACGCCGCTCTCGCGCAGCCAGTCGATCCCGCCTGGGAAGTTGACCGACTCGCCGACGACCACCCGCGGGATCCCGAACTGGCGGACGAGCCCGCTGCAGTACCAGCACGGCGCGAGCGTCGTGACCATCACCGTGTCGCGGTAGGACCGCCGCCGCCCGGCGCGCCGGAAGGCGTCGGTCTCGCCGTGGAGCGACGGGTCGCCCTCCTGCACGCGGCGGTTGTGTCCGCTGCCGAGCAGCTCCCCGTCCGCGGTGAAGAGCGCCGCGCCGATGGGGATCCCGCCCTCGGCGAGGCCGGCGCGGGCCTCGTCGAGCGCGACTTCGAGCAGCTCGCGATCGTCCACGGCCGCGAGGATACGCGTCGAGGACGGGCCGACGGCTGGTAGGAGCTCCACCCCGAAGGGGGATGGCGGGACGGGCGGCGCGGCACGACGCTGCGTCCATGGGTTTCCGTCATCCCCTCATCGAGCCCGCCGGCTCCTTCGCGTACGTCGAGTGCTCGATCCCGGACGGCATGACGATCTCCGCCTACCGCCGCAGCCGCGCTCGCCGCACCGGGCGCCGCCGCCTCCGCCGCCTGATCCTGCGCGGCGTCCGCAGCGGCCGCTGAGCCTGCTCCGCGAGCTGCGGGACGGCGCCGCTTGACAGCGGCCGCCCGGGCGGTCAGGTTCCGGGCGTGGCCGAAGGGGAACGGAAGCCCGGCGAGCAGCACGCGCCCGTGCCCGCGAGCGCGCCGCCCGGCGCCGTGCCGTCCGCCGCGCCGGCCGCGAACCTGCTCGCGCTCCAGTCGGGCATGGGCAACGCGGCGTTCGCGCGGACGCTGGCCCGCCAGCAGCCGCCGCAGCCGCCCGGCACCGCGCCCGGGGCGTCGGCCAAGACGGCGAAGGGGCTCACGCGCGAGGACTTCGAGCCGGTCTCGTTCGATCCCGCGATCGGCACGCCGAACCAGCTCGAGGCCAAGCCCGGCGCGGGCGACACCGTCGACCTCACCGCGCCCCAGGTCACCGCGCAGGCGCACGTCAAGATGAAGAAGCAGGACCCGCCCGCCGACCCGGCCGCGGCGTCCGCGCCCGACAAGCCGAAGAACGCGACCGTCGGCTTCGTCCAGACCGTGCTCTCCAGCCGGCGCACGTTCCTCTACACGGAGGGCGGCACGCCGGGCGGGAAGGTCGGCGTCGAGCTGCGCGACGCGGTGCCGGACGGGACGCGCGACGCGCGCGCGACCAAGGGCCAGTCCGCGATCGGCGGCGGCCCGGTCGAGGGCTCGGGCTTCGCGCCCTTCTACCAGCAGCCGAGCTCGCTCTCGGCGGACCAGGAGACCGACGTCGTCTTCACCGACCACACGACGCAGTCGGGCATCAAGCTCACGCTGAAGGGCACGGACGAGAAGCTCTACACGCTCTCCCAGGTCGTCGGCGGCGACCACTTCCGGCTCTCCGTCGGCGCGGTCGACCAGGGCGAGGGCAAGAAGGACCCGATCCACCTCGCGGCCAAGGAGTGGCGCGTCCCGTGGGACATGACGCTCGACGCGAACCACAGCGCGAAGGGCGGCCAGATCGGCAAGGAGGACTACAAGGGCAAGCTGGAGGACATCTCGCCCGCGACGGGCTGGTCGGACCGCGACGCGCAGCAGTTCCGCTGGCCGCGCGACGAGGCCGAGGCGGAGAAGCTCGACACCTACTCGCTGATCAAGGGCATCCCGTACGCCGAGCGCTGGGACGTCAACGCGTGGATGATGATGTCGCGGGTCCTGCGCGCCCGGAACCCGTCCTTCTCGGTCAAGGTCGACCTCAAGGAGAACCCGGACCCGTACAGCCAGATCGGGCTGACGATCCGCGGGCCGCGGACGGCGACGCGGAGCGCACGGGAGTGGGGGACGGGCGACCAGTCGTTCTCGTTCCGGATGCTCGACCTGTTCGACCCGCAGGACCTGCGGGTCGGGATGACGCTGCAGATCGAGCTCACGCGCGACGGCGGGACCGTCAACACGTTCCCGTGGAACTGGCCCTACGCCGCGCTCGCGCCCGTCCGCGTGGCGTGGTCGAAGAAGGACGGCGCCGAGGCGCCCCGCGGGACGATGTCCGACGCGGAGCGCAAGGGCGCCACGGAGGTCACGACGGAGATGATCGTCTCCGGCACGTCCTTCGGCTAGACGGCGGTCGCGTCCGCGTCCTTCGGCATCAGCACCCACAGCGGGATGTAGAGCAGCGGGGTGAGCACGAGGATCCCCGCGATCGCCGCGATGCGGGCGACCAGGAGGTTGACGCCGAAGCGGCGGGCGAAGCCGGCGGTCACGCCGGCGAGGAGCCTGCCCTGGCGCGGGCGGGTCAGGCCCTGGCGGGCGAACCAGGCGCGGGCGCCGGAGAGCGAGGTGTCGAGGTGGTCGTCGTGCGGGAGTCCTGCGATGGCGGGGGTCATGTCACGTCCTTGCGGTCTGGGGAGGAGGTGGTGACATCGTGCCTCCGCACGGCCGCCGGCGCAGCCCTGGCACCCCGTGTCCGCGGGGTGGGGAGTACCTCACGGGGGGTGCGGGCAGCCGGTCAGCGGCCGCGCGCGGAGATCTGCTGGACCGCCCAGCCGTTGCCGTCGGGGTCGGTGAAGAAGAGGAAGCCGACGTTGTCGAGCTCGTGCGGCTGCGGCGTCGGGCTCTTGCCCACCACCTGGACCTCGCCGGGGTCGAACCCGCGCGCGAGCAGCTCCTCGCGCGCGGCCGCGACGTCGGCGACGACGAGCTGGAGCCCCTTGAGCGAGCCGGGCGCCATGTCCGGCACCACGCCCTCGCCGATCACGACGGAGCACCCCGACCCGGGCGGCGTGAGCTGGACGATCCGCATGCCGTCGCCGATCGCGGTGTCGTGGTCGACGTGGAACCCCAGCGTCCCCTCGTAGAACGCCTTCGCGCGCTCCACGTCGGCGACCGGCACGATGACCACCTCGAGCGTCCAGTCCATCACGGTGCTCCTTTCGAATCGATCTCGCTGGTTGGACTGTCGCGCGCGCCGGGATTCATCGCCGGAAGCGCGGACAGCTCGATCGGATCGATGACGACCGCCTCGCGCGCGGGAACGAGAACGCGGGCGGACACCTCGGCCGGGCCCGTGTGCCAGAGCTCCAGGCGCAGCTCGTCGCCGGGGTACACGACATCCGTGAAGCGCGCGTCCGCCCTCCGCACGCGCGCGGGATCCCCGCCGGCGATCGCGGGCAGCGCCATCCGCACGGCGTATCCGTACGTGCACAGCCCGTGCAGGATCGGACGGTCGAAGCCGGCGCGGCGGGCGAACTGCGGGTCGACGTGCAGCGGGTTGTCATCGCCGGACAGCCGGTAGAGGCGCGCCTGCCCGGTGTGGGTGCGCTCGGTCAGCACCACGTCGGGCGGCCGGTCACGCGCCGGCGCTCGGAGCCCCCGCCCGCGTTCGCCGCCGAACCCGCCGCCGCCGCGGATGAACGACGAGTACACGGCGGTGGCGAGATGCTCACCGTCGACGCGGACCTCCGCGGTCGTGTCGACGATCGCGTGCTCGCCCTTGTCCCAGACGGCGCTCACCCGGGCGTCGACCGACAGCTCGCCCTCCACGGGCACGGCGCGGTGCAGGCGGAGGCGCTGCTCGCCGTGCAGCACGGACGAGAGATCGATGCCGAGCCGGTCGTGCATTCCGGCGAGCGCGGCGTACGGCGGCGCGACCGGCACGCTCGGGAGCGCGGTCAGGTCGCGCTCGTAGACGAGATGCAACTCGTCCTCGCGTTCCCCTGCGCCGACGCCGAGCGCGTAGAGGATCGTGTCCCGCGCGTCGTAGCGGCGGCGGAACGTCGGATAGGCGAACCCCACGATGCCGCGGTCGACGCGCATCCTCTCGACGATACGGCCGAACTCCGCCGCCTGCTCTGCCACGCTTGAGGCCGTGGGCAGCCTGCCGTTCGACCCGATCCAGGAGGCGGCGCGGCAGTGGGAGGCCCGCTGGGGCGCCGCGCCGGTGCCCTCGATGGCCGCGGTCACCTCGGTGATGCGCGTGCAGCAGATCCTGATCGCGCGGCTCAACGAGCTGCTGCGGCCGTGGGAGCTCACCTTCCCGCGCTACGAGGCGCTGATGCTGCTGCACCTCAGCCGCCGCGGGGCGCTGCCGCTGGGGAAGATGGGCGAGCGGCTCCAGGTCCACCGCACGAGCGTGACGAGCATCGTCGACGGGCTGGAGAAGCTGGGCTACGCGAGGCGCAGCCCGCACGACCGCGACCGGCGGACGACGCTCGCGACGATCACCGAGCGCGGGCGCGAGGTCGCCGCCGCCGCGACCGAGCGGCTCAACGAGGAGCGCTTCGCCACCGCGCCGCTCGAGCCGGGTGAGCTCGAATCGCTCGTCGCCGTGCTGCGGCGCCTGCGCGCCGAGGCGGGCGACTTCTAGGCGCCGGCCCTTGACTCGATGCGTGGACCTCCTACTATCGGAGTTCCACGCACCTCCTTGGAGGCTCCACCGCCGTGTCGGCACCGACTTCCCTCCGCGACGACCTCGAGCTCTGGCGCGAGCGTTACGCGGCCACACCTGAGCGCGACGTCGCGTTCACCACGCTCTCCGGCGTGCCAGTGCAGCCGCTCTACACCGAGCGCGACCTGCCCGACGCGGGCCGGATCGGCCTGCCGGGCGAGTTCCCGTTCACGCGCGGCGTGTACCCGAGCATGTACCGCGGCCGGCTGTGGACGATGCGCCAGTTCGCCGGCTTCGGCACCGCCGAGGAGACCAACGAGCGCTTCCACTACCTGCTCGATCACGGGCAGACGGGCCTGTCGACGGCGTTCGACATGCCGAGCCTGATGGGGCACGACTCCGACGACCCGCGCTCGCTCGGCGAGGTCGGCCGCGAGGGCGTGGCCGTCGACACGCTCGACGACATGCAGGACCTGTTCGCCGGGATCGACCTCGGCGAGGTCTCCGTGTCGATGACGATCAACGCGCCCGCGGCGATCGCGCTCGCGTACTACGTCGTCGCGGCCGAGGCGGCAGGCGTCCCGCGCGACCGGCTCTCCGGGACGATCCAGGCCGACATCCTCAAGGAGTACATCGCCCAGAAGGAGTGGTGCTTCCCCGTCGACCCGGCGATGCGGCTGCTCGGGGACATGATCGAGTGGTCGTCGCGCGAGCTGCCGCGCTGGCACCCGGTCTCGATCTCCGGCTACCACATCCGCGAGGCGGGCTCGACGGCCGCGCAGGAGCTGGCCTTCACGCTCAAGGACGGCTTCACCTACGTCGAGCAGGCGGTGGAGCGCGGGCTCGACGTCGACGACTTCGCGCCGCGGCTCAGCTTCTTCTTCAACGCGCAGATCGACTTCTTCGAGGAGATCGCGAAGTACCGCGCGGCGCGCCGGATCTGGGCGCGCGAGCTGCGCGACACCTACGGGGCGAAGAACCCGAAGAGCTGGCTCATGCGGACGCACGTGCAGACCGCGGGCGTGTCGCTCACCGCGCAGCAGCCGCTGAACAACATCGCCCGCACGGCGATCGAGGCGCTCGCGGGCGTGCTCGGCGGCACCCAGTCGCTGCACACCAACTCGCACGACGAGGCGCTCGCGCTGCCGACGGAGGACGCGGTCCGCGTCGCGCTCCGCACCCAGCAGGTGATCGCGCACGAGACGGGCGTGACCAACACGATCGACCCGCTCGGCGGCGCCTACTTCGTCGAGGCGCTGACGGACGAGCTCGAGGCGCAGGCCTACGCCTACTTCGCCAAGATCGACGAGCTCGGCGGGATGGTCGAGGCGGTCAAGCAGAACTACTGCCAGCGCGAGATCGCCGACGCGAGCTTCGAGCTGCAGACGGAGATCGACGCCGGCCGCCGCGTCGTGGTCGGCGTCAACCGCTACGAGCACGTCGACGAGGTCCCGATCGAGACCCACCGCATCGACGCGTCGATCGAGCGCAAGCAGATCGGCCGGCTCGCGGCCGTGCGCGCGCGGCGCGACGGCGCGGTCGTGGAGTCGACGCTGGCGGCGCTCCGCGCGTCGGCGGTGACGGGCGCCAACCTGATGCCGCCGCTGCTCGACTGCGCCCGGGCGCACGCGACGGAGGGCGAGATCGTCCGCGCGCTCCAGGACGTCTGGGGCGCCTACACCGAGCAGCCGGTGTTCTGATGCTCCGCGTCGTCGTCGCCAAGCCGGGTTTGGACGGGCATGATCGTGGGGCGAAGATCATCGCTCGTGCGTTGCGGGATGCGGGGATGGAGGTGATCTACACGGGGTTGCACCAGACGCCGGAGCAGATCGTGGAGACGGTGCTCCAGGAGGACGCCGACGCGGTCGGGC
>JBEVIG010000166.1:0-19521 GCA_040510855.1 Solirubrobacteraceae bacterium
GGCTACGTGGGCAACACGGGCAACTCCTACGGCGCCCACCTGCACTTCGAGGTCCGGGTCAACGGCAACCCCGTCGACCCGATGGGCTACCTCTAGCGCCGTCGGTCCTCCGCCAGGAGGCCGAACCGCACGCCGTCCTGCCAGGCGCCGTGGCGGTCGTAGGCGCGGCGGCGGACGCCCTCGCGGGCGAAGCCGGCGGCGTCGAAGGTGCGCAGCGCCGGCTCGTTGAAGCCGTAGACCTCGCCTTCGAGGCGGTGGACGCCGCGCGCGAAGGCGTCGCGCGCGACCGCGCGGAGGATCGCGACGCCGAGCCGCCGGCCGCGCGCGGCGGGCGCGACCATCAGCGTCTCGACCGCGGCGATCCGGCTGCGCCGGTTCACGGTGGCGACCCGGACGGCGCCGGTGCGCTCGCCGTCCGGCGTCTCGGCGATCCACAGCTCGCCCGCCGCGAGCGCCTCGGCGAGGCCGTCGGCCGCGGTGGTGGAGAGCGAGCGCGCCACGTCCGGATCGTCCGCGAGCGCCCGGGCCCAGCGCAGGTCGCCATCACGGGCGAGGCGCAGCGCGACCGGCTCGGGCATCAGCCCGACTCGACGACGACCGTCGTGGCCTTGATCACCGCGCGCGCGTGCGCGCCGATGCGGAGGTCGAGCTCGTCGGCCGCCTCGCGCGACATCAGGGAGACGATCCGGTACGGCCCGCAGGCGAGCTCCACCTGCGCCATCACGCCGTCCTTCTTCACCGCGATCACGACGCCGTCGAGGCTGTTGCGCGCGCTCGTGCCGCGGTGGCCGGAGCGCTCGCGCAGCAGCCGGGCGACCTCGTCCGCGTCGACGTAGCGCGTCCCGCCGCGCCGCTCGAACGTGACGCGCCCCGCCCGCTCCCACCGGCGCAGCGTGTCGACGCTGACGCCGATCGCCGCGGCGGCGGCGCCGATCCGCATCCCCCCGCCGGCCTCCTCGAGCTGGCTCATGCGCGGAGCTTACCTAGGCAACTCCTACGAGACGCCGAGGCTGCGCGCCCGTCACGGACCGTCACGCGCGTCGCCGCGGAGGTCGCGGAACGCGCGCAGCAGCGTCTCGCGGGTCTCCATGTCGGGCGGCGTCTCGGGCGTCTCGTGCAAGGTGCCGACGAGCCGCTGCATGTCCTCCAGGTAGCCCGAGCAGCCGTCGCAGTCGGCGAGGTGCGCGTCCATCCGCGCGCGATCGCCGGGCGGGAGCGTGCCCTCGAGGTAGTCCGTGACGAGCTCGACGAACTCCTGGCACATCAGCGGGTCGGGGCCGCCGCGGCCGCGGAGCCGGGTGAGGAATCGCCTCATGCCTGTGCCTCCACGATCGGCCGCAGCACGGTGCGCACGCGTGCGCGGGCGCGATGGAGCAGCACCCGCTGGCTGCCGTCGGTGATCTCGAGCAGCTCGCAGGTCTCCGCGGCGGTGAGCCCGACCAGGTCGCGCAGCGTGATCACCGCGCGTTGGTCGCGCGTGAGCGTGTCGACGGCCGCGAGGAGCTGCGCGCGCAGCTCGCCGGCGAGCAGGCCGGTCTCGGGATCGGCGTCGAGCCGCGGCGGCGCGCTCGTCCAGCTCCCGTCGGCGGCGAAGGCGGCCGGCTCCACCGCGGGCTCGCCGTCGGCCTCGAGGGCCGAGAACGGCAGGCTCCGGGCGTCGCGGACGGCCCGCGTCCGGGCGCGGTTGACGAGGATGCTGAAGATCCAGGTGCGCAGCGACGAGCGGCCCTCGAAGCGGTCGAGCCCGCGCACGACGCCGAGCCAGGTCTCCTGCACCACGTCGTCGACCGCGGCGTCCGTGCGCAGGTAGGTGCGCGCGACGCGCCGGAGGGCGCCGTCGTGCCGGGCGATGAGCGCCTCGAAGGCCTGCTCGTCCCCTTCGCGCAGGCGCGCCAGCAGCGTGCTCTCGTCGTGCACCGCATCCGTGACCGTACCGCCGGGGCGGCGCGCGGGCGAGGGCCGGCGCGCCGCTCGGGATGGTCTCAGCCCGCGACCGCCTCTCCGGCGGCGCGCGAGACGACGACGTCGTAGACGCCGTTGACGACCTCCTCCACGACGAACGGCGCGATCCGCTCGCGGAGGGTCCGGTAGTCGGAGTCGTCCTGGCTGCGCTCGAGCTCCTCGAGCGTCCCGTCGAAGAACCCGAAGGTCACGACCTCGTTCTCGTCGCCGAGACCGCGCAGGGCGTGGAAGCGGACCCAGCCGGCGGGCGGGCCTTCCTCGACGGGGAAGGCGGCGATGAACTCGTCGAACGTGCCGGGCTTGATCCGGCGGACGGTATGGGCACAGAGCACGGCTGCTCCTCTCGTGGAGGTGGGTGGCAGGTGCGGCAGTCCCGGATGTCCTCCGAGTGTTACAGCTCCGTGCGGTCGCCGCGGGCGCGGATAGGCTCCCGCCCGAGATGCTGTGGCGCGTGGTCCTCGGTGCCCTCGGGGCGCTCCTGGCGTGTGCTGCGCCCGCGTCCGCTGACCCGGTCATCACGATCGGGCCTATACGATCCGCGTCGTGGCGATCGACGCGGCAGGGAACGCCTCGCCGGTGAAGGCGAAACAGCTCGCACGGCGTCGCTGATGCCGTGGCCGGACTGACCCCCGCGCAACGGCTGGGGACGCTCGCGGCCTCCTGCGTCGCGCAGTTCATGCTGCTGCTCGACGTCACGATCGTGAACGTCGCGCTGCCCTCGATCCAGTCCGAGCTGGGCGTGACCGCGGGGAACCTGCAGTGGGTGGTGAACGCGTACGTGGTCGTGCTCGCGGCGCTGATCCTCGTCGCGGGGACGATCGGCGACCGCGCCGGGCGGCGGCGGATGCTCGTCCTCGGGCTGGTGGTCTTCACCGCCGCCTCGACCGCCTGCGCGCTCGCCACGGACGACCCCCAGCTCGTCGCCTTCCGCGCCGTGCAGGGGATCGGCGCCGCGCTCATGGCGCCGCTCGCGCTGGCGATCCTGATCGACGCCTACCCGCCGGAGCGGCGGCCGTGGGCGATCGGGATCTGGGCCGCGGTCGCCGGGATCGGGTTCGGCGCCGGGCCGATCGTCGGCGGCGCGCTGATCGCCGCCTTCGACTGGTCGGCGATCTTCTGGGTGAACGTCCCGATGGGCGTCATCGGCGTCGTGCTGACGCTCGCCTACGTGCGGGAGTCGCGCGACCCGACGCCGCGGCCGCTCGACCTCCCCGGCGCGGTGCTCGCCGCCGCCGCGCTCTTCTGCATCACCTTCGGGCTCGTCCAGACCGAGAGCCACGGTTGGACGTCGGCGCAGACGCTCGGCTTCCTCGCGGCGGGGTTCGTGCTGCTCGCCGGGTTCGTCGTGCGCGAGCGGACCACCCGCGAGCCGATGCTGCCGCTCGCGATCTTCCGCCGGCGGCCGTTCACGCTGGCCACGCTCACGTACGTCGCGCTCTACGCCGGGCTCGCCACCGCGCTCTTCTACGTGTCGCTCTTCTTCCAGGACGTCAAGGGCTGGTCCGCGCTCCAGACGGGTGTCTCGTGGCTGACGATGAACGTCCCGTTCCTCGTCGCCTCGCTCTTCGCGGGGCGGGTGCAGCAGCGCTTCGGCGCGATCCGCGTCGTCGCCGTGGGCGCGACGCTCGGCGGCCTCGCGCTGGCCGGCTTCGGCCTCCTGAGCGCCGGCTCGGGCTTCCTGGCCGCGCTGCCGTCGTTCCTCGCCCTCGGGCTCGGCTTCGGGCTCGCGGTGCCGGCGGTCTCCGCGATGGGCATGGCGGCGATCGAGGCCGAGCGGGCCGGCCTCGGCTCGGGCGTGCTCAACACCGCGCGCCAGTTCGGCGCCGCGATCGGCATCGCCGCGCTCGTCTCGATCGGCGCGACGGTCGCCCGCGACGACTGGACCTCCCATGCGGAGTCGCTCGGAGCCCAGGCCGTCGGGCTCGCGCCGCTCGTGGCCGGGGGCGAGACCGCGACGGTGCAGAAGGAGCTCGGCGCCGCCCAGGTCCCGGCCGCCTCCGACGCGTTCGTCGCCGGCATGCGCGCCGCGCTGCTCGTCGCCGCCGCGCTCTCGCTGGCGGCGGGCGGGCTCATCGCGCTGTCCGCGCGCAGTCCTTGAACTCAATTCAAGAATGGCGTAGGGTGCGCGCCCATGAAGCTGACGATCCCCGCGACGGGCGTCGCGGCCGCCGTCGCGGTCGCCCTCGCCCCGTCCGGCGCGGCAGCCGCGCCGGAGCCCGCCGACTCCGTCCTGCGCGGCGGCACCATCCGCACCTTCGACGACGACTTCTCCGTGGTCCGCGCGCTCGCGGTCCGCGACGGCCGGATCGTCTACGCCGGCGGCCGCGCCGGCGTGCGGCGCTTCATCGGCAAGGGGACGCGCGTGCGGGACCTCGGCGGGCGGACGGTCATGCCCGGCCTGAGCGACGCGCACATCCACGTGCTGCCGGGCGGGGAGCAGCTCGTCACGTGCAACCTCGCCTACGAGGCGCTCACGGAGGCGCAGTTCCGGGCGCGGATCCAGGGCTGCCTCGACGACGACGCGGGCGCGGCGCCGGACGCATGGCTCGAGGTCGTCAACTGGTACCGCCAGGCGATGCTCCCGGCGGGCACGGACGCGACGCGGGCGACCCTCGACGCGCTCGAGACGGAGCGCCCGATCGTCGTCGCCTCGAGCGACGGGCACTCGACCTTGCTCAACAGCAAGGGCCTCGCGCTGGCGGGGATCACGGCGGCGACGCCGGACCCGCCGAGCGGGCGGATCGACCACGACGCCGCGGGTGAGCCGACCGGCATCCTCGAGGACAGCGCGGGCGACCTGGCGCGGGCCGTGATCCCGGCGCCGACGGCCGCGGACACGCGCGCGGCGCTGCGCGCTGCGCTCGACGCGCTCGCCGCCGCGGGCGTCACCGCGGTCGGGGACCAGATCGTCTCCGGCGCCGCGCTCGATGCCTACAAGTCGCTGCACCGGCGCGGGCGGCTGACCGTGCGCCTCAACGCCGCACCGGACGTCGAGCTCGGCGAGGCGGAGGAGGACGCGGCCGGCGCCGTCGAGCGGCTGCTGCGGCTGCGCAAGCGCTACGAGACCGGCGGGCTGCGGCCGCGCGCGGGCATCCGCGTGCGCAACGCGGGCGAGCTGTTCCAGGACGGCGTGCTGCAGGCACCCGCGCAGACCGCGAGCCTGCTCGCGCCGTACTTCGACGCGTCCGGCAACCCGACGAGCAACGCCGGACCGCTCCCGTACTGGCCCGACACCACGCTGCGCGACCTCCTCGTGCGGCTCGTCCGGGCCGGGTTCACGCCGCAGGTCCACGCGATCGGCGACCGCGCCGTGCGGGCGACGCTCGACGACTACGCGGTCGTGCGCGAGCGCGCCGGCAAGCGCCCGCGGCTCTCGATCGCGCACGCCGAGCTCGTCGACCCCGCCGACTTCAGCCGCTTCGCGTCGCTCGACGTCACGCCCGTCATGTCGTTCCAGTGGGGCAAGCCCGCGCCGGACTCGATCGACGCCGCGAAGGTCTTCATGGGCCCGGAGCGTTTCGACCGGATGGAGCCCGAGGGGCGGCTCCAGGACGCGGGCGCGCGGGTCGCCTTCGGCAGCGACTGGCCCGTCGACGCCCTGAACGAGTTCTTCGCGATCGAGGTCGGCGTCACGCGCCGCAACGACCCGGCGAGCGGCTACGACGGCCGGCTCAACTCCGACCCCGGCCTCACGCGCAAGGAGGCGTTCCGCGCGATCACCACCCACAGCGCGTACGAGATGGGCACGGCGCGCCGCACCGGCTCGCTCGAGCGCGGCAAGTTCGCCGACTACATCGTGCTGGCGAAGGACCCGATGAAGGTCGCGGCGACCGCCATCTCCGACACGAAGGTGCTCCGCACGGTCGTCGGCGGGAGGACGGTCTTCCGCGCGCGCTAGCCCTGCAGCGCCTCCGCGACCATCGGCGCTGCGGCCACGACCCGCGGCGTCCCGGTCACGGGCGCGACGGCGACGAGCACGCCCGCGATCTCGTCGTCGCTTGCGCCCGCCTCGCGGGCCAGCGAGACGTGCCAGCCGAACGAGGCCGAGGGCGCGCCGAGCGCGACGAGCGCCCCGATCCGGACGAGCGCGTGCGTCCGCGGGTCGAGCCCGGACTCCCGCACGTTCTCGATCTGCCGTCCGATGACGCGCTCGATCATCCCGGGGTCGCTCTCGGCGAGCTGGTCCAGGAACTCCTCGCTGTTGTCGCCCATCTCGTGCTCCGTTCGGTCGTGGACGTGTCCAGCGCAGCCTGACGGCGGAGGGGTGACGGTGGATCACCCGGACGGGGTGAAGTGGCAAGCTGCGCGCCGCATGCGCGCGTGCGCCGTCCTGCCGCTCCTCGCCTGCGCCGCGCTGGCCGCGTGCGGCGGCGACCCCCCGCCGCCCGATCCGGCGGACGACGTGCGCGCGGCCGCCGTGGCCTACGTCGGCGCGCTCCGCGCGCAGCGCTGGGAGGACGCCTGCGCGCGGATGACCGCCGGCGCCCGGGCGACGATCGCCGAGGGCGGCGGGAGCTGCGCCGGCGCGCTCGCGGCCGGCGGCGCGCTCCCGGCCGACGTGCTCGGCACGGTCGCGCGGCTCCTGCCGGGCGCGGCGGTCGAGGTCGAGGCCGGCCGCGCCACGGTCGGGCCCGTCGGCGACGTGCCCGCGCCGCTGCGGCTCGTGCAGCGCGACGGGCGCTGGCTCGTCGCGGGCTAGGCCGCGGCGATCTCGCCGGTGCGCGCGAGGTCGTAGCCGCCGAGGTCCTCGACCTGCGCGCGCACCGCCGGGTCGCGGAGGGCGCGCAGCAGCGGCTCGAGCCCGCCCACCTGCGGGCGGGTCGTCGCGATCTCGAACGGCTCGGAGACGAGCGGCACGAAGTCGAGCCCGAACGTCCGCGCCGCCGAGCGCAGCCCGAGCCCGGCCTCGGCCTCGCCGGTGGCGACGGCGATCGCGACGTCGAGGTGGAGCTCGACCTCCGGGCCGTGGACGGCGCGCGGCGCGCCGCCGGCCTCCAGCACGAGGTGATCCATGAGCGTGCGCGTCCCGGTGCCGCGCGGCCGCTGCGCGACCCGCACGCGCTCCAGCGCGCCGGCGTGGGCGAGCCCGAGCGGGTTCCCCGGGGCGACGATGAGCCCCTGCTCGCGACGCCAGAGGTGGACCACGACCGGATCGCGGCCCGCGAGCAGCGCCCGCGCGAACGGCGCGTTGTGGCTGCCGTCGGCATGGCGCAGGTGGAGGGCGGCGCCGTCCGCGTCGTTGCGCCACAGCGCGGTGAGGCCGCGGAAGCTCCCGCTCGTGCCGACGAGCCGGATCGCGTCGCCGACCGCGCCGAGGACGACCGCGAGCGCGGGGTCGTCGCTCCCGGCGAGCCGGAACGTGGCACCGGCGCGCAGGAGCCGCTGCGCGGCGAGGTCGCCGCCGGGCGCGATCCGTGCCGCCCGGCGCGGCGAGAGTGCGAGCACGCCCGCGCGCGCGAGCACCGCGTAGGCGCGCTGGACGGTCGCGGGCGCGCGGCCCTCGTCGGCGGCGAGCCGCCGGACGGAGGGGAGCGCATCGCCCGGCGCCATGCCGTCGTCGACGACCCGCCGGGCGAGCCGCGCGGTCAGGTCATCGATCTGTGCCATGGCGCTGAACCAATATGGTCTGGTACATAGCGGGTCAAACGAGGAGGAGGTTGTGGTGTCCCGGTGGTCTCCGATGCTGGTCTGCGCGGTCGTCGCGGTGCTCGGCGGCGGGGCGGCCGCGTCCGCACAGGAACCGCAGGACCTGATCGTGCAGAGCACGACGAGCGTCCGCGACTCCGGCCTGCTGGAGCAGGTGATCATCCCGGACTTCCAGGACCAGTACCCCGAGTGGCGGCTCAAGGTCGTCGCGGTCGGCACCGGCCAGGCGATCGCGAACGCGCGCGCCGGCCAGGGCGACGTGCTCATCACGCACTCGCCCGCGCAGGAGGCGAAGTTCGTCGCCGACGGCTTCTCGCTCGAGGATGAGGGCCGCACGGTCATGTGGAACGACTTCGTGGTCGTCGGCCCGCCCGGCGACCCCGCGGGCGTGCTCGGGGCCGGCCGCCACGATGCGGCGGCCGCGTTCGAGGCGATCGCCGCGGCCGGCGCGCAGGGCCGCGCGACGTTCGTCTCGCGCGGCGACAACTCCGGCACGAACACGAAGGAGAAGGACATCTGGAAGCTCACGTCGGTCGCGCGCTCCGCGGCCGGCGAGCCGACGGGCCCCGGCGGGACGGGCAACCCGGCCTGGTACACGAAGGCCGGGCTCGGCATGGCCGACACGCTGCGACTCACGCAGCAGTGCCCGGCGGGTGGCTGCTACACGATCACCGACCGCGGGACGCTGCAGCAGCTGATCGCCAACGGCGCCGTCACCGCGCTGCCGATCGTCATGGACGCGCAGGACGCGGCCGCGCGCGGCGGCTCGGCGCTGATGGTCAACCAGTACCGCGGCTACGCGCTCGCCCCGGCCAAGGTGCCGGCGGCGAAGACCGAGGGGGCGCTGGCCTTCCTCGACTTCCTGACCTCGCGCGACTTCCAGCGGCGGCTGCGGAGCTTCCCCACGAGCGAGCAGCCCGGCTTCTTCCCGGCCGCGTTCCCGGTCGTGACGCTCGCCCGGCCGGTGCGCCGGACGGTCTCCGCGCGACGGCCGCTCGTCGTCCGCGGCGCGATCGCCTCCGACGTGCCGGGCGCCGCCGCGCTCGACGGCGCGGACATCCGGCTCACCCGCTTCACCTCGGCCTTGACGGGCAGGACGCTCGCCCGCGCTGCGACGGACGACGAGGGCGGCTTCCGGCTGCGCTGGCGGCCGAACCGCAGCGGCAGGCTGTTCCTCACGACGCCGCGCTTCCGCGACCTGAGCCCGCTGCGGCGCTCGCTCGGGCGGGTGCGCGTGAAGGCGGCGGTCAAGCTCGCCGCGGCGCGGGCGACGAGCGGCGGCGCGGTCGTGCGCGGCCGTGCCTGGCCGGCGACCGGGCGGCGCAACGCGCGGCTCGTCGTGCAGGCCCGGCCGGCAGGGGGTGGCGCGTTCCGCGAGGTCCGGCGCCTGCAGCTGCGGCGCGGCGGCACCCGGTTCCGGCTCGCCGTCGACCTGCCCGCGGGCGCCTGGCGGGTGCGGGTCCGCTACGTCGACCGCGGGATCGTGGGGGCCGGCCGATCGAGGGCCCGCACCGTCACCGCCGGCTGATCGTGGCCGCGGCCTGCGTCGCGGCGACGAACCTCGCGGCGCCCGCGCGCGCCGCGGACGTCGTCGTGACCGCGGGCGGCGCGGAGCGGCGCGTCGGCGAGGCGGCGCTCCGCGCGGCGGCGGACGTGCCGGCCGGGACCGTCGTCCTCCGCTCGGAGGCCGGTCCCGGCGAGGTCATCGCCCATCCGCCCGCCGTGTCGCTCCCGCGCGTGCTGGAGCTGGCCGGCGTGGACCCGCGGGCGCCGGCGTTCGTCGCCGTCGGGCGGCCGAACGGGACGGTCGCCACGATCCGGGCCGGCGACCTCGCGGCCGCGCCGCCGCTCGTCTGGCTCGACGCGGACAGCGTGCGCTTCTACCGGCCGCCGCGTGACGGCGCCGACCTCAACGCCGAGGACAACTTCGCCACCGCCGGGGACGATCTGGCGGTCCGCGTCCGCCAGGGCGCGGTGCTCGGCGTGGAGGTCCGCGTGCGGCCGGAGCGCCCGCGCGCGGGCGAGCGGGTGCGGCTCGAGGCACAGGTGACCGGCGCACCGGCGGGGAGCGCGATCGCGGTGCGGTGGCGCTTCGGCGACGGCGCGGAGGCCACGGGCGCGGCGGCGGGCCACCGCTGGCGGAGGCCCGGCACCTACGCGGTCGTGGCGAGCGCCGAGGGCGATGACGACTCGGCCGGCGCGTCACCGCCGGTGCTGGTGCAGGTCGGCGAGCGGCGGCGGCCGGAGCGGGGCGAGGACCCGGGCAGCGGCGACGCGGATCCCGAGGAGGCGCCGGCGACCGGCCCGGACGAGGGTGCGCCCGCGGGGAACGCACCCGCCGCGAACGCGCCCGTCGATCCGGCCGCCACGCCCCAGCCGCCCGCCCCGGCGCCGGCCCCGGCCGCCGGTGACGACACGGCGACGCCGCCGGAGGCCGCGCCCGCCGATCCCCGCGTGCCGCAGCGCCGCCGGAAGCCGCGCGGCGGCGGGGGCGAGCGCGTGGAGGGCGTGCTCGTGGCCGCCTCGCTCCCGGCCGGCGCCGGGCCCGCCGCGCCGCCCGCCGTCCGCGCGGGCAGCGACGCCGGCGGCACCGACTCCACCGTGCCGCTGGCGGTGCTCACCGCCTGCGGCCTCGCCGGCGCCGGCGCGTTCCGCGAGCGGCGGAGGCGGCAGTCGTGAGGCTCGAGGAGGTCATCTTCGACGTCTCCGAGGCGCTCCGGGTCCCCGTGCTGATCCTCGTCGTCGCCGCCCTGGCGGCGGTGCTCGTCGAGCTCGGCGCGTTCGTGGTCGAGCTCCTGCGCCGCCGGCGGCGCGACACCGGGCGGCTGGAGCGCGCGGCGACGAGCGCGCGCGAGGCGCTCGCGCGCGGCGACCTGCCCGCCGCGCAGGGGCTGCTGTGGCAGGTCGCCCCCAGCACCGCGATGGCCTCGGCGCTCGGCGTCATCGCGGCGCGCGTGAACGGCGCGCACGGCGAGGATCGGGTGGCGAAGGCGCTCGCCGACTTCGACTACGCGTCGCTGCGCCGGCTCGAGCGCACGCGGCTGCTCGTCCGCGCGGGCCCGGCGCTCGGGCTGATGGGGACGCTCATCCCGCTCTCGCCGGCGCTCGCGGGCCTGGCCGAGGGCAACGTCACCGAGCTGAGCGAGAACCTCCGCCTGGCGTTCAGCATCACCGTCCTCGGCCTGCTCGTGGGGCTGATCGGCTTCGGCATCTCGCTCGTCCGCGACCGTCTCTACGGGCAGGACCTGTCCGACCTCGAGTTCGTGGCGGCCACGCTGCGCGCGGAGGAGGCATGAGCCTCGTCCGCCCGCACGCGCGGCGCCGCGACGACCGCGCCGGCGACCCGCTCGACGGGCTCGTCAACCTCTTCGACCTCGGCGTCGTGCTCGCCGTCGCCTTCCTGCACGCCGCGCTCGCGTCGCTCGACCACGAGGACCTCCTCACCCGCGGCGAGGTGACCGTCGTGCGCTCCGGGCCCGACGGGCAGACGGTGATCACCAAGCGCGGCGAGACGCTGCGCCGGCTCGAGCTGCGCCCCGGCGAGCGCGTGGCCGGCGAGGGCGAGCGGGTCGGCACGGTGTACCGGCTCTCCGACGGGCGGCTCGTCTACACCCAGGAGCCCTGAGGTGGAGTTCCTCTGGGACGGGCTGCAGCAGGCGGTCGACCTGCTCCTGAACGGCGACGACGAGGTGCTGGGGATCATCGGCGTCACGCTGCGGATGGCGTTCTGGTCGACGCTGATCGCGCTCGCGCTCGGGCTCCCGCTCGGCCTCGCGCTCGGGCTCGGCCGGTTCCGCGGCCGCGGGGCGGGCCTCGCGCTCGCGAACGCCGGCATGGGGCTGCCGCCGGTGATCGTCGGGCTCGTGGTCGCGCTCCTGCTCTTCCGCGGCGCCCCGCTCGGTGGACTGAACCTGCTCTACACCCTCGACGGCGTGATCCTCGCCCAGGCGGTGCTCTCCCTCCCCGTGGTGGTGGCGCTCACCGCCGCGGCGGTCCAGTCGCTGCCCGCCGGCCTGCTCGACCAGGCGCGCGCGTTCGGCGCGTCGCGCGGCGCGGTTGCGCTCCTCGCGCTGCGCGAGGCGCGCGTCGGCGTGGTCGCGGCGACGATCGCGGCGGTCGGCTCGGCGTTCGCGGAGGTCGGCGCCGTCGTGCTCGTGGGCGGCAACATCGACGGCCAGACGCAGACGCTCGCGAGCGCGGTGCTGGTGCGCGTGAGCGCGGGCGAGTACGGGCGGGCAATCGCGCTCGGCATCGTCCTGCTCGGCCTGGTGCTGGTGCTGGCCGCGGTGCTGACCGTGCTCCAGCAGCGCCGGCCGCGGACCGCGCTCGGCCGCCCCTCGTGAGCGAGCCGCTGCTGGAGGCGCGCGGGCTCGCCGCGCGGCGCGGGGGCCGCGAGGTGCTGCGCGGCGTCGACCTCGAGCTCCGTGCGGGAGAGGTCCTCGCGATCCTCGGCCCGAACGGCGCGGGGAAGTCGACGCTGCTCGCGGCGCTCGCCGGGCTGCTGCCCGCGGCCGCGGGGTCGGTCGAGCGGCGGGCGCGGGTCGCGACGGCGCTCCAGGGGAGCGCGCTCGCCGACCGCTCGGCGCGGGCGAACGTCGAGGCGGCGCTGCGCTGGTGGGGCGTCCCGCGCGCGGAGCGCCGGGAGCGTGCCGAGGCGGCGCTCGCCGCGCTCGGCGCCGGGCATCTCGCGGCGCGCCGGGCGATCGAGCTGTCCGGCGGCGAGGCGCGCCGCGTCCACCTGGCCCGCGCGCTCGCGCTCGAGGCGGGCGTGCTCCTGCTCGACGAGCCGTTCGCCGGCCTCGACGCCCCGGCGCGCGCCGACCTGCTCGAGGACGCGGGCGCCGCGCTCGCGCATCCCGAGCGCGCCGTCGCGGTCGTGCTCCACGACCGCGCCGAGGCCTGGGCGCTCGCCGACCGCGTGCTCGTGCTGCTCGACGGGCGGCCGGCGGCGGCCGGCGCGACGCGTGAGGTGCTCGAGCAGCCGCCGGCGCCCGACGTGGCCGGGTTCCTCGGCTTCACCGGGTGGCTCGCGCAGGCCGGCGGCGTGCGCATGCTGCGGCCGTCGCACGTCACGCTCGATCCGGCGGGCGACGTGGCGGCGACGGTCGTCCGCCGGATCCCGGTCGAGGAGGGCTTCCGGCTCGAGCTCGAGCTGCCCGGCGGGCGCCTGCAGGCGCCCGCGCCGCTCGACGCGCCGGGACCCGGCGAGGTGGTCCGCCTCCGCCTGGCCGGCGGCGTCGAGTTCCCGCATACCTGAACAGGTATTCAGATATCATCGGCGGCGTGAGCCACCGCCACAGCACCGACGTCTCCCGCCTGCTCGACGACCAGTCCTACGCGCGCGCCGCCGCCGACAGCCTCCAGGCGCTCTCCGCGCCGAGCCGGCTGCGGATCCTCGCGCGCCTCCACGACGGCCCCGCGTCGGTGACGGAGATCGCGGCCGCCGTCGGCATGGACGCCTCGGCGGTCTCCCACCAGCTGCGCGTCCTGCGCCACCTCGGCCTGATCGTCGGGGAGCGCGCCGGCCGCCGCGTGGTCTACGAGCTGCACGACCACCACGTCGCCGTCCTGCTCGAGCAGGTGCTCGGGCACGTCGAGCACGTCCGGCTCGGGCTCGCCGGCCGCCATCCCGCACGCGAGGAGGCGGCGTAGCCGGTGAGCACGCACGCGCACGGCCACTCCCACGGGCTCGTCGACCACTCCATCCGCCGCTCGCGGGCGGGGCTGCGCGCCGTCGGGCTCGCCCTGGGCGTCCTCGCCGCCACGGCCGCGCTCCAGGCCGTCGTCTTCGCCGCCTCGGGCAGCGTCGCGCTGCTCGCCGACCTGATCCACAACGCCGGCGACGCCGCGACGGCGATCCCGCTCGCCATCGCCTTCGCCCTCCGCAGCGCCCGCGCCGAGCGGTGGGCCGGGCTCGCGGTCGTGCTCGCCATCTTCGTCTCCGCCTGCGTGGCGGGCTACGAGGCCGTCCACCGGCTGATCGAGCCGGCGGAGGTCGAGCGGCTCGGCGCGCTCGCCGCGGCGGGTGCGATCGGGTTCGCCGGCAACTGGCTCGCGGCGCGGATCCGGACGCGCGCCGGGCGGCGGCTGGACAGCGCCGCGCTCGTCGCCGACGGTGCCCACGCCCGCGCCGACGCCTACGTCTCGCTCGCCGTCGTCGCCTCCGCCGCGGCGCTGGCCGCCGGGCTCGAGGTCGCCGATCCGCTCATCGGCCTCGCCATCACCGTCGTGATCCTGCGGATCACGTGGCAGTCGTGGCGCACGGTGCGCGGCCACGACCACCGGCACTGAGCCGCGGCTACGTCCGCCGCGTGCCGGCGCGTACCGCCGCCGAGATCCGGCACCACACGCGCGAGCCGTTCTCGCCCGTCCCCCAGGACTCGGCGAGCAGCTCGACGATCCGCAGCCCCCAGCCCGCCTGGCGGAAGCGGGTGGCACCGCGCGCCGGCCGCACGCCCGCGTCGGCGACCTCCAGCAGCCAGTACGTCGGCTTGCGCTCCATCCGCACCTGGATCGGCGGGCGGCCGAACTCGATCGCGTTGGCCACGAGCTCGGTCACGAGGCTCCGCGCGTCGTCGCGCACGGCCGCCGGCGCGCTCGCGAGCCAGTTCTCGACCGCTGCGCGCGCCGTGCGCGCCGCGCCCGGCTCGCGCGGGAGCATGATCGACCAGCGCGTCGGCTCTTTGGGGGGCCACGACGTTGCCATGGCACGAGGACTACCCGCTCCGCGCGATCCGCACCGCCCGGGGGCTAGAGCTCGGCGTCGCCGAGGTCCAGGTCGAGCGCCGCGAGGTTCTCGCGCAGGTGGCCGATCGAGAGCGTGCCCGGGATCGGCAGCACGGCCGGCGAGCGCCGCAGCAGCCACGCGAGCTTCACCTGGTTCTCCGTGACGCCGAGCCGCTCGGCGGCGGCGCGCACGCCCGGGCCGCCGTCGCCGCGCAGCGGGTAGTACGGCACGAACGCGATCCCCTCGCGCTCGCAGTGGTCGATGACCTCGTCGTGCGCGCGCTCGTCGAGGTTGTACTTGTTCTGCACGGCCGCGATCGGGAGGATCGCGCGCGCCGCCTCGATCTGGTCGACGGTGACCTCAGAGAGCCCGACGTGGCGGATCGCGCCGCGCTCGACGTGCGCCTTCAGCTCGCCGAGGCTCTCCTCCAGCGGCGTCTCGGGATCGACGCGGTGCAGGTAGTAGAGGCCGATCGCGTCCGTGCGCAGCGCGCGCAGCGACTGCTCGACCTGCGCGCGCAGGACCTCCGGCCGGCCCTCGCCCGGGCGGTAGCCGCCCTTCGTGGCGACCAGGACGTCCTCGGCGATGCCGTCGAGCGCGGCCGCGACCGCCTGCTCGCTGTCGCCGCCCGTGTAGAGGTGCGCGGTGTCGATGTGGCGCAGGCCCGCGGCGACGGCCTCGCGGACGAAGGCGACGTGCTCGGGCGCGGTGGTGAGGCGGTTGGTGCCGAGGCCGACGCGGGGGACGTCGACGCCGGCGAGGCGCGTGGGGGAGCTCATCCACCCCAGGCTAGGACGATGCCCGCGAGCGCGGTGTGAGCGCCGTGCGAGCGCGCTGCGAGCGGGACCGCCGACCCTGCCGGCATGACCACTTCGCACGACCTCGCCATCGAGGCCGCCGGGCTCACGAAGCGCTTCGGCGCGACGGTCGCGCTCGACGGCGTCGACCTCGCCGCCGCCCGCGGCACGGTGCTCGGCGTGCTGGGGCCGAACGGCGCCGGCAAGACGACCGCCGTCCGCGTCCTGGCCACGCTCCTGCGCCCCGACGGCGGCACCGCGCGCATCGCGGGCCACGACGTCGTCCGCGACGCCGCGGCCGTCCGCCGCCAGATCGGCCTGACCGGCCAGTACGCCTCGGTCGACGAGGCGCTCACCGGCACCCAGAACCTCGTCATGATCGGCCGCCTGCTCGACCTCAAGCCGCGCGCCGCCAAGGCCCGCGCGGCCGAGCTGCTCGCCTGGTTCGACCTCGAGGAGGCCGCGAACCGGCCCGCGCGCACGTACTCGGGCGGCATGCGCCGCCGGCTCGACCTCGCCGCGAGCCTCGTCGGCCGCCCGTCGGTCGTCTTCCTCGACGAGCCCACCACGGGGCTCGACCCGAGCAAGCGCGACGACATGTGGGACGTCGTCCGGCAGCTCACCGCCGACGGCTCGACCGTCCTGCTCACCACCCAGTACCTCGAGGAGGCCGACGAGCTGGCCGACGACATCGTCGTCTTCGACCACGGGCGCGTGATCGCCCACGGCACGCCCGAGGAGCTCAAGCGCATCGCCGGCGACCAGACGATCACGGTGCGCCCTGTCGACCCCGCGGACCTCGAGGCGGTCGCCGCGATCGTCGGGGCCGCCACCGGCACGGGCGCGGAGATCCTGCCGCGCGGGACCGTCCGCGCGGCCGCCACCGGCGACGAGGCGCTCGCCGCGATCGTCGGGCGGCTCGACGTCGAGGGCATCGCCGTGACCGAGCTGTCGCTGCGCCTGCCCAGCCTCGACGAGGTCTTCGCGGTGCTCACCCGCCGCGAGAGCCCGCGGACCGCGATCTACGAGGAGGTGGCGGCATGAGGCTGCTGCGCCACAGCGCCGTGCTCGCGCGGCGGAGCCTGATCGGCACGTGGCGGACGCCAGAGGCGCTCGCCGACGTGACCATCCAGCCCGTGATCTTCCTGCTGCTGTTCACGTACGTGTTCGGCGGCGCCATCTCGGGCGGGTCGCAGCACGACTACCTGCAGTTCCTGCTCCCCGGCATCCTCGGCCAGACGATCGCGATGGCCGGCGTGGCGATCGGCGTGAACCTGAACACGGACGTCGAGAAGGGCGTCTTCGACCGCTTCCGCAGCCTGCCGATCGCGCGGTCCGCGCCGCTCACCGGCGCGGTCATGGCCGACGTCGTCCGCTACACGCTGCTGTGCGTGGTGATGATCGGCTTCGGCTACGTGCTCGGCTTCCGGGCGACGACCGACGCCGCCCAGGTGCTGCTCGCCTGCGTCCTCGCCGTGTCCTTCGCGCTCTGCCTGTGCTGGGCCTCGGTGTTCGTCGGCATGAAGGCGCGGACGCCGGGCGCGGTGCAGGGGCTGATGATCCTCATCGTCCTGCCGCTGAGCTTCGGCTCGTCCGCCTTCGTCGCGACGGACTCGATGCCGGGCTGGCTGCAGACGTTCGCCGATGTGAACCCGCTCACGCACCTCGTCGGGGCCGAGCGCGCGCTCCTGCTCGGCGACCCGATGGGCTCGCACCTGTGGTGGACGTTCGCCTGGATGGCCGCGCTGCTGGCGACCTTCGTCCCGCTGGCGCTGCGCGCCTACCGCAAGCGCATCTAGGTCCAGGTGCTCCCCGGGTCGAGCCGGGCGGCGGCCTCCTCGGGGCCGAGCGCCCGCCCGGCCGCGATCGCCGCGGCGAGCCGCTCCTCCCCGAGCGACTCGCGGAGCTCGTCGCGCAGCTCGCGCGTGCCGGGGTTCAACGGGTCGTCGCTGCCGCTCAGGCGCATCGCGGCGCCGAGGATCCCGGCCGCGCGGGCCGGATCGCCGGAGCGCGCGGCGAGCATCGCCGCGGCCTCGCCGAAGCGGCCCAGGACCGGCCGGTCGCGCGCGCGGACCGCGGCGGCGTAGGCGCCGGCGGCCAGCTCGCGCGCGCGGCCGAGCTCGCCGTCCTCGGCGAACATCGCCGCGGCGCTGCCGAGCGCGATCGCGCACATGTGGGCGTAGTCGGGCCGCTTGGCGTCGAGCCGCTCCACGGCCTCCACCGCCTCGTCGCGCAGGGCGCGCGCCCGGTCGCGATCGCCGAGCCGCCAGCTCACGGAGGCGAGGCCGACGCGGACGAGCATCCGCTCGTCGCGGTCGCGGGTGCGCTCGAACGCGTCGTCGAGCAGGTCGTGCGCGCCGCTCAGGTCGCCCTGGCGCAGGCGCAGCTCCGCGCGGCGCAGGAGGATCATCCCGCCGTCGACGCGCGAGCCGAGCTCGGCGAGCAGCGCCTCCGTCCCGTCGAGCGCGGCCTCAGCGCCCTCGAGGTCGCCCGCGACCATCCGCAGCGAGGCGCGCTCGGAGAGCGCGACGGCCATGCCCCAGCGGTCGCCGATCGCGCGGAAGCGCGCGAGCGACTCGTCGAGGTGCACGGCCATCGTCTCGAGGTCGCCGTCGTTCTCGGCCGCGTGCGCGCGGATGAACTCGCCCATCGCGTGCACCCACGGGTCAGGGTGTGCGTCGAGGCCCGCGAGCAGCTCCTCGGCGAGCGCCTCGTGCCCGCTGAAGAGGGCGATCACGGGCGCGGCGATCGCGAGCAGCGGCCGGTCGGTCAGGTCGGCGTCCACGAGCAGCTCCAGCGCGGCCTCCGGGTCGACCGCGCCCTGGGCCGGCGGCAGCGCGTGGTCGGTCCAGGCGACGAGCGCGCTCGCGAGCATCAGGTCGCGCGGGTCGTGCTCCGCGTCGGTGGCCAGCACCGCGCGCAGCCACGTCACCGCCTCGTCGCGCCCGTCCGTGAGCGCCCAGAACCAGAGCAGGTGGAGCGCCGTGCGCAGCGCGAGCGCGCCCTCGCCGGTCTCGGCGAGGAAGCGCAGGGCGGAGAGCAGGTTGTCGTGATCGGCCCGGAGCCGCTCGAGCCAGCGCACCTGGTCGGCGCCGCGCAGCCGGCGGTCGGCCTCCTCCGCGAACGCGGCGAAGTGGCGCGCGTGCGCCTCGCGCAGCCCGCGCAGCTCGCCCGCGCGCTCGGCCTCCTCCTCGGCGTACTCGCGGATGGTCTCCAGCATCCGCCAGCGCGGGGCGCTGCCCGCGACCTGGAGCAGCGAGCGGTCGACGAGCGCCGTGAGCAGCTCGAACACGTCGTCGGCATCGACGCCGTCGCCGGCGCAGACCGACTCGGCGGCGTCGAGCGCGGTCCCCCCGGAGAAGACGGAGAGTCGCCGCAGGACGCGCCGCTCGGGCTCGCCGAGCAGGTCCCAGCTCCAGTCGACGACGGCGCGCAGCGTGCGCTGCCGACCGGCCGCGGCGCGGCTGCCGCCGGTGAGCAGGCGGAAGCGGTCGTGGAGGCGCTCGGCGAGCTGCTCCAGCGGCATCGAGCGCAGCCGGGCCGCGGCCAGCTCGATGGCCAGCGGGAGCCCGTCGATGCGGCGGCAGACGTCGGCCACGACCGGCTCCGTCTCCGCGTCGAGCGCGAAGCCGGGCGCGACGGACGCGGCGCGGTCGGCGAACAGCGCGACGGCGGCGGGCTCGTCGAGCGGGCCGACGGCGGCGAGCGCCTCGCCGCCGATCCCGAGCGGCTCGCGGCTCGTGGCGACGATCCGCAGCCCCGGGCACGCCGCGAGCAGCCGGTCGGCCAGCCGTGCGGCGGGCACGACCAGGTGCTCGCAGTTGTCGAGTACGAGCAGCGGCTCGCCGGCGGCGAGCGCGTCGACGAGCTGCGACTCGGCGTCCGCGGCGGCGGCGCGTCGGTCCGGCAGCGTGGCGGCGCGCAGGCCGAGTGCGCCGAGCAGCGCCGGCGCGAGCGCCTCGCCGTCGCCGAGCGGGGCGAGCTCGGCCAGCCAGGCCGGGCTGTCCTGCCGGGCGGCGAGCTCGAGCGCGAGCCGCGTCTTGCCCGCGCCGCCCGGCCCGACGAGCGTGACGAGCCGGTGGCGCGCGAGCAGCTCGCCCGCCCGCTCGAGGTCGGCGTCACGGCCGACGAAGCTGGTGCGCGCGGCCGGGAGGTTCCCGCGCGCCGCGGGCGCCGGGCGCGCCGGGGCGGGCGGCGCCGCGGCCTCGCCGCGCAGCACCGCGAGGT
Organism: Solirubrobacteraceae bacterium; assembly: GCA_040510855.1. GTDB lineage: Bacteria > Actinomycetota > Thermoleophilia > Solirubrobacterales > Solirubrobacteraceae > DASQMT01. Next base: position 19,360 of record JBEVIG010000166.1, read on the forward strand.
GGGCGGCCTGGAGCTCCGCCGAGGGGGTGGCGCCGAGCTCCTCGTCGAGCGCGCGGCGCAGCTCCTCGTACGCGGCGAGCGCCTCGGCCTGGCGGCCGGCGGCCGCGAGCGCTCGCAGGCGGAGCGCGCCGAGGCGCTCGTCGAGCGGGCGCTCGGCGGCCA
>JBEVIG010000167.1:0-8940 GCA_040510855.1 Solirubrobacteraceae bacterium
GGCCGTCACGTAGCAGGCCTTCTCCAGCGGCTGGATGGTCGCAGCCTCCGCCGCCGCCGGCACGGCGAGGACGATCAGCAGCGCGCCGGACGCGGCGAGTGTGCGAAATGACATGGCGGCAATGTAGCCCGCAGTCAGGTAGAACGGGGTCGACTTGTTGTCCAGCTGGAGGAGCCGGCGATGCCCACCTACATCATGCTCTGCACGTTGACACCGGAGGGCGTCACCACCATCAAGAACAACCCGCAGCGCATCCGCGAGGTCAACCGGGAGGTCGAGCAGCTCGGCGCGACGGTCAAGGCCCAGTGGGCGGTGCTCGGCGACGTCGACTTCATCAGCATCGTCGAGGCGCCCGACGAGACGACGATGGCGCGCGTCTCGCTGGAGCTGGGCTCGCGCGGCACCGCCCGCTACGAGTCGATGCCGGCGATCCCGATCGACGACTTCATCGGGGCCGTGTGAGGGTCCTCGTCGTCGGCCCGGGCGGGCGCGAGCACGCGCTCGTCCGCACGCTGCTGCGCTCGCCGCAGGCCCCGGAGGTCATGTGCGCGCCGGGGAACGCGGGCATCCGCCGCGACGCCCGCGTGCTCGACGCGCCGGCGGACGACCCCGCCGCGCTCGCCCGCGCGGCGCGCGAGGCCGCCGTCGACCTCGTCGTAGTCGGCCCGGAGGCTCCGCTCGTCGCGGGGCTCGCCGACGCGCTGGCGGCCGAGGGGGTGCGCTGCTTCGGCCCGGTCGCGGCCGCCGCGCGGCTCGAGGGCTCGAAGGCGTTCGCGAAGGAGATCATGGAGGCGGCCGGCGTCCCGACCGGCGCCCACCGCGTCGTGCGGACGGTCGACGAGGGGATGGCGGCGATCGCCGGCTACCCGGCGGTGATCAAGGCCGACGGCCTCGCCGCGGGCAAGGGCGTGGTGATCGCGCAGGACGCGGCGGAGGCCCGGGCGGCGCTCGCCGACATGCTCGAGGCACGGCGCTTCGGCGACCACCCCGTGGTGGTGGAGGAGTTCCTCGAGGGCGACGAGCTGTCGCTGCTCGCGCTGTGCGACGGCCGCCGCGCGGTCCCGCTCGCCCCGGCCCGCGACTACAAGCGGATCGGCGACGGCGACACGGGCCCGAACACGGGCGGGATGGGCTGCTTCTCGCCCGTACCCGAGGCGGACGCGATCGTCGAGCGCGTGGTCGCGACCGTCCACCAGCCCGTCGTCGACGAGCTGGCGCGCCGCGGCACGCCGTTCCACGGCGTCCTCTACGCGGGGCTGATGCTCGCGCCGGACGGCGACGTCAAGGTGCTCGAGTTCAACACGCGCTTCGGCGACCCCGAGACGCAGGTCGTGCTGCCGCGGCTGCGCTCCGACCTGCTCGCGCTGTTGCTGGCCGCGACGGAGCCGGGCGGCCTCGAGGGCGCGGCGCTCGAGTGGGACCCGCGCGCCGCGGTGTGCGTCGTGCTCGCGTCCCGCGGCTACCCCGCGAGCTCGTCGTCGGGCGACGTCATCAGCGGCCTCGACCGCCTCCCCGCGGGCGCCGAGGTGTTCCACGCCGGCACCGCGGAGGACGGCGCCGCGGTCGTCACCGCCGGCGGCCGGGTCCTCGGCGTGACCGCGCTCGGAGACGACCGGGCCGCCGCGCGGACGGCCGCGTATGCTGCGGCCGACATGATCGAGTTCCCTGGATCCCAGCGCCGCGAGGACATCGCCGCATGACGAAGCCCGACCTGCTCACCGAGGTCCAGGAGGAGCTCGACGACATGGACGTCGACGCCCCGCGCGTCGGCATCGTGATGGGCTCCAAGAGCGACATGCCGGCCATGGAGGCCGCCGCGAAGGAGCTCGAGTCGCGCGGCATCCTGCACGAGGTGCGCGTGATGTCCGCCCACCGGGACCCCGACACGGTCGCCGACTACGCCAAGAACGCGAAGCTGCGCGGGCTGCGCGTGATCATCGCCGGCGCCGGCCTCTCGGCCGCGCTCCCCGGCGTGGTCGCCGCCCACACCGAGCTGCCCGTCATCGGCGTGCCGCTGACGTCATCGAAGTCCGTCGCCGGCGGGCTCGACGCGCTGCTGTCGATCGCGCAGATGCCGCCGGGCGTGCCGGTGGCGTGCGTCGGCGTCGACAACGCGAAGAACGCCGCGGTCCTCGCCGCGCGCATCCTGAGCACGTAGGAGCACCGCGCCCGCCGCGGCGATCGCGGCCAGGGCGGCGAGCAGCGCGGGCGGGAAGCCGCCTGCGCGCAGGCCCGCGGCGAGCGCACCCGCGGGCAGGGCGACGAGCGCGATCGCGGGGAGCACGGCGTCGGCGGCGCGCCCGCTGACGGCCGGGCAGGCGGCGGCGGTGCCGAGCATCGCCGCCCACGAGCCCGCGAAGCGGCCGCCGAGCGGCGGGAGCCCGGGATGGGCGATCCACAGCACCGTGCCCGCGGCGAGCAGCGCCGCGCCGACGAGCGCGAAGCCCGCGCGCACGCCGGGCGGGAGCGCCGGGCCGGGATACGCCGGCGGCCGCGCGGTCGCGGCCAGCCAGGTCGTCACGGCGCTGAAGCCGGCGAACAGCACGAGCCACGCCCAGGCCTGCAGCCGGCCGAAGTCGAACGGCTCGAGGTGGGTGAGCGTGACGATGAGGACGCTCACCGACAGCACGGCGGCCGCCGCCTCGAGCGGGCGCGAGGCCGCCGGCGGCAGGCGGAGCGCCACGCCGTACGCGACGGCCGAGCCGACGTAGACGCCGCCGGCGAACGCCGCGAGCGGCGCGGGCGCGAGCGACCAGGCGAAGAACGTCCCCGCGGCGGACGGGACGGCGAGCAGCGCGAGCCCGACGCCGCCGGCGGCGACGACGAGAGCGAGGAACGCTCCCTGGCGGATGCGCTCGCGGGGCGCGAGCGCCGGTCCGCCGAGCAGCCAGAGGCTCGCGGCGGCGATCCACAGCGCGTGCAGCCCGAAGGCGATCGTCGCGCCGTCGGGCCGGGCGAGCGGGACGACGGCGAGGACCGCGGCGAGCGGCGGCCCGCTGCGGGCGAGCAGGCGCGGGAGGACGGGAGCGGCGGCGAGGCACACGAGCGCGAGCGCCATGCACGGTGCCGCGAGCAGGCGCAGGTCGTGCTGCGCGGCGAACGCGTCGCGCACCGCCGCGTCATCGCCCGCCGTGCCGAGCGTGAGCGGCGCCGCGGCGATCAGCCCGGCCAGCGCGAGCGCCGGCCCGGCCAGCGCGCCCGCGAGCGCGAGCCGGCGGCGGGGGGCGCGGGCGGCGAGCCCGGCGGCGAAGACGACGTAGCACGCGAGCGCGGCGGCGCCCGCGAGCGCGGTGACGAGTGCGAGCGCCCGGTCGGCGTACGCGGCGCGGATCGCCTCAGCGCCCGCCCCGGCGCCGGGCGCCTGGAGCACGTCCATGCCCTCCACCCCCGCCAGCACCACATAGGCCAGGCCGGCGGCGCCGGCGGCGCGGAGTCGCGGAGCGGGGGTCACCCCCCTACGACGAGGCGGCCCCCGCCGGTATTTCCGGGCGCGGACGCGGCGGCGCGTCGTGGGCGGCCGGGAGCGTGAACGTGAAGCGCGAGCCCTCGCCCTCGCCCGACTCGACCCAGATCCGGCCACCGTGCGACTCGATGATCTTCTTGCAGATCGCGAGACCCATGCCGGTGCCCTCGACCTCGTCGTGGCGGTGCAGGCGCTGGAGCAGGACGAAGATCCGCTCGTGGTGGCGCGGGTCGATGCCCGGGCCGTCGTCGGCGACCGTGACCTCCCAGTGCGCGCCGCGCGGCGCCGCCGAGACGTGGATGGCCGGAGCCCGGTCGCCGCGGTACTTGATCGCGTTGCCGAGCAGGTTCTGCAGCACCTGGACCATCTCGCCGCGGTCGGCCATCACGACCGGGAGCGGGCCGCTGGTCACCGTCGCGTCGGATTCGGCGATGGCCGCCGAGAGGTTGCGGACGGCGACGGTCCACGCCGCCTCCAGGTCGGTGGGCTCCGGTGCCGTCTCGCCGCGGCCGACGCGCGAGTACTCGAGGAGCTCGGCGATCAGCGAGTCCATGCGCTTCGCGCCGCCGACGGCGAGGTCGATGAACTCGCGGCCGTCGTCGTCGAGCCGGTCGCGATAGCGGCGCGACAGCAGCCCGAGGAACCCGGTGATCGTGCGCAGCGGCTCACGCAGGTCGTGCGAGGCGACGTAGGCGAAGCGCTCGAGCTCGGCGTTGGAGCGCGCCAGGTCGGTCTGGCTCTCGCGCAGGTTCTCCGTCATCCGCTCGGCGAGCTCGACCGCGCGGCGCTCGGTCCGGTGCGACGACGAGAGGATCCAGAAGGCGATCAGCGCGAGGATCGCGCCGGCGCCGAGCGGCAGCCAGTCGAGCACCTCCTGGTTGGACGGCGACTGCGGCTGATCCGGGGCGTAGAGCAGGACCCAGTGGCGGCCCATCACGTCGAAGCCGACCTCCTCGCGCCCGTGGGGCGCCGAGTCCTGGTCGAGCTGGTCCCGGGCGCCCTGGTCGCGGTAGGTGACCGTCCCCTCGGAGCGCGGCCGCGGCGGCCGGTCGGCCGGGCCCGCGTCGAGCAGGTCGAGGTCGGCCCGGCGCGCGTCGCGCGGGAACACCTGGTCGACGAGCTCGTCCATGTTGAACGCGGCGATCGCGACGCCGATGTCCTTCCCGGACGCGTCCGCGGTCGAGAGCGCCATGAGGAACCCGGGCTGCCCGTCGGCCGCCTGGACGAGCGTGATCGGCTCGGTCGCCTCGGGCAGGCCGGTGCGCAGCGTCCGCTCGACGGCGGCGGCGCGCGCGGGCTCGGAGAGGAGGTCGAAGCCGAACGCCCGCTCGTTGCCCGCGATGGGCTCGATGTAGGTGATCGGCGCGATCTCCCCGCGCCCGCCGGCGGGCGGGAGCTCGAGCGCCGGGTAGCCGATCCCGCTGCGCTCGGCGTCGCGGCCCTGGCGGCGCTCCTGCGCCTCGATGTCCCGTGCCGCGACGAACGGCGCGAAGGAGATCGCCAGGACGCCCGGGAAGCGGCGCCCGACCGCGGCCGCGTCCATGCTCTCGCGGAACTCCCGGTGCGTCACCTCGTGGGAGGCCGCGAACAGGCCGCGAACGCCGTAGAGGGCGTCGCCGTACTGCGCGATGCGCGAGGCCAGGTGCTGCGCGGCAGCCTCCGCGCGGTCGCGGACGTTCGCCTTCTCGCGCCGCTCGCCCCACGACGCCGCGACGAAGTGCAGCGCGATGGCGACGACGAGGATCAGCGCGGGGAGCGCGAGCCGCACGGCCATGCTGCGGTTCAGGGGTCCGTGCGTCGGACGTGCGTCCATCCTGTGGGTCATCGGTCAAGCCCCTGGCGACCTGAAGGCATCGCGTCCGCTTTCATAACCCGTTCGCATGATCGACCGCTATACGAGATCAGAGATCGGCGCCGTCTGGACCGACGAAGCCAGGATGACCGCCTGGCGCGACGTCGAGGTCGCCGCCGCCGAGCAGCTCGAGGGGCCGGCGGAGGCTGACCTCCAGGCGATCCGGACGGCCACCTTCACCGTGGACGCGGTCAAGGAACGGGAGAAGGTCACGGACCACGACGTGGCGGCCTTCGTCGACGTCCTCGGCGCCTCCGCAGGCGCCGCCGGGCGCTGGATCCACTTCGGGCTGACGTCGTCGGACGTGCTCGACACCGCGCTCGGGCTCCAGCTCCGGCGCGCCGGCGACGTCGTGCTCCCGGGGGCGCGCGCGTTCGCGGAGGCGCTCGCGGCGCGGGCGCGCGAGCACGCGGCGACGCTGTGCGTCGGCCGGACGCACGGCGTCCACGCCGAGCCGACCTCGTTCGGGCTCAAGCTCGCCGGCTTCGCGTTCGAGGCGCACCGCAACGCCGAGCGGCTCGAGCGCGCGTTCGCGCAGGCCTCCGTCGGCGCCATCTCGGGGGCCGTCGGCACCTACGCCTCGCTCGGGCCGGACTACGAGCGCCGCGTGCTCGCCACGCTCGGGCTGGAGGCGGAGGACGTCTCGACCCAGGTCGTGCCGCGCGATCGCCACGCGGAGCTGCTCCAGGCGATCGCGCTCGCGGGCGCCGGGCTGGAGCGGTTCGCGACCGAGATCCGCCACCTCCAGCGCACGGAGGTGCGCGAGGTCGAGGAGCCGTTCCGCGCGGGCCAGAAGGGCTCGAGCGCGATGCCCCACAAGCGCAACCCGATCATCACCGAGCGGATCACGGGCCTCGCCCGCGTGCTGCGCGGCTACGCCCAGGCGGGCGTCGAGGACGTCGCGCTCTGGCACGAGCGCGACATCTCGCACTCCGGGGCCGAGCGCGTGATCCTGCCCGACGCGACCATCGCGCTCGACTACATGCAGGCGCTCGCGATCCGCGTCGTCGAGGGCATGGTCGTCCACACGGACCGGATGCGGGCGAACCTGGAGCTCACCTGCGGCGCGCTCTTCTCCCAGCGAGTCCTGCTCGCGCTGGTCGAGAGCGGGATGGCGCGCGACGACGCGTACCGCATCGTCCAGCGCCTGGCCCAGCAGGCCTGGGACACGCAGACCCCGCTGCGCGAGCTGCTCGCGGCGGAGGAGGGCGTCGACCTCGACCTCGACGCGATCTTCGACTACGGCCACTACATCCGGCACGTGCCGGAGGTCATCGGGAGGCTGCCCGCATGAGCGAACCGGTCCTCATCTTCGGCGCGCCCGAGGGCCTGCCCGACCTGTTCCACGCGATCCCCGTGGGGATCGGCGACCCGTTCCTCTACCTCGAGGCCGGCGACCGCCGCGCCGCGGCCGTCGGCGCGCTCGACGCCGGGCCGGTCGAGGCGCTCGGCATCGAGGTGCTCGATCCCTACACGCTCGGGCTCGACGACCTGATCGCCGGCGGCGCGACGGCGCTGCAGCGCCAGGCGGGCGTCGCCCTCGCGGCGTGCCGCGAGCTGGGCATCACCGAGGCGCTCGTCCCCGCCGAGTTCCCGCTCGGCATCGCCGACCTGCTGCGGCGCGACGGCGTGGCGCTGATCGTCTCGCCCGACACGTTCGTCGCCCGCCGCCGCGCCAAGACGCCCGCGCAGGTCGAGGGCGTGCGGCGCGCGCAGAAGGCGGCGGACGCCGCGATGGCGGTCGCCGCGGCGCTGATCCGCGAGCTGCGCGCCGGGCTCACCTCCGACGACGTGCGCGAGGCGATGGCCGCGGTCGCGGCGGAGCACGATGCCGACCTCCCGCGCGACGTGATCGTCGCCGGCGGCGCCGCGGGCGCCGAGGGGCACAACTCGGGCTCGGGACCGCTGCGCGCGGGTGAGCCGGTGGTGGTCGACATCTGGCCGCAGGACCGCGCCTCGCGCTGCTGGGCCGACATGACGCGGACGTTCGTCGCCGGCGGCGGCGAGCCCGACGCGGAGCTGGCCGGGTTCTGGCGGATCTGCCGCGAGTCGCTCGAGGCGGTGCACCCGCTGGTGCGTGCGGGGGCCGACGCGGCGGCGATCTTCCGCGCGTCGTGCGAGCCGTTCATCGCGGCCGGGCAGCCCACCCAGCTCACCAAGGCGCCGGGCGAGGTGCTGCGCGACGGCTTCTCCCACTCGCTCGGCCACGGCGTCGGGCTGGAGATCCACGAGCGGCCGAACCTGGGGCGCGCGGCCGACACGCTGGTCGCGGGCGACGTGATCGCGGTCGAGCCGGGGTGCTACCGGCAGGGCTACGGCGGCTGCCGGCTGGAGGATCTCGTGCTGGTCACCGAGGCCGGCGGCGAGATCCTCACGGACTTCCCGTACGACCTCTGAAAACGGAGGCCGGCATGACCGCCCGCGTTGCTAGGTTGGCGGCGTGACGCTCCCTCTCCTCGCCAAGGGCAAGGTCCGCGAGATGTACGAGCTCGGGGACGACCTGCTGATGGTCGCCTCCGACCGGATCTCGACCTACGACGCCGTCCACCCGACCGAGATCCCGGACAAGGGCCGCGTGCTCACCGGCCTCTCCGTGCTCTGGTTCGGGCTGACGGGGGACATCGTGCCCAACCACCTGATCTCCGCCACCGACGGCGTGCCCGACGAGTACCGCGGCCGCGCGCTCCGGGTCAAGCGCCTCGAGATGCTGCCGGTCGAGTGCATCGTCCGCGGCTACATCACCGGCTCGGGCTGGAAGGACTACCAGCGGTCGGGCTCGGTCTCGGGCGTGCGGCTGCCCGAGGGGCTGCAGGAGTCCGAGCAGCTCCCGGAGCCGATCTTCACGCCGTCGACGAAGGCGGAGGAGGGGCACGACGAGGCGATCGACCTCGCCGAGGCCGGCCGGCTGGTCGGCTCGGACGAGCTCGCGGCGAAGCTGCGCGACGTGTCCATCGCGGTCTACTCCGCGGTCGCGGCCCACGCGCGCGAGCGCGGCGTGATCCTCGCCGACACGAAGTTCGAGTTCGGGCTGGACGCGGACGGGACGCTGACGCTCGGCGACGAGGTCTGCACGCCCGACTCCTCGCGCTTCTGGCCCTCCGACCAGTACGCGGTCGGCCGCGGCCAGCCGTCGTTCGACAAGCAGTACGTGCGCGACTGGGCCTCCGGCACCGGCTGGGACAAGACGCCGCCGGCGCCGGCGATCCCCGACGACGTCGTCGCGGCGACGCGCGACCGTTACGTGACCGCCTACGAGAAGCACGCCGGCGAGCCCTTCTCCGCGTTCCTGGAGCGGGTGGGCGCGGCGTGAGGGCGCGGGTGCTGATCCGGCCCAAGGCCGGGATCCTCGACCCGCAGGGCCAGGCCGTCGAGCGGGCGCTGCCGGCGCTCGGCTTCGAGGGCGTGCGCAACGTGCACGTCGGGCGGCTGGTCGAGCTCGACGTGGAGGACGCCTCGCAGCTGCCCGCGATGTGCGAGCAGCTGCTGGCCAATCCTCTCGTGGAGGACTACGAGATCCTCGCCTCCTCGTGAAGTTCGGCGTCATCCAGTTCCCGGGCTCCTGCGACGAGGTCGACGCGCAGAAGGCGGCGTCGCGGGTCGGCGAGGCGGTGCTCCTCTGGCACCG
>JBEVIG010000168.1:0-8863 GCA_040510855.1 Solirubrobacteraceae bacterium
CGGGCGAGCTGGCGGTGCACGATGGTCGCGCCGACCTGCGACTTGATGTCGTCGCCGACGATCGGGAGGCCCGCCTTGACGAAGCGGTTGTTCCAGTAGTCCTCGCGGGCGATGAACACCGGGATGCAGTTCACGAAGCCGCAGCCGGCCTCGAGGATCTGCTCCACGTACCACTTCGTGGCCTGCTCGGAGCCCACGGGGAGGTAGGAGACGACGACGTCCGTGCGGGTGTCCTTGAGCACCTGCGCGATGTCGACGGTCGAGCCCGGCGCCTTCTCGATCTTCTGCGAGAGGTACTTGCCGAGACCGTCGTGGGTCATGCCGCGCTGGACGGGGACGCCGAGGTTCGGGACCTCGCCGGCGAAGTTCAGCGTGTTGTTCTGCCCGGAGAAGATCGCCTCGGAGAGGTCCTTGCCGACCTTCTCCGCGTCGATGTCGAACGCCGCGGAGAACTCGATGTCGCGGACGTGGTAGCCGCCGAGGTCCACGTGCATGAGGCCGGGGACCGGCTGGTCCGGATCGGCGTCCTTGTAGTACTGGACGCCCTGGACGAAGGACGAGGCGCAGTTGCCGACGCCGATGATGGCGACGCGGACCTTGTCCTCCTGGTATCGCGCCGTTCCGTTGGTGCTCACGTTCGTTGAAACCTCTGCGTTGAGATCGAAAGGGAAGTCTGGAGCCAAGAGACCCCGGACCGGGCTGGTCGTTACAGGGCCGGAGCCTTGGTGAGCTCGCTGCGGACGTGGAAGATGCGCTGGCCGACCGTGATCACGGACAGCCCCGCGAGCAGCCAGACGGCCGGCTCGAGCAGCTCCACGTCGAGGATGCCGGCGCCCTTGGCGAGCACCAGCCCGGCGGACAGGATGACGACGCGCACCGCGCGGTCGGCGATGCCCACCTTGCACTCCACGCCGAGCGCCTCGGCGCGGGCACGGGTGTAGGAGACCATCAGCGACGCGAGGACCGCGACCACCACGGCGGCCACGGCGGCGTCGTTGCCCGCCTGGGAGAACTGGAAGGCGACGGCGGTGAGCACGATGCCCTCCTCCATGCGGTCCAGCGTCGAGTCGAGGAACGCGCCGAAGCTGGTCCCCTTGCCCGACATGCGCGAGTAGCGCCCGTCGAGCGTGTCGCAGACCGAGCCGATGATGAATGCCAGCCCGCCGAGGAAGTAGTGGTCGGCGAAGATGAGGCCCGCCGCGACGAGGCACAGGAGCAGCCCCGTGAGGGAGATGGCGTTGGGCGTCAGCCGCGACTCGATGAGGCGGTTGCGCACCAGCGTCTGGTACTCGCGGGCCGTCGTGGGGCGCGCGCGGTCGAGCGGCGGGGAAGGCATGAGGCGCGGAGGAATGCTAGCCCGGTGCCGGCGAGGTGGCCGGGGCCCACGACCACGCGGCGGGTCGCGTGCGGGCGAATCCCACCGCCGCGACGGCGGAGACGGCGGCCACCGCGGCGCCCGCCGCGGCGTCGAACCACCAGTGGTTGGCGGTGGCCACGACGACGAACGTGACGAGCAGCGGATACGCGTACCAGAGCCATTTGACGAGCCGGCGGCGCGCCATCGCCGCCATCGGGATGCCGAGCATCAGCGCGAAGGCGACGTGCATCGACGGGACGGCCGCGAACGGGTTGTAGAGCGCGTCGGCGGAGGAGTTCGCGGACGTGAGCCCGGTGAACTCGGCGACGGAGTCCTGGAAGCCCCACTCGGGCATGAAGCGCGGCGGCGCGGTGGGGTAGGCGGCGTAGAGCACGAGCGCGAGCCCCATCGCGACCATGAACATGTTGCGGATGAAGTAGAAGCTCTGGTTGCGCCGCAGGTAGATGAACGCGAGCGTGAACGTCGTGACGACGAAGTGCGAGTTGACGTACATCCAGCTCGTGGAGTCGATCAGCCAGCGCTGGCCCTCCGTCCACGTGTGGATCGCGGGCTCGATGAACAGCCCGAGGTGCTGCTCGAGCCGGATCACCTCGCGGGCGTTCTCGAACGCCTCGCCGGCCCGGCCGTCGGTGAAGCCGCGCACGAGCCGGTAGAGCCAGTAGGCGCCGCAGAACAGGACGATCTGCCGGAGGAGGTCCGGCCAGCCCTTGGGGAGGATCCGCGCGGAGAGGGAGCGCACGATCCGCACAAGGGTACGGGGTTCACCGTCCGGTCACAGGGGGGCTGACCGCACTCGTGCGCAGTGGCGGGTCGTCGTCGGCGCAGCGCGGCTCGCGCCGCAGGGCGCCGATCGCCGAGAAGCGGGCGCGCACGCTGATCCGCCCCGGCCGCTCCACCCGCACCCGCGTCCAGCCCGACGGGTCCTGGGAGACGCAGGCGTCGCCGGCCGCGACCTCCCAGTAGGGCGTGCCGTGCTGGCGCACCAGCACGTCGCCGGTGCCGGTCGCCTCGAGGTCGAACCCGTCCGCGCCGGCGGCGACCAGCTTCGCCGGCCCCTCGACGGGCGGGAGCGCGTCGCGGACCTCCCAGATCCGCCAGCTCGCCGACTCGTGCACGGGCTTCAGGTACGGCTGGCCCTCCTCGAGCAGGTCGCGCTCGGCGCGGGCGGAGAAGTCCAGGGGCGCGGCCGGCAGCGCCACCCAGCGGACCGCGTTGTCGCGCAGCCACGCCTCGTAGGCCGCCGGGGTCAGCTCCTGCCCGGCGGCGTAGAAGAGCGGGTTGACCTTGCGGTCGAGCTGGCGGTGCCAGCCGCGGGCCAGCGGATAGGACTCGGCGAGGTAGTTCGCCTCCCAGTGGTTCTGCGTCAGCGGCACCTCCACGCGCTCGCCGGGCGCGGCGTGCTCGTCGAGGAACCGCAGCGCCTCGGCGTGGAAGGCGGCGTGCGTCGACGGGTCGCCGCGCGCCTCCTCGACGGCGCGCACCGCGGGGAGCCACTGGAGGTAGACCAGCGCGACGGCGACGACGGCGATCGCGATCCGCGGGGCGCGGGGTCGTGCGAAGAGGACGAGCAGGGCGGGGCCGAGCACGACGCCCGGCCGCAGCGCGTTCTGGCCGAGCGAGTTCGGGAACGCGAAGGCGGCGACGAGGACCGCGACGTAGATCGCCGAGGCCCAGAGCGTCGTGCGCCGCGACGGGTCGACGAGCGCGAGCGCCCCGAGGCAGATCAGGAGCATGGGCCAGAACGCGCTCGCCGTGAAGTGGTCGGCGCCGCCCTCGGGGAACAGCGCGGCCATCGTGAGCCCGCCGACCACCGCCGGGCCGCCGAGCGCGAGCGCGGCGCGGCGCTTCTCGGGCGAGTCCCACCGGCCCGCGAGCGTGGCGACCGCGGCGACGGTGAGGAACACGCCGGCGACGGGGCTCGCGAGGACGCTCGCGAGCGAGAGCGCGCCGGCGGCGGGCAGCGAGCGGCGCGCGCACGCCCAGGCGCCGACGGCGAGCGCGATGCCGAGCGTGAAGGGCATCCGGCCGATGACGACGTTGCTCATCACGCCGCCGAGGAACAGCCAGGCCGCGAGGGTCCCGGCGGCGGGCGTCGGGGCGCGCCGGCGGGCGAGCACGGCGAACAGGCCGACGGCGGTGACGCCGGCCACCACGCCGACCAGGCGGGTGCCCGCGAGCGCGGCCAGCGGAGGGTAGAGCAGGGAGTAGCCGGCCATGTGATGGCCGCCGTACCACTGCGCGTTCCACGTCGCGAAGCCCACCTCGTTCCAGAGCCAGGTCCGGTACGTGTGCGCCGCCATGTCGGCGGTCTCGGGCGCCGCGATGAGGTACGCGACGCCGATGACGGCTGCGGCGATCGTGGGCACGAGCGGATGGGTCAGGTCACGCCGCACCACGACCCACGAGCCTACCGCCGGGTATGTCGGTGCCCGCTAGCGCCGCGAGGCGAAATCGGCCGTCCATATCCCGTGGCGGCGGGCGATCCCGATCCGGCGGAAGTTGCCCTGCAGCAGGATCGCGCGGTGCGGCGGCGAGTTGCGCCACATGCCCACGATCCGCCGCGCGATGTGGCGCTTGCTGGTGTGCCACGCGAGCGTCTCACCGACCGAGCGGCGACCCACGTAGCGGCGGATGCGGACGTCGAACGGGGTGCCGTCGCTGGACGTGTGGGCGAAGAAGTTCCGCCGTGCCATGTCCGTGGAGTGCGCCTCCGCGGACCGGTTGAGGGCACGGGCGGGGTACACCGGCGGACGCCCGTAGGCGGCGCGGAAGTGGTTGATCTGTCGGATGGCCGCGCGCTCTGCGCGGTCGAGACGCACGGCGGCGCCGGCCGGCATCTCGGCCGCCAAAAGGGCGAGCAAGAGCGCGGCGAACAGGAACGGAGTTCGCGTCATGGCAACCTTGATCGGCCGCTCACCATGCGGTTGAGCGGTGTTTTCAGCCGTCCTGGCCGGGCTGGGTGCCGTCCTCGGCGGGGGGTACTGATCTCCTCCGCGGTCCCTCGCGACCGGGGCACCCTAGCGTTACCCGCGGCGCTTTGTCTCATAACGAACAATTCGTTGCATGAGGTCGAGAACCTCCGGGAAGGCGCGCGTGCGCCTGTCCGGGGAGTACGTTGGCCCTCCTCGGCAACTCGGCCCGGAACCTTTAGCCCTGCAACGGAATTCGCCGGACCGGGCGGTGCGCGACCCGGTCGGGCCGGGGTCTAGCCCTGGAGGGCGGCGTCGACCGTGGGGTGGATGGCGGCGGCCTGGTCGAGCCCGGTGAGCACGAGCATCCGCGCGATGGGCGAGCCGGCCACCACCAGGCGCAGCTCCTGCTGGTGCAGGCGCAGGTCGCCGGCGAGCTCGAACAGCATCGCGATGCCGGCGCTGTCGAGGTACGTCGTCGCAGCGAGGTCCACCACGAGGACGTGGCTGCGGTTCGTGAGCAGCCGGCGGAGCCGGCTCCCCGCCCAGGCGACGTTCGAGGCGTCGATCTCGCCCTCGACACGTGCGATCGCGCGACCGTCGCGCAGTTCGTCGTCGATCCGCGCCTGCATCGTCATGTCGCCGCTCCGAGCGCTCGCTGCATGCGGACCTCCGTGCCGTCGCCGGTGTCGTGGATCTCGACCTCGTCCATGAGCTCCCGCATCAGCGGCACGCCGCGGCCGCGGTGCTCGCCACGGGCCGGCCGCCAGCGACCGTGATCGCGCACCGCCAGGCGCACCAGTGCGCCGTCGGACGAGGCGTCGAGCTCGAAGCCGGCCGGCCCGGGCGCGTAGGCGTGCTCGATCGCGTTGGTGCAGGCCTCCTGGCAGGCGACCGTGATGTCGAAGATCTCGTCGTCGTCGGCGCCGCGGGCGCGCAGCCAGCGCCGCAGGAGCTGGCGCACCTCCGCGAGGCTCTCCGTGTTGGCGGGCCAGCTGCGCCGCAGGTGCTCGCCCAGCGCCCCCACCCGCACCGCGATGAACGCCACGTCGTCGCGCGGGGCGTCGGCGACGAGCCGGTCGGCGAGCGTGGCGCACAGCTCGGCGGCGCCGCGCGCCGATCCCGCGAGCCGCCGCAGCTCCTCGAGGCCCACGTCGAGGGGCTCGCCCCGGCGCTCGACCAGCCCGTCGGTGTAGAGGAGGATCGTCGAGCCGGCCGGGAACGGCTCCTCGCCGGCGGTGTAGGTGGCGGAGGACGTCGCGCCGAGCGCCACCCCGGGCGGCGCCTCGACGAACCGCGCGACGCCCGCCGGGTCGATCGCGAGCGGCGGCGGGTGCCCCGCGTTCACCACGGTGAGCATCTCCCGCGCCGGGTCGATGACGAGGTAGGCGACCGTCGTCATCATCAGCGGCCCCACGTGCCACATGAAGTAGTTGACCCGCTCGACGGCATCGGCCGGGGCGCGCCCGTCGGCGGCGTAGGCGCGGAGCGCGGTGCGCAGCTGGGCCATGCCGGCGGCGGACTCGAGCCCGTGGCCGACGACGTCGCCCACCGCGACGGCCACCCGCCCGCCCCCGAGCGGGAACACGTCGTACCAGTCGCCGCCGAGCCGGCCCCCGGCCGCGGGCAGGTAGCGGGCCGCGACCTCCATGCCGGCGAGCTCCGGCAGCTCGGGCGGCAGCAGGCGCCGTTGCAGCACCTCGGCCACCAGCCACTGCTCGTACAGCCGCGCCCGCTCGATGGCGAGCGCGGCGCGGTCCGCGGCCGTCTGCAGCAGGTCGCGCTCGTCGTCGGTGAACGTGCGCAGGGTGAGCGAGCCGACGTGCAGCACGCCGAGCACGGTGCCCTCGGCGACGAGCGGGACGCCGAGGAGCGAGCGGATGCCGCGCTCGCGGAGGATGGGGTTGAGGATGTCGGCGTGGTCGACGTCGGGGATGAAGACGGGCCGGCGCTCGGCGGCGATGCGGCCGGCGAAGCCGCGGCCGATGGGGATGCGCACGCCCTGCTCGACCTCTTCCTCGATGCCCTTGGCGGCGCGGGCGAGGAGCGTGTCGCCGTCGACGAGCAGGATCGCGACGGTGTCGACCTCGAGCAGCTCGGCGACCCGGTCCAGCAGGGCCTCGAGCAGTTCCTGCTCGGGCAGGTAGGAGAGCGCGGCGTCCGTGATCCGCTGCAGCGACGCGAGTGTCTTCGCCTCCCGGGAGCCGCCGACGCCTGCTCCGGCGGGAGTGGCCATGACCCTCAGCGTCCTGGACGAGTTCGCACGAGTCGTCCGTACCCTCGGTTCTGCCAATCTAGGCGAGCCGATGCCGCGTCCTGACCGCCGCGACTGGACCCCGCCGTCGCGGCGCCGCGTGCGGGCGCTGCGAGACCGCCTCCGGCTCGTCTACGGCCGGCCGATCGCGCCGCCGCACCACCGGCCGCTCGAGGAGCTGATCCTCACCGTCCTCTCCCAGTCGACCTCGGACCGCAACCGCGACGTCGCCTACCTCCGTCTCGTCTCGCGCTTCCCGGACTGGGCGGCCGTGCGCGACGCGCCCAACGCGGAGATCGAGGCGGCGATCCGGCCCGGCGGGATCTCCAGGGTGAAGTCCGTGCGGATCCAGGCCATCCTGCGCGAGCTGCCCGACCCGCCCTCGCTCGACCACCTCGAGCAGATGCCGGTCGAGGCCGCGCGCGACGAGCTGTGCGCGCTCCCCGGCGTGGGCCGCAAGACGGCCGCGTGCGTGCTCCTCTTCGCCTATGGGATGCGCGACATCCCGGTCGACACGCACGTCTCGCGCGTCGGCACGCGCCTGGGCCTGTTCCGCCCGGGCGCGCCGTTCGAGGAGCTCCACGACGCCATGCTCGACCTCACGCCGCGGGGGCAGGAGCACGAGTTCCACATCAACCTGCTCCGCCACGGACGCCGGACCTGCCACGCGCAGCGGCCGAAGTGCCCGGAGTGCGATCTCAGACGGATGTGCCCGTGGCCGGCGTCGTCACGACCTACCTCGAGCTGACGGATCCGGCGGGGATCACGCCCGCCCGCGGCAGCGCCCCGATCGAGCGCGTCGACCCGCCCGACGGCCGGGTCAACCGCTTCTTCTACGAGACGATCGGCGCCGACTGGCGCTGGACGGACCACGCGGACGAGAGCGACGCGTGGTGGCAGGCGCACGCCGAGGCGGTCGAGACCTGGGTGATCCCGGACGCGGGTTACGCCGAGCTGCATCCGGTGGGTGACGACGTCGAGATCGCCTACTTCGGCCTGCTGCCCGCGCACCACGGCAGGGGCTGGGGCGGGGCGCTGCTCGAGCACGTCCTCCGGCGCGGCTTCGAGCTCGGTTCCCGGGTCTGGGTCCACACGTGCTCCGACGACGGCCCGCATGCCCTCGCCAACTACCGGGCCCGGGGCCTCGAGATCTATCGCGTCGAGGGCTGACGATCGGCGCCGCGCGCGCGCGCTAAGATCTTCGTCACCCCGACTGAGATTTGACGTAGCGAGGAGCATCACCACATGGCAAAGACCATCGGCATCGACCTCGGCACGACGAACTCGTGCATGGCCGTCCTCGAGGGCGGCGAGCCGACCGTGATCGAGAACGCGGAGGGCGGTCGCACCACGCCGTCGGTCGTCGCCTTCACGAAGGGCGGCGAGCGCCTCGTGGGCACCGTCGCGAAGCGCCAGGCCGTCACCAATCCCGAGAACACCGTCTTCTCCATCAAGCGCTTCATGGGCCGCAAGGAGGCCGAGGTGCGCGAGGAGGAGGCGATCGTCCCGTACAAGGTCGTCGCGGGCCCGGGCGGCGACGCGCGCGTCGAGGCCGGCGGCCAGCAGCAGTCGCCGCCGGAGATCTCGGCGATGATCCTGCAGAAGCTGAAGGCGGACGCCGAGGCCTATCTCGGCGAGACCGTGGACTCCGCGGTCATCACCGTCCCCGCGTACTTCAACGACGACCAGCGCCAGGCGACGAAGGACGCCGGCCGCATCGCCGGCCTCGACGTCAAGCGCATCATCAACGAGCCGACCGCCGCGTCGCTCGCCTACGGCCTCGACAAGGAGTCCGACCAGACGATCCTCGTCTTCGACCTCGGCGGCGGCACGTTCGACGTGTCCGTGCTCGAGATCGGCGACGGCGTCTTCGAGGTCAAGTCGACCGCGGGCGACAACCACCTGGGCGGCGACAACTTCGACAAGGCGGTCGTCGACTGGCTCGCCGCGGAGTTCAAGCGCGACCAGGCGATCGACCTGACCCAGGACCCGATGGCGCTGCAGCGCCTCTACGAGGCGGCCGAGAAGGCCAAGATCGAGCTGTCGACGGCGCAGGAGTCGCAGATCAACCTGCCCTTCATCACCGCCGACCAGTCCGGGCCTAAGCACCTCGACGTGCGCCTGACCCGGGCCAAGTTCAACGAGCTCGTCGCCGACCTCGTCGACCGCGTCGTCGTACCGGTCCGCCAGGCGCTCGACGACGCCAAGGACAAGGGCGCGGCGGCGATCGACCACGTCGTCCTCGTCGGCGGCATGACCCGCATGCCCGCCGTGCAGGACAAGGTCAAGGAGCTCACGGGCAAGGAGCCCCACCGCGGCGTC
>JBEVIG010000169.1:0-6317 GCA_040510855.1 Solirubrobacteraceae bacterium
CGATGCGCAAGGACCGCCGGACGGTCGACCCGCCGTGGGCGCCCGACTGGGCCGCCTGACCTCCCGACCTCCTACGATGTGCGGGCCCTCGGCGCCGTGGCGGAGTGGCTACGCAGCGGCCTGCAAAGCCGTGTACACCGGTTCGATTCCGGTCGGCGCCTCTCCCGCCCGGGAGGCCGATGTCACACCCGCCTCCCGGCCGGTGTCTCCATGTCGCACCCAAGCGAACCCTGGAGGCGACATGACCGGCACGACCCGCATCCCGAAGGCCGAGATGACCGGCGTCCGGGCCGCCGTGATGAAGCGGATGGCCCGCAGGATGCTCGGCGAGGTCCCCGACGGCCTCGCGGTGGGCTGGCACAACCGGAAGGTCCTCTTCTTCAGCTTCGGCCTCGGCCGGAAGAGCCAGGGGTGGCACGAGTGCGACGAGAGCCTGAAGTCGTTCGCCCACATGGCGGTGGCGAGCCTCGTCGGCTGCAGCGCGTGCCTGGACCTCGGCTACTTCCAGGCGCACAACCAGGGCCTCGACATGACGAAGGCGCGCGAGGTCCCCCGCTGGCGCGAGTCCGGCGCGTTCACCCCGCTCGAGCGCGACGTCATGGCGTACGCCGAGGCGATGTCGCAGACGCCGCCCACGGTGACCGACGAGCTGTCGGCGCAGTTGCTCGACGAGCTCGGCGCACCCGCGCTGGTCGAGCTCACCGCGTACATCGCGCTTGCGAACCTGTACAGCCGGATGAACACCGCGATGGGCATCGAGTCCCAGGGCCTCGCGGCGCGCTGCGACCTGCCGCCGCTCGCCGTGCCCGTGGCGGCATGAGCGACGACCCGTTCGTCACCCACGGGAGCCTGCTCTTCACGGTCGCCTACGAGATGCTCGGCTCCGCCGCCGACGCCGAGGACGTGGTCCAGGAGACCTGGCTGCGCTGGGCGGCCGACGACCGCTCCGACGTGCGCGACCCGCGCGCCTACCTCGTCCGGATCGTCACCCGGCAGGCGCTGAACCGGCTCCGGACGATGGCGCGGCGGCGGGAGCAGTACGTCGGGGAGTGGCTCCCGGAGCCGCTCCTCACCAGCCCCGACGTGGCCGAGGACGTCGAGTTCGCCGAGAGCGTCTCGATCGCGATGCTGACCGTGCTCGAGACGCTCGCGCCATCCGAGCGCGCGGTGTTCGTCCTGCGGGAGGTGTTCGACCTCCCCTACGCGGACATCGCCGCCGCGGTCGGCAAGTCGCCGGCCGCAGTCCGCCAGATCGCGCACCGCGCGCGGGAGCACGTCGCCGCGCGGCGACCGCGTGTCGCGGTCGACCGCGCCGAGCAGGAGCGCGTCCTCGACCGCTTCCTCGTTGCGGTGCGGACCGGCGACCTCGACGGGCTGCTCGACGTGCTCGATGCCGACGTCGTGGCGGTCGCCGACGGCGGCGGCGAGGTGCCCGCGATCCAGCGGCCCGTCGTCGGCCGCGAGCGCGTCGCGGCGCTGCTGTCGCGCCTCGCGACCGTCGTGCCCGACGCGGTGCTCGGCACGTTCTGGGTGAACGGCGCGCCGGCCGCCCGGATCGACCTCGACGGCGCGCTGAACACCGCGATCAGCGTCGTCGTCGCGGACGGCCGCATCACCCGCATCTACGCGATGCGCAACCCGCACAAGCTGGCGCGGCTCGAGGAGGAGGCGGTCCTGAGCCGCTGATCCGGTGCGTGCCTCCCGGCGACCGGCGTGCGCGCATCCTTGCCGCACCGGCCGCTGCTGGGCGACGCTGCCGACATGGACGCCGTGGAGTGGACCGGCAGCAGCCGCAAGCTCGCGGTCCTGCTCGCGATGGCGATGTTCGTGCTCGTCGTCGACACGTCGCTGATGAACGTCTCGATCGCGAGCGTCGTCCACGACCTCGACACGACGGTGAGCGGCGTCCAGGGCGCGATCGCGCTCGAGGCGCTCGTCTCCGCCGCCTTCATCCTCATCGGGAGCAAGATCGGCGACCTCTTCGGGCGCAAGAGGGCGTTCGTCCTCGGCCTGCTGGGCTACGCGCTGGGCGCGCTGGCGATGACGCTCGCCCAGGGGCTGACGGCGATCATCGTCTTCTGGGCGATCGTCGGCGGGCTCGGCGCCTCGATGCTGCTGCCCGCGATGCAGTCGCTCATCCACGGGAACTTCGAGGGCGGGGCGCAGCGCAAGGCCTACGCGCTCGTCGGCGCGGCGGCCGCGATCGCGGCCGCCGTGGGCCCGCTGCTCGGAGGCTTCCTCACCACCTACCTGTCGTGGCGCGTCGGCTTCTTCCTGGAGGTCGTCGTGATCGCGATCGTCCTCGTGAACCTGAAGCTGATCAAGGACGTGCCGTACACGGGCCCGCGCTCGATCGACGCCGGCGGCGCGGTGCTGTCCGCGGTCGGCATGGGCGGCGTGGTGATCGGCATCCTCGTCTGGCAGGAGGGCGGCGAGTACGTCGGCGCCCTGATCGCGATCGGCGCGATCGCGCTGTTCGTGCTCTCGCGGCGGCTCGTCAAGCGCAAGCGCGAGGGCAAGCCGACGCTGCTCGACCCCGACCTGTTCAAGCTCGACCTGTTCCGGCTCGGGATCTCGTCCCAGATGCTGCAGAACATCGCGCTCGGCGGCCTGATGATCGCGCTGCCCATCTACCTCCAGATGGTGCTCGAGTACAACGCGATGCAGACCGGCCTGACGATCGCGCCGCTCTCGCTGACGATGTTCGGCTCCGCGCTGCTGGCCGGCCGCAGGGCGGCCGGGCACCGGCCCGCCGCCGTGATCCGCCTGGGCGCGGCGCTGCTGAGCGTCGGCGTGATCGCGCTCATCCCGATCGTCCCGCGCGCGGACTCCGGCTGGGCGCTCGTCGTCCCGCTGATCGTCGCGGGCGCCGGGCTCGGCCTGCTCGTCTCGCAGCTCAACAACTACACGCTCTCCCCCATCTCCGACGAGCGCGTGAGCGAGGCCGCCGGCGTGAACTCGGCGGCGGGCTCCTTCGGGCTCTCGTTCGGGCTCGCGTTCGCCGGCGCGATCATGCTCGCCACGCTCTCGATCGCCTTCACCGAGAAGGCGCAGAACAGCACCGTGCTGCCGCCCGCGGCGAAGGAGCAGGTCGCGCAGGTGCTCGAGGACGACGCCGAGGTGCTGAGCAACACCGCGCTGCAGGAGCAGCTCGCGGACGAGCCGCCGGAGATCCAGGCGGAGATCATCGCCATCAACACGGATGCGCGGCCGCTCGCGCTCCAGGTCGCGCTGCTGATCCCCATCCTCGCCGCGCTCCTCAGCCTCGCCAACGGCTTCCGGATGATGCGAAGGCCCGACCCGGCGCCCTCGAGCGCGGGCGAGATGGCGTTGGCCTGACCACGCGGCTTGACCGCGCCCCGGTGCGGCGGGATCCTCGATCGCACCACGAGGATCCGTCTTCATCGGAGGTGAAACGATGGATTCCAGG
This sequence comes from Solirubrobacteraceae bacterium, assembly GCA_040510855.1. Lineage (GTDB taxonomy): Bacteria > Actinomycetota > Thermoleophilia > Solirubrobacterales > Solirubrobacteraceae > DASQMT01. Next base: position 3,431 of record JBEVIG010000169.1, read on the forward strand.
CGAGTGCTGATCGTCGCGAACCGCACCGCGGCCACGCCCACGCTGCTCGAGCACGTGCAGCGGATGGCGCAGGATCGCCCGACGACCTTCGCGCTGCTCATCCCGGACGCGCCGCGCTCCGAGCACACCGACTGGACGCTCGACCTGGCGCTGCCGCTGCTCGAGCGGGCGGCCGGCGGGCGGGTCGAGGGCCTGACCGGCGAGGAGGACCCCTACGAGGCCATCCGGCACGCCGTGGGCGAGGCGGACTACGACGAGATCGTGATCTCCACGCTCCCGAAGCGCGTGTCGCGCTGGCTGCGCCGGGACCTGCCGGCGAGGGCCGAGACGCTCGGCCTGCCGGTCACGGTGATCACGCCGGAGAGCTCTCGGCTCGACGGCATCGCGGCGCCCGCAGCCCTGCGCTGACCTTGCGGCGCCGCCTCAGGCGGCGCCGCGATGGACCCGCACCTTGCCGTCGCAGGGCAGGACCGCGCTGGACGCGAGCACGACGTAGCGGCCGCGCATGCCACGGGCGACGCCGTGACGGACGCCGGCGTACCGCACCCGCTCGAAGCCCGCCCGCGCGAGCAGCCGCTTCGCGGCGCGCTTCGTCCGCACCGTCGTGCCCGGCCACCGCAGCGCAGACGGCACGGTGCAGGAGGCGTTGAGCTCCACCGGCGTCCCCGCAAGGGCGATCGTCGCCCGCGCCTCGGTCGCCGGGCCGTACGCGCTCGCCGGGTCGCTCACCGCCAGCGAGCCGCGCCAGGCCCCGCCGGAGAACCGCAGCCGCACGCTCTGGCGCAGGAGCGACTCCGGCGCGGTGGGGCCGAGGAACACGTCGTCGCCCATCGCGCCGACGGCGCGGACCGCGCAGCCGGAGGAAGGCTCCCGCAGGAGCCCGGGCGCGGGATACTCGCCGCCGCCGTAGGGGCCATCGCCGGCCCGGGCGAGCGCGACCTGCGCCGCACCGCGCCCCTTGAGCACGCGCAGGTCGACCGACTCGACCTGGAGCAGCGCCCGCTCGTCGGCGATCTCCGCCCCGGTGCCGCCGCACAGCGACCGCCCGGGAGGCAGCACGACGCGCGTGAGCGCCATCGGCGCGTACCGGGCCGCCGAGCGCCGGAGCGGCTCGCCGAGCCCGGCGGCCACGGCCGCCTCGGGGCCCTCGAGCAGCGGCGCTCCGGCGAAGTCGTACCCCACTCCGGCGCCGTCGGCGGCGAGGTCCAGCGTCCCCGACACGGTCGGGGCCGCCTGCGCGCTCGCGGCGACGGTGAGAACGGTCAGCATCGCCCAGAGGACGGAAATCCGGAGCATCGGACCACACTACTACGCGCGTCGGAGCGTGGGGGGCGGCGCGCGCGCCGCCCCCGCCCTCCCGGACTAGGTGAGCAGGATGACGAGCACGATGACGGCGATGATGAGCGCGATGATGGCGATGGTCCTGGTGTTCATGGCCTTCCCCTCTGGTCATTCGGGCGCTCCTTCCGGCGCCCTGGCGCTTGCGTGCGTACCCGAGCCGCGCATCGGCTAGACCTCCCGGCATGCGCATCCTCGTCACGGGCGCCCGCGGGAAGGTCGGCGCCGCCACCGTCGCGGCCCTCCACGAGGCCGGCCACCGGGTCACGGCCTCAGACATCCAGCGTCCGCTCTTCGAGGCGCAGAACGGTCCCCTCGCCTACGTCCAGGCCGACCTGACCGACGCCGGCGACGCCTTCGCCGTCGTCCGCGGCCACGAGGCGGTCGTCCACGCCGCCGCCATCCCCGAGCCGACCCAGAACACCGCGCACACGGTCTTCCGGAACAACCTGATGGCGACGTTCAACACGCTCGAGGCCGCGGTGCGCTGGGGCGTCCCGCGGTTCGTGCACCTCTCGTCGGAGACCGTGCCGGGCTTCTCGTTCCCCGAGCGCCCGTTCCTCCCGGACTACGTCCCGGTCGACGAGGAGCATCCGATCCGCCCGCAGGACCCGTACGCGACGGCGAAGCACTTCGGCGAGCTCCTGATGGACGGCGCGACGCGGCGCTCGGACCTCACCGGCGTCTCCATCCGCCCGAGCTGGGTGCAGTGGGAGGGCAACTACGCCGACAACCTCGGCCCCTGGATCCGCGAGCCGTCGCGGTCCGAGGGCTTCTGGGCCTACATCGACGCCTACGACCTCGCCGACGCGATCCGGCTCGCCGCGGAGAGGAGCACGCCCGGCCACGAGGTTGTCTACATCGCCTCGCCCGACATCGCGGCGCGCGAATCGCTCGCCACGCTCGCCCGGCGCTTCCACGGTGACGCGGCGCCGGAGCTCCGGCCCTCGGAGGAGCCGGACCCCGGCGGCATCTCGATCGCGAAGGCGCGCCGCGTGCTCGGGTACGCCCCGAGCCGCTCCTGGCGCGACTACCTCGACGACGCGGGCGCGCTGCGCGAGGAGGCGCTGGAGCGGCTCCAGCGGGGCGAGACCGGCGTCGAGCGCGGCCGCCGGCTCAGCGGCGGCTGACGCTCAGGCGAGCGCCGCGCACGCGGCCTCGAGGTCGGAGGCCTCCGTGTCGTGCTGCGGCTCGTGGGACACCTCCTCGGTCTCCGGGTCGATCTTCAGCACGCCCGTGAAGCCGAACGGCACCTGGCCGATGATCGCGAGCTGGATCGTCCCGTCCTTCAGCACCCTGGCAACGTCCGCGCCGACGTCGTGGAGCGCGAACGTGTTCCCGTTCGCGCTGAACGTGACGACGACGTTCACGTTGTTGACGGCGGCGAGGCGGCCTCCGGAGAACTCGCGGAGGGTGACCTTCCCCACGGCGTGCCCGGTGATATCGAAGCCGCAGGCCTCCGAGAGCTCCTCGTCGAAGAACTCGTCGTCGACGACGATCCGCTCGAGGGACGGCTTCGCCCCCTCGGCCGCGGGTGCGGCCAGACCCA